>JACQAK010000013.1 GCA_016194985.1 Bacteroidota bacterium
ACTCATCAGTTTCAATAATAGCTCACTCTTTTCTACATCTTTTATTTTCAGACTTAACAGCCTGCTTGTAACATTATCCAAAACATAAGTAGCAGCTACTATTTCCTTATCAATATTTTCATAACTCTCATTTTTAATATTATATAAAGCACTGTCGTTAAGCATTTCCCAAGCCTGCTCGTTTAATTCACGCTGTTCTTTTATCTGCTGCTGACTAACGTTTTTATAAAACAAGCCTACGTCATTCAGGGTGATGCCTTCTATCATATCAGGATTATCAGGAAGTTCCTCGTAACCGCGAATACTCTCTGCATCCTGATGTTTAATGCCATTTAAGATAGAGCTGCTGTCTACATTTGAACAACCGGTGAGGGTAATCTCATTTAGTTGAACATCCACATCAAACAACGACTGTTGACTGAACAACTGCTTGGAAAATAAATGAGCAGAGGCATGATTGAAATAAATTTGTGTATTCTGCTCTCCGTTTTCTTTTATCAGATCCAGATAGGTTTTATTTTTAGCCAGAGATCCCTCCTTATTCAATTCCAGACAGTTTTGCAAAAGGCCCAGGTCCGAACTCACGTATACGATTCCATCTTTATAACACACTAACCACTTCTGCTTGTTGTTTACAAAAGAAAATGCTTCAAATGATGATACAGAGGGGTCCTTTGTAAACACTTTGGTAAAAAAATCAACAAACACTCCTTCGTTATTTTTTTCTTTTACTTTAAAAAGTATTAAATGCTCCGTCATTTTTTCTTTCTTTATAAATGCCCAGTACACCGAGTTTCCGGAAACAACATCCGTAATCTCCGGAGAGGAATGTACCAGTGAATCTAAAAAACGTATGCCATTTTGTGCTACCTGCATGGAAGTATTACTCAACAAAGCATTCCAGATCAAATTTTGGCGGGTTAACTGAGACACCAGTTCCGAACAATTCTTTGTTTCAATAAGACAGGACACCTCTGTCGGAATATGTTCCAAGACTAATGCATCCGGGGCTTTACTTTCTTTTAACCGAAAATAGCCCCATATAGCAATAGCTATCGAAGCTGCAATAAATACATAAAATCCTATTTTCCTTAGTAAAAACACCACATCTAATGTAATAGAATTTAGCAGCTGAATTTATGACTCCGGTCAGAGTTATGAAACTATAATTGTGAATTGGCTTTTAAAAAGTAAATGCTTTCAACTCCTTTTGTAACATGACCTCAGCCCCAAATTTATGGGCCCAGTAATTTGCCAGGTAAACCTGTTCGCCCTGTCCTGGAGTAGGAATTAAAATGCAGTTTTTTTGATTCAGGTGATGCAAGTCCATAAGCGTACTGTAGCCGCTTCGGCAAATAACCGTATTAGCACCTCTTATTAATTGACTTAATTTCAGGGCATCAGGCATATCAACCAAGCATACATTTGCATTAGTGCGGGTTGCCAAGTGTTGTTTGGTTCCTCGCACAAAACAAATTTTCTTATGGGTATTATTTGCTTTTTCGATCAGTAGACTCTCTAAATCTGTTCTTAGTGGCTCCGGACCTGATAGCAGACACAGGTAATCAAATCTTTCTGACACATCACTGTTATGAGGCAAGCGACTTAACGGGCCAATATAACGAACGTTCTCTAGTTCCTTGCTCCTCGATAATAGTCCGGCCAAACAATCATTCTCCTTTTCATAATCAGGAACCCAAACGCTATTAAATTGTTTGATATAATGGTGATGTATTTTATCAGCCATCCGGGAAAGCGTTCCGGCCTTTACCTGCAATTGATGGGTTATATAAATACATTCAACCTCTTTGCTGCTCAATCCAAACCGATTATCACTGATAACTACATCAATATGATGCTCTTTAATTAATCGTTTCAATTGTTGCCGTTCCTTTTTTATAACAGCAGCAATCCTTGGGGCATTGAGGATTAATTTAAGGCTTAACGGAAAATTACTTGAGTAGGTAATGTTATAGGGTTCTATTTCCACTTTTGTAAGCTGAGGAAATTCTTCACTGAAAATAAAAGCCGTTGTTTTTGTTACGCCTAAAATCACCACATTGTGTTCCATTAATTGTCTGATCAACGGAACACAGCGGGTAGCATGCCCTAGGCCCCAATCGAGGGCTGAAATAAATATGGTTTTGTTTTTAAAGATGTTACAAATTAAGTAAAAAAATTGATGATTAAAATTAACTTTGTAAAGCATTGGAATCATTTTCAGAACATATACAAAGTATTCTAAAAACATTACCTGAATCTCCCGGCGTGTATCGTTATTACGACGCTGATAATAATTTACTCTATGTTGGGAAAGCCAAAAATCTGAAAAAACGCGTTACCTCTTATTTTACCAAAGAGCATGATACATACAGGTTACGGGTCATGGTCAAAAAAATTGCGGATATCAAAACCATTAAAGTTGATACCGAAATGGATGCTCTTATTTTAGAAAATAACCTGATCAAGAGCCTTACGCCTAAGTACAATATCATGTTACGGGATGATAAAACCTATCCCTGGATCATGATAAAAAATGAGCGTTTTCCAAGAATATATCACACACGGCAAATTAAAAAAGACGGTGCTGAATATTATGGCCCCTATCCGTCGGTTACAACCATGTATATTTTACTGGACCTCATCAAACAACTTTACCCTTTGCGTACTTGTACGTTAGATCTGAGCCAGGAAAATATTGCCGGTAAAAAATTCAAAGCCTGTTTGGAATTTCAAATTGGCAGATGTAAAGCCCCCTGCATTGGCAATCAAAGTCTGGAAGAATACGACCGTGGGGTTAACCACATCCGTGAAATTATTAAAGGCGATATTAATTTTGCTATCCGTGATTTAAAAAAATTAATGCTGGAGCATGCCGAAAAACTTGAATTTGAGCAGGCTGCCAACATTAAAAAGAAAATTGAATTACTGGAAAAATACCAAAGCAAATCTACTATTGTTCATCCTTCGATTACAGATACCGATGTATTTACCATTTTAAGTGATGAGAAAACAGCCTATGTCAATTATTTTAAAGTGATGAATGGCACCATTGTTCAGGCACAAACACTGGAACTAAAAAAGAAACTTGACGAAACAGATGAAGAAATGCTGGTATTTGCTATTAATGAGATTCGAATCCGATATAACTCTTTAAGTAAAGAAATTTTTGTACCCTTTGAGCCTGAGCTGGTGTTTGAAAATGCGAAATACGTGGTTCCAAAAATAGGCGACAAAAAACATTTGATGGACTTATCTTTCAAAAATGCCGAATCCTATAAGAAAGAGCGCGAAAAACAATTAGCCATCATTGATCCTGAGCGTCACACCGATCGCATCATGCAGCAAATGATGAAAGACCTTCGTATGAAAGAAGAGCCCCGCCGCATTGAAGGTTTTGACAACTCCAATATTCAGGGAGATTATGCCGTAAGTGCCATGCCAGTGTTTATCGACGGTAAACCGGCAAAAAAAGAATACCGGCATTTTAATGTAAAAACCGTTGTGGGTCCTGATGACTTTGCCACGATGGAAGAAGTGATCTATCGTCGTTATTCCAGAGTATTAGAAGAAGGCCTTCCTATGCCTCAGCTTATTGTGATTGATGGTGGCAAGGGGCAACTGGGTGCGGCTATTATCAGTTTGCGAAAACTGGGATTAATGGGAAAAGTAACGGTAATCGGTATTGCCAAACGTTTGGAAGAAATTTATTTTCCCGGAGATCCGGTTCCTATGTACCTTGACAAACGCTCTGAGACTTTAAAAATTATTCAACAAATCCGGGATGAAGCCCATCGTTTTGGGATCACGCACCATCGTAATAAACGAAGCCGCGAAACCTTTAAAACAGAGCTCTCCGAAATAAAAGGCATTAGCGATAAAACGGCTCAAAAATTACTCACAGAATTAAAATCCGTAAAAGGCATCAAAGAAGCGACTTTAGCAGAGTTGTCGGCTATTATTGGCAACTCCAAGGCAAATTTAGTGTATGAGTTTTTCAGGAAACAAGCTGATGGTTTAGTATAATATGGGCGCATTTATGCAAAAAGGCAGCATAAATCAGGCTTTCCGTTGCAATCTTTTTGTAAAGGAGGCACAAAAAGGATTTTCACTACAATCCTTTGCGCAGCGTTAACTTAAATTTAAAGTAATTATTTCTTACTAAAGTTATAGCCGCGTGAGGGATGCAAACGAAAATCCTTTTGCTGGGTACTGAGCTTGTCGAAGTGCCTGCAAAAGATTGGAGTGGCAGCCCGACCCCGCTGCCTCTTTTGCGGGGGCATGCCCAAATAAAAAAAAACTATTATCTTTGCCCATGGAAAACGGCAAACTTATTATATTTTCTGCGCCATCCGGCTCTGGTAAAACCACTATTGTGCGTCATTTACTAAAAACCTTTCCTGATAAACTGGAGTTTTCGATTTCCGCTACCAGCCGCCCAAAACGTGGTGTGGAAGAAAATGGAAAAGATTACCATTACCTTAGCGTTGAAGAATTTAAGCGTAAAATTGATAATAAGGAATTCTTAGAATGGGAAGAAGTGTATGCCGGTACCCATTACGGTACCTTAAGAAGTGAAGTAGATCGTATCTGGGCCAAAGGGAAACATGTTATTTTTGATATTGACGTAGAAGGCGGCCTGAATCTTAAAAAACAGTTTGGTGATAAGGCGCTGGCGGTATTTGTGATGCCTCCCAGCATTAAAATATTGGAAGAACGTTTGAATTCCCGCAGTACCGACAGCCCTGAAAGTATTGCCCGTAGGGTAGAAAAAGCCGAAAAGGAGCTTAAAACAGCCGATTTATTTGATGTTTTTATCCTGAATGAGGTGTTGGAAGACGCCCTTGCAAAAGCCGAAAAGGTAGTAAGCGAGTTTTTAGTGAAATAATTTCCTTTTCAACCCAAAATCATGTTAGTATTTTCTTGTTTTAAATTGGGTAACCGATTTTTTATTTAATTTTAATTAATTGATTATCAGTGTATTATAAAATAATTACTTTTTTCGTTCTTTTTTTGGGTTACTATTTTAAAGTTTCGGTATAAATGGTCAAATAACAACAAACAACTTAAAAAAATTAAAAAAATGACAAAATTATTTTCAATTATCGCAGTAGCTATCATCGCTACAACTGTAGTATCTTGTGGACCTTCAGCTGAAGAAAAAGCAAAAATCGAAGAACAAGCAAAACATACTGCTGATTCTATCTCTGCTGCTTTATCTGCTAGCTTAGAAGGTGCAATGAACGAAGCTACTGCTGATACAACTGCAGCTGCTGCAACTACTGAAACTGCTGCTGCAGCTCCAGCTGAAGAAGCAAAGCACTAAGAATTTGTGTTTAGTTAGTTAGGAAAAGTCCACGTGTCTATGATACGTGGGCTTTTTATTTATAAATACCTCCTATAAATTCTAATCTCTGCGTTACACCAAAAAATTATCCTCTTCATTAACGCCAGTTAACTCATTGATAATTTTTTGATAAGCCTTGATCTTAGAATTTATAAGAGGTATTTACTTTCAGTACATATTAGTATTTAATTTTATAAATAATTCTAATTTCTTTATTCAACAAAAAATTATCTTTACATTAGACCTATAAATTAGTAATCTACCATATGAAAAAAGCATCTATCATTCTATCGGCTACACTTTTAACTTTAGCATTCGTTAAATGTAAACCTGCAGCGGAAGACCGATTTAAAATGCATGAAAATGCCAAACGTATTTCAGATTCTATTGGAAGAACCATTGATGCAGCGATGGCAGAAGTAGCCATTCAACCCAAAGCGGTAGCTGATACCACCAAGCCTAAGGCAAAATAATTTCTAAAATTTTATTGATAACCCATTTTTGAAGGAATATACCAGATCCGGTATATCTACAGGCTGTCTTGTGTCGTACAACATATTAAATGTTGACTTAAAATTTAAATGCTTATTGATATGGATCTCTAAGCCACTGTCATTGGCAATTCTGTAATCAGATGTGTTTTCCAAATTAGGCTGATAGAATGTGGTAGTGGTAAAATCCACACTCTTTAAAATTGTAAATGAACCTGTCAGATACGCACTAATTCTGTGTTCGTACAAATTCACATTATCATTCATGATATCATCATACTCATACATATAAAGGGCAGCTGCATAAATACGGGCATTTTCTTTTTTCAGCAATTTAAAACGGGGGCCTGCTCCCAGCAAATACCTGAAATCCAGCTTCAACACCGGGTTATATTGTGTTTGAGTAAAGGCTTCCATCGTTAGCCATTTACTTACTTTATAGTTATACCTAAAATGCTGGTAACCCGCATTCGCAAAATCGGTATTACCGGCTTTGATGAAATTCAGATCATTCAATAAAATAAAGCGGCTTTTGTTTTTTTGATACTGCACACGCATGGCATTAGAAAATTGAAGCACCTGTTGCGTGTTATTATAAATATTAAAATTAAAATCAACATTACCGATCCATCCATTGGTATCATTCAAAAAGCGTTTATTTTCGATATTAATGACCTGTGCATTAATAGTAACCGACAAGAAAAAAAAGCATGCAATAAAAAATTTAGAAATCAACCTTAACATAAAATAATGGCAAAAATCCTAACTGGTAATTTTTAATTAAAGGATCGGCATTGATATTTGCCGGATCTGGCGCATAACTGAGCGCCAATACATTTTTTGTGTTCATTAAATTGATCAGATCCAGGGCAATTTCATAGTCAGCACGCTTACCGTTGATTTTATAGGCAATTCTTAAGTCTAAACGGTTATATGGATTGAACTGTAAGGTATTTACTTTATCATTATCGGCTACCACATCCATGACGGCATTACTGGCTGCCACATCTACCGGTGAATAACGTTTTCCACCTCCATAGGTAAATTTAGAAGACGCATTAATGGAGTTCTTTTTCGATTTGCCCAATTCGTATTCAATTCCGGCCAAAACATTCATCATGTATTGCCCGTTAAAATCTGTATTAAAGGTCTTTCCATTACTGCCTGTATATTTACTATCATATAAACTGGCCGAGTATAAAAAGAAATAATGTTTGCTGAATGTTTTTTCCAGCGTTAACTCCAATCCATAATTATAGCCGGTTCCTTTGTTTTCCATAGTATAAATAGGAAAGAAACGATTGAAGCTCGCTCCTCTGTTCAATAACGATACACTTGATGGAACCGCATAAACAGGTACATTCCAAAGATATTGGTAATAGGCCTCTACTTTGGTTCTGAAATGCTTCGATACCTGAAAATCATAACCCAATACGGCATGCTGGCTTCTGCTAAATCCTAAATTTTTATTATCTAGTTGTTTGGTAGGGTTACTATAGGTCTTTCCATCTCTTACCAAACTATCGGGGGCCGCAAAATATAAATAGGTGGCCTGCATCTGACTATGCATACCATATGCCAGGCTCAGAGATTGATTCGGTTTGAACTGGTATCTTAAACTTGCTCTTGGCTCTGCCACCCAGCTATTACTTAAGGTTAAGTATTGTGCAAATACACCCAGGTTAGTACTCCATTTTTCATTGAATTTATGCACAAATGCAAAATACGGCTGTATCAAATAAAAATCTGACTGTGAATTGATACGTGTTTTGTAAGGCTTATCGTTAATGGCTTGGGCAATGGTATCATAACGCGAATTGATCTTTGCTTCATCATAAAAATTCACATGGAATGCGTTTACAAAAAAACCTGTTTTAAAACTATTCTTCGGATTTATTTTATGTTTGATATACCACGCCAGTGTTGTTTTCCCTTCATAAAAATTATAGCCCAGGATCTTTGGTAAGGTATCATTAGGGATAAAATTCTTATCTCTCAAAATTAAATAGTGTTGTACATTCAAGCCCTGGGCGCTATAGGCTAAAGATGTTTTCATTAAGGTGCGGCTATTAAAGGAGTAGCTATGATTTAGAATAGCAACCCCCATGCTCGAATTAAAATACTGATCACGGTTTAAATCGCCATACAACTCTTTGGGTCTTTCGGTTTGTGTACTTAAAATAATTTTAATAGTACTCATTCCTCCTATTCCACTTAACGAAAATACGCCTGCATGTTTAGTAGGGAAGTTGAATCGAAAAGCTCCATCCTGATATTGAGGCACAGCACTTGTTCCTAATTTTATATTTAATCCGGATAACATTTTAAGTGTGGAATAGCGGTAATTAATGAAATAGCTACTTCCTTTTTCTTTATTAATAGGGCCTTCCAGCGAAAGCTCTGTTCCTAATAAACCAAACTGAAAGGTGCGTTCATGTTTTTTATTATTTCCGTTTCGCATTTTTAAATCAAACACACCCCCTAAAGCATTACCGTAATTGGCCGGAAAAGCACCGGTGTAAAATTCGGAATTTGCTAAATATTTATTATTGATGATGGCTGTTGGCCCGCCTGCCGAACCTGCCACGGCAAAGTGATTAGGATTAGGAATATCGATCTCTTCTAAACGCCATAACAAACCTGCCGGCGAATTTCCACGTACAACTATATCATTACGACTATCGTTAGTGCCCTGAACTCCGGCAAAATTAGAGGCCATACGGGCAGGATCCTGACGGGAACCGGGGTAACGTTCTGTTTCTTCGATACTGAATGTTTTCACATTCACGGCCTGCATATCCGTTACTACGTCTTTGCTATCATCTGCATTTACAACCACTTCATCCATTTGCACCAGGGATTCTTCCAATTCGATTGTTAAAAATGTTTCTTTACCAGAAGACACAATAATGTCGCTTAAGGGAACCGTATTGTATCCAAAAAGGCTCGCCACAAAGGAGCGACGACCTACAGCAATTCCTTCCAATGTAAAATTACCATTGGCATCTGTGGTGGCAATATGTTTCTTAGTAGAGTCGTTTTTTAAACGAATGACAACACCCGGTAAGGGTACGGAAGATACTTTATCTATTACCTGACCTCTTACTGTTTGCGTATATAACGATTGGGAATCCAGGCTTAAAGAACATAGTATTCCTAAATAAAAGAGTATAATCCATCTTATCATCCTTTAAAAATACTAATTTTTAGAAACTAATTGCAAATTAGTCAACCACCAGAGAATCTTTATAAACCTTGTAGAATTTTTCGTTTTGCCAGAATACATTTTTAATGAGCGTATCCGGAAATTGTTTTTCGATGGTATTAAAACTTTGTGCCTGGTATTGTTTCAGGGTGTTGTTTTCATAATAAAACACATCGCCATTCACGATCTTAAACGTTTTCAGATTTTTTAAAGGAATGGTTTTGTAAAATGTGCCATAAATATCAAATACTAAGATGCCTTCATTGGGGCAATTCAGATACAAATAATTATTATGTTCTTTCATAAAATTAGGTTTGATATTCACATCTAAAATACGTTTGATATTCCCCGTTTTGACGATGGGTTTCAATTCTGCATCAAAACGCAGTAATTCATTATTTTGTTTATCATATATCCAAAAACTATTATTGGCAGACGAACATACCTGGCTGGTTTGTTCGTAGCCAAGGGTTTCGAGAGAGATCATCGAACTTGTTTCGGTAAGCTGATCATCCAAAAACATGATCTGTTGAAAATCTCTGTAATACACCAGAATTTTCAAGGGGTTAGAGGGGTCTACGAAATCGATCTTGCCATATCTTTTGGTGCTGAATTTTTTTTGCAACCCGCCAAGGGCATTGTATTTAACTATTTCGAGGTCATTGATGGTGTAAATATTACCAAAGCCGTCAATTTCGACATGACAGTCTTTATTAGAGAATTTAATATGCAAAGGTTCATCGCCTGCTTGAAATACAAACGAGCAGCCAATAATAAAACAAATAGCTATAATAGCATGAAACTTCAATGGTAATTTATTTAACGCTAAGATAATTTATAAATTGTGATTTATCTAAAAATAAAAAAGCCCCTATCTTTCAATAGAGGCTTTCCTTTTTAAAATGTGATATTATTATACCAAAGAAATATCAAATTGAACCAGGTCAATGAACTCCTGTACCCTTTTTGACACATCTTCCTGAGATAAGCCGATCAGGCGCTCTGTTCCAAATTTTTCAACAGTGAAACTTGCCATAGCAGATCCAAAAATGATGGCGCGTTTCATGTTTTCGAAACTGATATCTTTTGTTTTAGCCAAATACCCGATAAAACCACCTGCAAAACTGTCTCCGGCTCCGGTTGGGTCAAATACATCTTCTAATGGCAAAGCCGGTGCAAAAAACACTTCTTCTTTATTGAATAATAAAGCGCCGTGTTCACCTTTTTTAATTACTAATACTTTTGGGCCCATGGCCAGTATCTTTTGAGCTGCTTTTACCAATGAGTATTCCCCGGATAACTGGCGTGCTTCCGAATCATTGATCGTTAACACATCAATTCCTTTAAGGGTTTCCAATAATTCAGGCATGGCAATGTCCATCCAGAAATTCATGGTATCCAATACTATTAGTTTTGGGCGTTTAGATAATTGAGATAATACTTTTTGTTGCACGCTGGGCATTAGGTTTCCCAGCATTAAAAAATCGCAATTTTTATAAGAATCGGGAACAATCGGGTCAAAATCACCCAAAACATTTAATTGAGTATCCAATGTATCACGGGAATTCATATCGTTATGGTAGCGTCCGCTCCAAAAAAACGATTTTTCGCCCTGTTTTATCTGTAAACCTTCTAAATTAACTCCCTGGCCTTTAAGTGTATTCATAAATTCCTGAGGAAAATCGTCGCCAACAACCGATACTAAATTGATTTCATGTGTAAAGTAAGAAGACGCCAAAGCTATGTAACTAGCTGCTCCACCAACGATTTTATCGGTTTTTCCGAAAGGTGTTTCGATAGCATCAAACGCTACTGTACCTACTACTAAAAGACTCATATTAAAAAAGATTAAAAATTTTGACAAATATATTGTTTATTTACAAAATAGATATTAAATTTGCCCTCCTTTATAAGGAAAAGGATTCCTTCTTAGCTCAGCTGGTTAGAGCACATGACTGTTAATCATGGGGTCCCTGGTTCGAGCCCAGGAGAGGGAGCAAAAAGCCACCAATGTCGGGTGGCTTTTTTATTTAGTGTTATATCGTTTACTTAGTACAATACTACTTCGCTAAGTTTATTTATGAGTGGTTTTAACTATTATTCAAGAATTAAAAGAGCAGCGACTCTATCAAAATATAAATTCACATATACGTACAATAAACTTATGCGATAGATCAACCGGTGGTAATTATTTTGATTGACTTCAAGTAACGCTAGTTTTTTATTTTGTATATTTTATTGCTGTTGATTTAATGCTAATTTTACAACTGCTTTTATCAGCCCACGTAGTTCAACGGATAGAATAGTCGTTTCCTAAACGATTGATCCAAGTTCGATTCTTGGCGAGGGCACTTGACTCCAAATAAAAACTTTATTTGGAGTTTTTTATTGACTATTTTATCTGCAACTAATTATTATTACTGGACTTAGTTTGTCTAAGCAAAAACGAGTAACATTAAAATCGTACAGAAAAAGTTATATATTTATAATTCATTTTGCCGAAAATCAATCTATATTCTTTGTGTTGCATAAGATCATTTGTGATCATGTGCTTTAGTATTAGCTTTACCCTAACAGCACAAATAAAGGCAGATTCCACTACCTTCATCAATAAAATACCGGATAGCTATCATCAGGAATTAAATAAATCGAACATAGATTCTTTAAAAAGTAACTATCATCTAAAAGGCAATTTTGATTCTTCTTTGGTGAAAGCTAAAATAAGTTTAAACGAAAACTTCAATTTCAAAAAAGACTCTACTATTAAAGATTCTCTCAAAAACCTTGTAAAAGAAAAAATCAATGTGAAGAAAAAAGATTTTGGGATTCATGGTGTACTATCAAATCAATTTGATTATGGAACTGTTCCTTATTATATTCCCAATGCCCACACTCCAACAGGTTTATTCAAGTCTCAGGGTGATCTGAAACTTTCGGCAAAAAAGATTCCTTTCCTTTTTAATTATTTTTACATGAATCCTGCTAATTTGCTGGGAATTCAAAATTATTACACACTTAAATTTGATTACGAAACCTATCAGGAAAATTTACGAAATGAAGTGGCGGAAAAAAAAGCCGGATATTTATCAAAATTAAAAGAAGCCGAACATTTAAAACAGCAGTACGAACAAAAACTTGGCTATTATGAAGCTATTAATGCTCAGGAACCTATAAAGTTAAATGCTCCAAACATTGAAGACTACAAACCCGCTATCGACACAAGTGGCTTTGCTTCCAAAAATCCGTACAAAGATTCATTATCTGTTCCATACTCAAAAATTGATACTGCCGGCTATAAAAATGCCTATAAAGATAGTTTGAATGCCAGATTAGCAAACGACTCCAATTATAAAAAAATAGCCGAGTATAAAGAAAAAATCGAGCAATATGAATCCCAAATAAAAGAATATGACCAAAAGATCAAATTATTAAATGATCCAAAACAGCTAAGCTCTATTGATAATCCTTATATCAGCAAAGTGAAAAATTTTTTAGGGAATATTAAGCGTTTTGAGATAGGGATGTGTTATCCTAACTACTCCACTTTTTTGGTCAATAATCTAACTCTAAAGGGCATAAATACTGAATATGCCACCTCAAATTACTTTGTGAATTTAACTTATGGCAAAACCATTAACAATTTATTGGGACAGCCACAAACCAATAATTCTATTATAAATTCATTTCAGCAGTCCGCCAGCTTTTTCGATTTAAGTAAAAATCAGGATGCAAGGAAAATACTTACCGGTAAAATTGGTCTTGGCAATAAATCCACATCATATATTGCCTTCGGTGCATTATATGGCGTTGGTAAACAAAATTATTTTAACACTGCAAGCGGTAAAGAAACCAATTTAGTTTATGAATTAGATGGTAAAACTACAATAAAAGGGTATGTACTTTCTGCCTCATATGCAAAATCGTTTATTAATCAAGCAGGTACTGACCAAAATACCGAACCCTTATCCAAAACGCGAAACAATGCGTTGCAGCTTAGGTTTTCAGGAGTAATCCCTTTTTTAAAAACTAAATTCAATCTGGGTTATCGAATGGTGGATCCTTTTTTTAAAAGCTATGGAGTTGGGTTTATAAGAACAGACAATATTCGCTACGAGGCTAAACTGGAACAGGCTATTTCGTCAAAATTTAAAGTAGGAGTTAATTACAGAAGAGATGAGGATAATCTATTAAATCGTTATGGGTTCAAATCCAGTTTAAATTATATTTCCACCAGTGTTAAGCTTAAGCTATTTAGAAAACGACTTGATATTAATCTTATATATACGCCGATTATTCAAAAAATCAAAAATCTAACTACCAAAAGCGTATATATTAATAAGAGTGATATGAAAAATGTTGTTATTTCTTATAGTCCAAAATTTAAAAAAGTAGTTACCACACTAACAGGAATGTATAGCCAATACTCAATTTATGACAGCCTTTCTATTCGGAATCTTGAGAACTTTAACCTTGGAATTGTAAATGTATTTCGGAATTCATTCAAAATAGGTGCTAATTCCAGCTTCTATAACTCGAACGTGAATGACAGTATGTCGTCGAGCCCAAAAACAATATTAAGTAGCCTAGAAGTAGGTTATAGTTTTAAGAAAATAATAAATACGTCTCTACGGGTTAAACATTCTTATAATTTAACCAATAAAACCAACCAATATGGATTAGGATTTAATGTGGATATGCCATTAAATAAGTTCTTTTCTATCGAATTACATGCTGAAAAGTTAATTGTTGGTGATTTTTATAACAGCTTGAATATTTCGAGCATAGACCGTTTTCCGTACTACGGATACGTGAAATTTAACGTCAAACTGTAAAAATTAATGATTTTTTAATTGGAACTTTCTTTTTTTATTATACATTTGGTAAATAATAAAAATAATTTATGTTAAAAAATTTTTCATTTGGAGTAATTTTTTTACTGTTTTTCGCCCCTCATTTAAAAGCACAGGTAAATATTGTTAACTCACTATTTAATGCATATAATGTCAGCTCTGATGCCTTGTTATTCTCTAACATTATGAATTTGGGCGAAGAAGAAGATGTTTATCTTGAGGCTACCTTGTTTAATGGGTTAAATATGCCTGTTCTTCATGTTTTATCCTCTCCTTTTAAATTGAAAAAAGGACTAAATAATACAGCTCAAATGGGAATAGCTGTAAAATCAAGTGAGTATACTACTGGTAATGATGCTCAATATATAAAAACAGCCCATCAGCTACCTTCAGGCAAATTCAGATATTGTTTAGTAGTAAAATCAACATCAGGAGCTATCGAAGGTGATGACTTATGTGAAGAGTTTGAAAATGAGGCAACGTCTTTTTTATTTTTGGTAAGCCCTTCTGATAAAGATACTATTGAAAATAAAAACCCCATCCTTATCTGGAATCATAGCGACCCATTTACCTTACTGCAACAAGGAGAAATGTACAGACTTATTTTAGTTGAACTAAAAGATGACCAAAGCGCTGACGCTGGTATCAATGTAAATTCTCCTGTTTTAATGAGTAATTTTTTAACGAGACATGATATCCAATATCCATTTGATGCTCCTGCATTAAAAGAGGGAAACCGATACGGATGGCAGGTTCAAAAAATAATAAATAATGTGGTTGTTAACAAAACCGAAGCTTGGGAATTTGTTATGAAACCATTGCCTTTAGATTATTCTTATAAATATATAAAGCTAAAAGAATCTGTAGATGCCTCATTCATAACTATAAGATCTAATACGCTTTACTTTAGAATTGATGAAGTTTATAACACAGTTTCATTAAAATTAAATATTTATGACGAAAAGAATCATAAAATACAACCAAAAGTTACTAATGAAATTCGAAGCAAAACAAAAGGAGATAATCTTAAAACGATAGGATATAATGCTTACGAGCTTGATTTATTGGACTATAATTTAAGTAAAGGTTTCTATGTTTTAGAAGTCATTAATCAAAAAAACAATAAATCCTATTTGAAATTTTATGTTGAATAATCGCAAGGTCGTTGGGACAATTTTAGCTTTAGTAACCGTTATAAGTATTAGTGCTTTTATTTATTCTTTTAAATCTTCTCAAAAAACAGCTTATGTAAATATTACAGAAGTATTTAATCAGTTTGATTTAAAAAAACAAATGGAAAAAAAATATTTAGCAACCAAGCTATCCAGAGATAGAATTTTAGATAGTTTAAAATTTAATCTTCAGGCTATCAGCAACCGCTTAAATACACCCGGCTACAAAAATGATACATTAATCAGTTATTTTAATCTAAAAAAAGACGAGTTCTATCAAAAAAGCAACATTTTTGAAAACGATAATTTAAATTATTCCAAGCAGCTTGACAGTGAGGTGTTATCGCAGCTCAATCAATACATCAAGGATTATGGAAAAGAAAACAGATACGATTATATTTTCGGGACAGATGGTAACGGTTCAATTATGTATGCTATCGAGAAAAGAGACATTACAAAGGATGTAGTAGATTATATTAATTTAAAGTATAAAGGGGTTAAGTAAATGAAACTTACTGGTATAGTTTTATTTTGGTTTCTACTAACATTTAGTAGTTGCTCTAAAACTCCTGTTAATACTACAGATAACGATTTGTATCTGTCGGATATTCCTCCCAATAATATTGAACTAAAAGAGGAAACATTAACACCAGCAGATTATATGAGTTGGATTAATGATCCAACTCATAACCTTAAAAGATCAAAAAAAATCAGCGAATTCGATTTTACTCTTTTTAGCAAGCCTGTAGATTATCTTATTAGTTTGGATCAAAAAACAGAAACTATTGATCGGAACAAATACAGCGAGCTGAAGAAAGAATTTGGGAATTTATTATACTTTGATTTTAAAATAGAAGTTCATGATATACCTACCGAGTTATTGAAATACAAAGTTAGTGGTGAAGCCGAGTACCAAAGAAGGGTTACCTATTTTGCTTACGAAATGCAAAAAGATTTTTTTCTGGTAGACCATTTCGATACTATTCCTTGTGTTATGTTTCATTATGAAAGAACCTATGATATTGTTCCATATGTTAAAGTATTATTGGGATTTAATCCTTTAAAAAATAATACAGAAAATACATTTGAATTCATTTATCAGGATCGTGTATTCAATAATGGACCTATAAAATTTACAATTCGAAAAACAGATTTAGAAAATATTCCAAAACTTAAAACAGTATGAGGATCTTTAACAAAAAACAAAAAGAAAGATATAAAAGAATATTAGCGGCTTACTTAGCGATATGCATTTTATTCGATGCCATTTCTCCTACGGCTGCTTTGGCGCTTACAGGTGGGCCAAGCCAACCTGAAGTTCAGAGTTTTGAGCCTGTTGGTACATCTAACATGGTAGATATGTTTTCAGGGGATTTTAATTACAATATTCCATTAATGGATGTTGGTGGTTATCCAATTAATATTGCCTATCACTCGGGAATTGGAATGGATCAGGAAGCAAGTTGGACTGGTCTGGGATGGAACATTAATCCTGGTGTTATTAATCGTAATATGAGAGGGATTCCAGATGATTTTGATGGAGATCTTATCAAAAAGGATTTTAATATGAAGCCAAATAAAACAGTTGGTGGATCAGTTGGGGCAGGAATCGAATTAGCGGGAGCCGAAAAATTAAAAGTTGGTATTGCTTATAGTATTGGGATCCGTTATAACAATTATACCGGTTTTGGAGTTGAAAAAAGTTTGAACCTATCTATCAGTGCATCCCTAGGAAGTAATGGTGGATTAAGCGGAGGACTTGGTATTACTTCCAGTAGCGACGATGGTTTAACACTTCAACCATCTGTTAGTTTTTCTGCTAAAACAGGGAAATCAGACTCGAAAGCAACTGCGGGTTTAGGATTAAGCGTTGGTACAGCTTATAACTCAAGAGGAGGATTAAAAAGCTTAACCGTTAGTGCCAATGTTTCTGTAAGTGCTAACAGAACTTCTGACAAAGTAAAAGATAATGCCGGTGACAAAATAAGCGGAGGGGCTTCACATAGTCAGGGAGGGTCTGCTTCCTTTGATTTTGGGCAACCAACCTATTCTCCTATGGTTCAAATGTCAATGAAAAATTTATCTGTTACAGGTAATTTTAAAATTGGGTTTGAAGCCTATACCTTACATCCCAATTTTACTGTAGGTGGTTACTATTCATGCCAGGAACTTTTAGTGAAGAGTCAAAGTAATCCAGCATTTGGTTATATGTTTGCTCACGAAGGCACAAAATATGATAATGCAATTATGGATTTTAACCGTGAAAAAGATGGGAATTTTAATGAAAGTACGCCTGCTCTGCCCCTTGCTAATTTCACATACGATATGTTTACTGTTGCCGGTCAGGGTGTTGGTGGTAGTTATCGAACATTTAGAAGTGATGTAGGACATGTATTTGATGCTAATAACTATTCAACAAGTGACGGGTATGCCATAGGCGCTGAAGTTGGTATTGGTAATTTAGTTCACGTAGGGGTTGACTTTAGTGTAAACAATACAGATACAAGATCCAACAAATGGTCCGACGATAATCAGGCAGCATCGTCTTTAACGCATAAAGAAAATGGCAATAATGGCCTTTACGAACCTTTTTATTTTAAAGAAGCTAACGAAAAATCTGTAGACTCTGATCCAAATTATATAAATAACATAGGAGGTTTTGAACCACAACGATTCGACTTAAAACAACAAAGTAAATTCAACACGATTGCTACCAGTAATTTTGTGAACAGATATGGTACTAAAAAAGCCATTGGCAATAATCAACGGGCTACAAGAGAAAAAAGAAATCAGGTATTTTCATATTTAACACGAGGCGAAGTAGCACAGTTTGGAATTGATAACTATGCAAATCTATACACTCCAAGTAATCCATATAGCATTAATCATCATATTGCTGAAATTACAAATTTAGGTATGGATGGCAGCCGTTATGTTTATGGAATAGCAGCCTATAATACTTTTCAGAAAGAAGTGAGTTTTGCTGTAAATGGTAGTGGCGATCCAGCAACGGGCTTAGTATCCTATAGTCCGGGTTCCGATAATAGCACTAGCAATTCAAGTGGGCAAGATAATTTTTATAGCAGTACAACTACTCCACCATTTGCTCATTCCTATTTGTTAACTTCGGTTCTATCAGCTGATTATGTTGATTCAGATGGACAAAGAGGCCCTACCGATGGTGATTTGGGGAATTATACAAAATTTAAATACAAAAAAGTAAGTAATTATAACTGGAGAATACCTATTGAAAAAAATAAAGCAACCGCTAATCCGGGTTTAATGACAGATAACGAGGATGATAAGGCCAATTATTTATTTGGCACCAAAGATTTAAGTTTTTTAGACACAGTGATTACGAAAAATTACATTGCCATTTTTTATAAAAGTGATAGACAGGATGCTTTAGGAGCAATTGATGAAAATGGCGGTGCCAACACTGCTGTGAGAAATTTAAAATTAGACAGTATTAAATTATTCGTTAAAAGAGATTATTATTCGAATGTAAATGCTCAATCAATAAAAACAGTGCATTTTGTATATGATTATTCATTGTGCCCTCAAGTTGAAAACAGGGTTGGTGGAGCAAGTTCTTCGTTAGGTAAATTAACATTAAAAGAAATTTACTTCACCTATCAGGGCTCAACCAAAGGCAGGTTTAGTTCCTATAAATTTGATTATGGAACACTTAATCCTTCTTATAACATTAAAGGTTACGACAGATGGGGTAATTATAAACCTGTAACCACCACTCCGCAGGGGTCGTCTACGCCAATTAACACAACGGATTATCCGTATGTAGATCAAGATAAAACAATAACTGATCAATACGCATCAGCATGGACTCTTGATAAAATAACTCTGCCGTCGGGAGGAACAATTAATATAACATACGAGTCTGACGATTATGCATACGTTCAAAACAGACAAGCCAATCGAATGTTTATGCTTAAAGGTGTGGGAGCAATAAATGGTACAGCCCTGAGCTCCAGTAATAACGAAGTACTTATATTTGAAGGCGTTAAAGGATATAATAATCCGGGAGATTATGGTTCGCCCGGGCAGTTAATGTATTTTCGGTGTTTAATGAATTTTTTCAGTAGTCATCAGGAATATGTTTCGGGTTATGCCAGAATTAGTTCGATACAGGTAACTCCGGGGACTGGTTCAGTTCCACCAAAAGTCAGTGTTACATTAGTTCCGGAATCAGATTTAAATATGTCGGGCTATAATCCAATTACAAAAGCAGGCATTCAATATGTGCGTTTGAACAGACCTCGTTGGGCATTTGGAAATAATACAACTGGTGATCAGGCTCTTGGGAAACAATTATTAGAAAGTTGGATAAACTCCTCTTTCATTAAAAATATGATCGATGCCGCTAAAGGTCCTAATAAAGCTGTATATGATTATGGCAATGCCAATTCACTGGTAATAGGCAAATCATGGATCAGGATGCTGGAGCCTACCAAACATAAATTAGGAGGAGGATGCCGTATTAAACAAATAGCACTAAGTGATGAATGGAATTTAATGACAAGTGGATTACAGACATTCAGTTACGGGCAAGAATACAGCTATACAAATCCTGATGGATCTTCATCCGGAGTGGCGTCTTATGAGCCACAATTAGGAGGTGATGAAAATCCTTGGAAACAACCTGTGTTCTTTACAGAATCTAAATTACTAGCACCGGATGATGAACATTATATGGAGGAACCTTTCGGAGAAACTTTCTTCCCATCAGCTTCTGTTGGCTATTCAAGGGTAGAGGTAAAAAATATTTCAAGAAAAAACGTAAAAAAACACGCCACGGGGAAAGTGGTTCATGAGTTTTATACAGCTAAAGACTTTCCAACAATCGTTGAAAGAACCGGTGTTGATCCACGAAGAGAAAAAACAGATCCATTTAGTTTAAAATCTATCTTCAAAGTTGATACTAAAGATTATTTTACTGCCTCACAAGGATTTTACATTGAGTTAAATGATATGCATGGGAAACCTAAATCACAAAATGTGTATCAGGAATTTCAAACACTACCAATCTCCTCTGTTGAATATAAATACAAATCAACACCTTATGCTAACAATAGCGCACGTTTAGAAAATTCAGTGTCAGTAATTAAAAAAGATGGCGGAGTTGCTTCTGCAAACATTGGGGTTTTCTTTGATGCTGTGGGCGATATGAGAGAACAATATAACCAAACAAACTCTACAACGATTGCAACAAACGTGGATGTATTTTTGGCCGGTATTTATCCTATTGTTGTACCAATGATCTGGCCTTCTTTCTCAAAAGAATCCATTCAGTTCAGATCTGCTACATATACAAAAGTGGTTCAGCGTTTCGGTATTTTAGAAGAAACAGTTGCTAAAGACCTTGGTTCTGTTGTCTCTACAAAAAACCTCGCCTACGATTCTGAAACAGGAGAAGTATTATTAACACAAACTACTACCGACTTTAATGACGCAATATATTCATTTACTTACCCGGCTCACTGGTATTATGATGGTATGGGACAAGCATACAAGAACATTAGTTATAAAACAAATTTATCATTCAATGCTTCTGGTATTGCATCTGTTGCTAACCCACAATTATATTTTGCAGAGGGCGATGAAATTGCATTATCGGGCACTACATCCTTAATAGGATGGGTAACTGGCATATCCGGATCTTCTATTAGCGTACAAACTATTTCTGGAGCCCCTGTAGCGGCGGGTTCCTATGATATTAAAATAGTAAGATCAGGTAGGAGAAATATGCAAAATGTTCCTATCGCTTCTATGACATCGCTTACTAATCCTCTTAATTATTTAACCTCCAATACTTTTGAAAATGTACTTCAAGCCGAAGCAAAAGAATTTGGTAACAAATGGAGAACATATTGTGATTGTTTTGATGGCGGCGTCAATTCTATTATGACGTCGACAAATCCATATGTAAATGGAACTAAAGGGAACTGGCGCTTATTAAAATCTTATCTCCATTTAACAGATAGAACGCAAAGCAACTACAACAAAAACACCAACATCAGAAAAGATGGGGTATTTACATCCTACACTCCATTTTATAAATTATCATCAGGCACCTGGAACAAAGATGATAAAAACTGGACGTATACAAGCGAAGTAACTGAGTTTAATCCTATTGGTCAGGAAATTGAAAATAAAGATGCTTTAGGCCGATACTCAGCCGCTACATTTGGATATAATCAATCATTAGCTACTGCTGTTGCAGCAAATTCAAAATATTCTCAGGTTGGTTATGATAATTTTGAAGATTATGGATTCAGCAAATGTGCCGATAATCACTTCAAATTTACCAATGGCATCACTTATTTAAACAGTGAAGCACATACAGGTAAGCATAGTATACTTGTTTCAAGTAATACACCAGTCACTTTAGATAGACAGTTACAACAATGCGATAAGGCTGAATGTAAAATAAATTTCACTTACACTGCAACCAATGGAAACGTGTCCATCATAAATGCAACTGCACCCTATAATATAACCTGGAATATTATGAACGGATCTCCAAATGTAACACTTACTTCATCAGGAGTTATCATTGCAAATCCTACCGGAGTAACACTGCCTTGGACAGTTGAAGTAACTGCTACAGATTCTAAAAACTGTAGTATCACTAAAACATTTACAAAACCTTAATTTTTTGATATGAAATATATTAGCATTATAGCATTTATACTTTTCGCAAAGGTGTCTCTTAGTCAGGTAAATTACACTGATTCATTAAAGATCAAAATTATAGATCTTGCTTTTGTAAAGGACACAACCTCCAGGCCTTATAAATACGTATTGAATTTTAAGCTGAATATACAGCCTGTAGCTAATTTAGACTCCGTTACATTCTCTATTTTTGATCAGAATGGAAGTTTATATACAAAATTAAATGCTTATGTTCTAAAAAAACATCCAACCGGATTTTATTATCTCGAAAACAATATTCAAGAGAAAACAACGGTTTTAAATTATGACGCACCAATTTCGAAATCTATAAGCATAGCAGATTATATGCATTATTGGTCTATTAAATTAACTTATACGTCCAAAGTAAATGTTACAAAAAACACAACCTATACTATTCCAAGATAAACATGAAATTAAAATCGGATATCATGAGATATAAATTAAACTATTTTATACTATTTTTTGTGAGCATTAATACCATTCTGTTTTCTCAAACAATAGCAACATATAGCATATTAAGTACAGGCTATGATAGGATAAATCATACATTCTATACTGTACCAACTTCTGGAAGTGTTGCTAATTTTGATCCAAATTGGTATGTAAACAGAAAGCAAGATGTAATTTGGTCATCTCCAATTGCAACACCAATTGCTGGTTCAACGGTTGTTTACTCCCCTTCGCCCCTGGCATATATTATATATCCGGGTGCCATGAATAATTCGGGGGTAAATGCTCTTTACATAAATAAAAATTCAACGAGTAGCTCTGAATCTGCTACTAATATAATGACCTACAGAACGTATTTTAATCTTCCGGCAATATTGCCAACAAATAAACAATATTCCATTGTTGTAAAAACAAGATCTGATGATATTTCTTACGGCGTTGGTTTAAATGGAGTAGATATCAATTCTGGAATCAGTTTTTACCAAACAAGTCCTGGTGTTTATGTAGGAGGTGCCTATAGTGGCAATCCTGCAGTATTAACTATTCCTTATGGAAGTCCAAACTTTGTTGGCGGTACTAATTATATAGAAATCACGGCTGCAGATTTAGGATTAAGTGTGACAGGAATTTGTGCGGAGGTAATTTTATATGAACAAACATTACCATGTAAAGATTGGTAAATACTAACTAAAATTTATAAAAACTAAATTTAATGATGAAAACAACTAAGATATATTTTATATTACTTTTTAGTGCTTTGATTTGCTTATGCACAAGTAATTTAAAAAGCCAAACGACATCAGTAATTAATACTATTGATTTGGATATACTTCCCCCACATGGCACTAATGTTAATTTGGCAGCTGATAGTAATACATATACCCTTACTGTAAAAATTGATGACATTAATTCAACAAGCAATGTGTATTTTTTATTAGGTGAACGTAAAGATGCGGCAACCATATTAAACATTGATGCCAGTGTTATAAAAGAACAAAATCAATATTTTATACAATCGGGCACTAAAAAATATCTTTTCACAAACTACACTATATTGCTACCTATTACTCTTACAAAAGATCAATTTAAAAGCTTAAAATATATTACATTTTATCTTAAAGATAAAAAGGGCAAATTAACTCCAAGACTTTATTTTAATATTCCTCAATAAAAAAATTATGAATATATCACGTTTTTTATTCTTGATTATTTTGAGCTGTTTTTTAAAAATTAGCGGCCAAAATACATATACTGTTACATCAACCAATGATCATACCTTTGGCACTTATCCAGGCGAATTACGATGGGCAATTAATCAGTCTGAAGCGCATCCAGGATTAGATTATATTGTATTTAATATTACAGGTGGATCACTACCCTATACCATCAATCTTACTTCCAATTTGCCTTATTTTCATGATGGTATTGTAATAGATGGAAATACTCAACCAGGGACACTAACAAACGGAGATAAAAAAATTCATATAGTAGGCAATAGTGGTACAAGCATTATTTTTGCTATTTGGCCATTTTACGCTAACACACCTCCAAGCACAATTAAAAATTTAGTTTTAGCAAATGGATCATCGATTATTACTTTTTTTAATAATTTTTCGAATAATAATGTACTTACAGGAAATATCATTTATAATAAAAACAATGTTATCTCAAGTAATAACTCACTAATTGAATTTCAGGGTAAAAATAATACTATAAAAGGCAATTATTTTGGAACTGATCATACGCGTTCAACTTCAACTCTTTTTTATTCTTCTGGTGGTTTAAATATAAATTATTATGACAATTCAGGTTGCATATCTACTAATACGATAGGTGGCTTGCTTCCTGGTGAGGCGAACTTGTTTTATAATTTCATATCAAGTGCAACCGGAACTGGGGCTTTATTAATTACCGGTGGAAATAGAAACAAAATATCAGGAAATCTTTTTGTAAACAATCTTGGAACAGCTCCAATTTATTCAGGTTTAAATATCGTTTTGTTAAATGGATCTAGTTGCTTGTCTAACAACCATAAACCTTTAACTACATTTTATTATTCAATCACCTCAGGCGTAGCTACTGTGCAAGGTCATAGTTCTCCTAATGATTTTATTGAAATATATAAGTCAAATTCATTATGGAATGATGCAAGTCAGTTATTGGCAACTACCACAGCAGATGGTTCTGGTAATTTTACAAGTATTATTTCAGGGTTATCACAAAACGAAAAACTTGTTGTTACATCTACGGATACTCAGAATAATACGTCAGAATTTTCGTGGCCATGTATTTCACAAGGCTTTTTACAAACTGTCGTTACACAATGTCCTGGCAATTCAACCACTGTATCTTATAGTGCTACACCAACCTTAACAAATCTTCCTGGAGTGTCATCTGTTCCGCTCACTTCTCAAATAACCTATAGTTTAACTAATGTAGCATCTGGCGCATATGCAAACTCGGGGCAATTGTATACGAATACTCATCCAAACTATCCTGTTGGATCTTATCCTCAAACTTTTTCTTTTTATCAACCAACTGCTTCAGGTCAGGCTTTCTTTGGTCTTGGTTGCCCTGTTGTAACTTATACTGCTCCAATGGTAGTAGTATCATGTACTCAAACTATTTCATGTACCTCTATTAGCTCTGTAGTAGTTACACCTGTTGCCACTAGCTCCTGTACTTCCATTACAGCAACTGCTACAATTGTAAATAATAATACCAGTTATAATCCTACTTATTCATGGAATTTTGGAGATGGAACTCCCAATGTAACAGGTACTCTTCCGGCTTCTCAACATACAATAGCTGTAAGTCATAATTATGCAACAGCCGGAACTTATGTACTTGTATTTAGCCTCAGCGGGCCATCAGATTGTGGAGGAACCAGTAAAACACAAACGATAGTAGTAACCTGTGCCCCACCTCCCTGTATTGATTGTATCGGATCGTTTAACCCTAAACCAGGAGACACATTAATTGTCAGTACGTGGGTAAGAGAACAAAACAGTTTAGCTACAAAAGTAAATTATAATTTCCCGAAATTGAGTATTGAATACCCTAGCTCTTCAGCTTCTCCTTCCGGGCCTTTCTTTGCAAAAGGACAAATCATTGATGGGTGGCAACGTTTAGAAGAACAATTCATTGTACCACTTACCGCTACTTATCTTAAAATAAAACTAGAGTGTGTAACAGGGAACTGCCTGTTTGATGACATTAGGGTTTTTCCAAAGAATGGCTCTATGAAAAGCTATGTGTATGATCCACAAACCATGCGTTTGGTTGCTGAGCTGGATGAAAGAAATTATGCAACTATCTATGAATATGACGAAGAAGGTAAATTAACAAGAATAAAAAAAGAAACTGAGAAAGGTATTATGACTATTCAGGAAAATAAATCAAGTAACTCTAAAAAATAACTTTGAACTATTTTAACTACATATTTGTTTTCATTCAGCTATTTGCTTGTGATGTAATGCACTCTCAGAGCACTGCAAAGTGGGTTGATATTAATAAAGAAGAGGCCCGAAAAATGTTGCAGGATATGTCAAACGCCTATTTAGCAACTCCTAATTTCTCAATGCAGGTAAACCAAGCATCTTATATTGGGCACTCATCTGCTGTAGTACATGATGAAGCAACAGGAAAATTTTTTAAAAGTAACAAATCATATGTTAGCCAATTATTGGGGTTACAAACGGTTCAAAACGAAAAATTAAAAATAGTAATCGATTCAGCTAACAAAGTTATTGCTATAAATAACTCTGACAGGTCATTTAAAGCAATTCCCTCTATTGAAGACTTAGATCAGTCATTATTCTTTGTTATTGATATTAAAAAAATGGTAAGTAACGGGCTTGCATTTTATTCATTTCGGTTTAAAGAGAACTTCACTTATACTAAGATTGAGTTTGTTTTAACCAGTGATTTTTTTATGAAAGAAATGGTTATGTACTTTTCGGACGATTTGCCCATAAACCCTGATGATGAAGAACATTCAGCTAAAGCAAAACTAAAGTACAAAGTATCTTATTCAGGTATCAGAAAAAACATAGTTATAAAACCTGAAATGTTTTCAGAAAATCAATATTTGATCTATCATCCTTCACAAAAAAAATACAGTGTGAATGAGAAATATAAGAGGTACAAATTACAAGACTTAAGAGCAACAAATTAAAAATTTTAAATAAAAACATATGAAAGTTTTAAGATTTATTTTATTAGGTATATTGACTTTGTGTGCAGGATTAGACGCATTCTCTGCAATAGATCACCCGATTACTGCCAGAATACAATCCAGTGGTACTTCTTTAGTTACTATCGGCCAGCCGTTGGCCGAGAAAACTGTAACGCTGCTATCGGCCTCATTGCCTTATGTTGATTTAGATATAAAAAACTCTATTGTATTTGGAGTTGATCTTCTTTCCCAAAAATTTGTACCGGGTAATCATACCTATAAAATTGTTTTAGACGTAAAACAATGGGATAAAAACAATGTTATGACTCAAACGCCATATACATTAATGATCAATTATGTGCCATTTGACACAGCGGCTTATAAAGTTAGAAATATAATCTCCTTCAAAAATGCTTACAAATTTACCTTCAAGATTACATCTATTATTCAGGACGGTATTGCAATAAATACCCTTCCTGAACATTTATATATTGATGGAGATACTTATGCATTTAGAAATTATGATTTTTCATCACAGGTAAATACTCCTCCTGTGGTTCAGCCAATCTCTCCAATTAACTCCCCTTCACAGGTATTAGACCTTGATTGCGACACCCATCCTGACGAAATTAAAATTGACTGGGCTCCGGTTCCAGGGGCTGAAGAGTATCAATTAGAATGGACTTTTATTAACAACTATTACGCTCCAACTCCCGGCACAACTGTGCTTACATATAATACAAATCTTGCCCAACTACCATACGATTTTAAAGGGAACAGCACAAGGATAACAACTACGAATCATTCGTATAATATTACATTAGCATTTGATCATGGCTATATTGCCTATAGGGTAAGAGCCGTAGGTAAAGATCTCACAACAGGTCGTTCTGTGTTTGGAGCCTGGAGTATTCCAAATTCGCAGGGAAAATTAAATACTGTTTCTACATATTATTATGTTTCCAATCCTCACGAAACAAAAAAGAACTGGCAATACAACGCCACTTTTGCTGAGGAAGGTAAGAAAAAAGAAGTTGTAAGCTACTTTGATGGCAGTTTACGTAACAGACAAACAGTTACTAAATCAAATAGCGATATTACTACAATCGTTGGCGAAAATATCTATGATAACCAAGGGCGCCCGGCTATATCTGTAATGCCTGTTCCTGTTTATAATAATAGTTGTACAAATAACTATACCGATAATACATCCATAAAATATTACGAAAATTTTAACACAGATGACACATTAAAAGCCTATTCAAGCAATGACTTTGATTCAGATAATTCAACGCTTGACTCCTGCAGTTCAATTGTCAGTCCAATGTCTACAAATAGTGGGGCTTCAAGATACTACTCCGCTAATAATCCCGATAAAATTAATCAGCAAGCCTTTGTTCCGGATGCAAAAAAATATCCATTTACTCAGGTAGAATATACACCCGACAATACAGGAAGAATTAGAAAGCAAGGTGGCGTTGGCCCTCAATATCAATTAGGTTCAAATCATGAAACGGAATACTTTTACGGACAACCCAATCAAATACAAATAGATCGACTATTTGGTTCGGAAGTAGGTGACGCTTCACACTACAAAAAAAACATGGTGGTAGATGCGAATGGGCAAGTAAGCGTTACTTATTTGGATCAGGAAGGAAGAACCATTGCCACAGCATTAGCCGGAGATGTTCCTAAAAATGATAACAATGTTGGGAATCGTCTTGACCCAATTTCCTCCTCATTGACATCTTCTGTAAATTTAACTGTGGACCTTTTTAATAAAGATTACGCAAATCATAGCATTTTAAATACACCAAACATCCCTTATGATGCAATTGTATTTAACTCTCAGCTATTAGTGGGGTATGACAGCCCGTTTAATTTTAATTATAACATGTCTGTAGATACACTTGGCGATATATGTGCCAAAATGTGTTTCAATTGCATCTATAATCTTAAAATAGAAGTAAAAAATGATTGCGGAGAAGATGAAATAAATAAACAATTAGGACACCCTATTGATTCTCTTATAGGAAAATTCCAAAGGGATCCCGTATCAGGTCTTGTAAACTTTATTAGTGATTGTAATAGTGTGATTCCATACTCTGGATCTGTTTTAAATCACAGCGAGCTATTTACATTAAATCTGCCTAAAGGGAATTACACCATTACAAAAACCTTATCCATCAATAAAGCAGCAAGAGACACATTTATTAACAGATACTTAAGTAAAACTTACAACAGTTGTTTTAAATCTCTTGATGATTTCGTAGCAGATGCTTTATCGAAAGTAGATACTTCTGATTGCTATATTGATTGCGGCAAAATGTTAGCATCTTTGGGATCCAGAGATGATTTTGTTTCTTCAGGAAAAGGAACTGATTTACAATATGACATTTTATACGAACAAATAAAAGAATCTTGTTCCGAAAAAACGTATTGCCAAACCGCATACGAGCAACTATTGGCAGATGTTAGTCCTAGTGGACAGTATGGGCAAATAGTTGACCCCACAACTGGCTTAATTGATGCCCACGACCACTGGCTAAGCGTGTATTGTACAACTACTGATAATAAATTACCAAAAAATTTCACCCCTACTCAATTTCCAACCATTGGATATAACCCTCCTGCCAATCCATATTGTTCGAATGTTACCAACTGGAAAAACCCTCATGCTGAAATAGGTGGAAATACTTACAATTACTACTTTGAACAGGATGGTTCAAAATCATATGTTGATGTTATAAGAACAGGCCCTCCGGGTGGGTATACTTATTCACCGGAAGTAGATGACGTTACAAAGGTAATTTACGACGTTACTACAGCTACATTTAAAACTACTCCTGATAATTTAAAATATTTGGCAGATTTTGTAGCCAAATGGACAGGCACATGGGCAAAATCGTTGGTTACTTACCATCCTGAATTTTGCTACTATAAAGCATGTATTACTTTTTCAAAAAATGATAATAGCGGCAAAACAATATCCAGTGAGGATTTTGACAGAAGATTTATTCAGACTAACACATTTAAGCAAGCTGTTGACAGTGGTTTAATTGCTACCAACTATTTATCAACTTCAGCATCTACCAATAGTAAAATTACATCATGGTTTAGCAGTACTAATGTCAACAATATGTTTGACCCATTTGTAACCTCTTCAAGTAACTACTCTATTCCGGGTTATGGCGTAAACTTTGGGACCTTATTATCTAACAAATTTGCAAATTATATCACTATTGGCGGAACAAACTACAGTATGGCTGAATTTGCTGCAATAACTGCAAGGTGTGGGAATCTTGTTGGAGCAAACCCTAATCCTTCATGCTCAAAATTTGGTACAGATTTTATTCCGGGTAATGCTGTTGTAAACGATAGTATCAGAAATAAAGAATGGAGCCTTTTAAGAAATTTATATATTTCAGCTAAGCAAACTATTCAAAAACAATGGATGGATGAATACACTAAAAGAGTTTGTGCAGGTTGTAATAGCTGTATCGGTGTAAGCGATTTCAATCCTTTTGCTGCAGGTATTGCTTATCCTCCTTTTAATAATGCCCCGTTTAGTAACGGCCAACAGCCATGTAACTGGATGAATGCCGGATACTACGTTGGACGCACAAAGCGCTTTGTGAACCCTACAGATAATCAAAATCTGGATGCTAATACTATAGCATATCAAATGTATCTTCAAACAGGGCAATGTCCTAATGCTTTCAACTTCGAAAAATTACTTTCAGGATTAGCTTTTTATTCAAAATTAACAGCTTCCTCAGAAGCGCTAATTAACTATGCTGAATACACCTCCTTGTTTTTATCTAATTCTAATTTTTCACCTACAAATTTCCCTGCTAATTCAGGTTATACATGGATGGCAGATCCGGCAACTGTATCTACCAATCAATTAGAAATAAAAATAACAGACCCGGTAAATAATAATCCAGCTTGTACAGTCAAATTAACTCCTGCGGTTGCGGGAACCCCTATCAACTGGAATACCATTAAAAGCTTTGAAAGTTTAACTGCAACAGGATCAGGCTCATCACAAACGTTTAACATATATGCCGTTATTCCAAATCCTGTGGGTTCCGCAACGCCAAATTCATACGTACTTTTAAAAGGTGCAATCAGCTGTATTAATCTATCTGATTGTAACTTTAAAGACGAGTGTAAACCTAATCAATACGCATTAGATATTAGTACGATGTTGTCTGCCATTGCCAGCCAAAACCAAATAACAGCAACTAACTTAAATCTTAATGTTAACACACCATACCCATATGCCTCTCATATTACTCCTGTAATCAAAGCAAAACTTGGAGTGTCATCTAATAACCTGAGATACAATTACAATAGCGGTGCTGGTCAGATTGAGATTTATGAGAATTCTAATCCTTCAAAGAAATTACTATTCAAAATACAATCCTCTTCCCCTGCTTTAACACCAGCTTTGTTTGCTTCCATCGCCTATTTTCAAAACGTAAAAAGCAAGTACCAGAATTTTTTCACGCTTGAAGCGGTAAACATCAATAATATTGTGCTTAGCACAATAGAATTATCTTCCTCTATTTCTACATCTGGTAATACAGTTGCCGTAGCGATGGGAGATTGCGATAAACCAACCTCTGTTTTATGTAAAGAAAAAGAACATATACTAAGAAGTCAACTTGAAGATCTTCTAAATGACGTACTGGTTAAAAAACCGTTTGATCAAAATTCAATGAACTTGATCAATAGTAGTTTTTACATAAACCCGTTAAACGATTTTATAAAAGATTCTTCCAGCCATTATAGCTGTGCAAAAGACAGTTTAATTATGGGAACATCTAATTGTCCTGTCGTTTTAAAACCGGAACATAATATCACAACACCTCCCTATTTATTAAGCGATCTTGTTGGCGTAAGTAATTTAACCGGGATTGGTAATTTAGATGCTACTGGTAGTTATCACGATTTTTATTTTATTGGAAAATTCCTTACAAATAATACAACAATTTATGATACCGTTAAAGGAACATCCTGTATTCCTTTAAAAAACTGTATCCAGTGTTTAAACGGCAATGATACATTACCTGTAAACTCACTTGAGAGCGCTAATCAAACAGATATAAGAAACGGTAAATTAATAACAGACCCCACACTGGCCCTGTATAAAGGATATGTAGCAAACGTTGATTCTTTAAACATTAAAAACGGATGGACAACTTTAGATTCTAATTATGTAACAGCTTCTAGTTATAAGGAATTTGCTTTAAGCGGGTACCAACATCCCTTAAATTCATATAATACATTTATCAGTTATTTTGATCCTCAGATTGATAACCGAAACTTAGTAGCGCGCTTAGATTCATTTACAATAAATTACGGATATGCTACTAATTGTGATATAGAATACAAAAGATATGTCACAGCAACGAACAACTATAATGATAAAGCAATTTCTGCCGGAATAACGACTACATTAACTGCACTAGATGATTCAACATTTTATGCAAACCTTTTATGCGATAAATCAAGAGTTTATTTACGCTATTTAAGCGCGTTCCCAAAAGGTACAACAGCCGCACTTGATTTAAAAACATATTTATTGAATATAGGCCAATTACCTATAACAACAGACCCTTGTGCCATTTTATACCAAGCATACGCCTCCGCATATAGTAACTTTGTAAAAGCTCAATCTATAAATCCAACCTGCAAAGACTATCAAAAATCTACACCATTATACAGTTATAATGATTTCATTAAATTTAATTTATGTTGCCAGCCTAATACCATTGCTATTGATGCTTATATTTTAGCTCTTAAAACAGCAACGGCGTGCCCTGGCCCTTTCCCTTCATTTAAAGACTGTAATGCAACCCCAGACCAGCAACCAACCTGTGAAAAATCATGGTTAATGTATCAGGACTATATTAAAGCATATAACAACTCTGCATATGCAATTGCCCATAACTCCTTTTTAGATGCAACACTGTATACTAACATCTATAGCTTTTCGAATGCAGGTTTATGTAAATGCATTGACAATTATTTAGGTTATTTGAAAGGTTATATCGGAGCATCGGCAGAATCTAATATGTCAGCGCCAGTAAACATCGATCACTATGGCCCATGTTTACAAAATTTACCTGAACCAACAGACCCATGCAAAACATCTTACGATAAATATTTAGTAGCCATTGCAAGCTATAATGATTTTGTAAAAACATTTAATCAACAAAATCCAAAAATTCAGTTATGCTTTATTGAAAACATATATAAAATAGAACAATTTACAGCAAATGGTTATTGCTATTGTGTAGATGAGTTTGTTGCATTTATTAATGCTATTATTAATGGAAGTATTGTAATTACTGAACAAAATTCCAAAGAAATTTGCGCAAAATTATATATTGGCAGAACGTGTGACAGAGAAAAACCTTGCTCACAACCTGCTCCGGTTAATAATTATGAGAATCCTCCGTATGTAGATAAAGAAAATCCATGCGTAAGACAATTGAAAAACTTCGCATTGGCAAATGCCCAAAATGATTACGATCATTATAGAGATAGCTTAATTACCGACATTTCCTCCCGGTACCACAAAAAATGTTTAAGTGCATTCGAAAACTATACCACTAATTATAATGATAAAGAATACCATTTTACACTTTATTATTATGATCAGTCTGGAAATTTGGTACGTACAGTTCCACCGGAAGGAATCGCGCTCAAAAACATCACCTCTCCAACAAGTCCCGAAGAAATTGAGGTTAAAAAAGACAGAGCCAATAATACTCATGTTGTTTATACTCAACATGGCTTACTCACAACATACGAGTACAATAGTTTAAATCAGTTAGTGAAGCAAAATTTACCTGATCACGATCAGATGAATATTTGGGATTATACGCTTCCTAATGGATTAGATAGTAGATTAAAAATCACGGCTACACAATTTGTTAACACAACTAAAGGTTACTTAACAGGTTATATTGATAATTCTCCTGTATCAGGAAAGCAAAGAGGTTATTTATATACCAGTAATGACGGTGGTAACACATGGCAAAGGTTAAATGATCTGACGGCAGTTGACCTGAAAAAAATTGCTATGGTAAATGGATCAACAATTGGATACGCAGTGGGTAAAGATGGCATCGTTCTTAAAACACAAGACAATGGCTCTACCTGGGATATGCTTGATATATACGGAACCGTGCAGTTAAAAGCCGAATTCACAGATCTGATTTTTACCTCCGCCACAGATGGATTTATTATTGGACATCAAGGAAACGTAATTAAAACAACAAATGGAGGAACTAATTTCTCTGTATCCAATACAGGCATTAATACTAATGATACCTTGACCGGTATTACATTTAATAATGCTTCCGGCGGAGCTACATTAAAATATTTTATCTCTGCTCGCAATAAAACCGGATTAATATATGGTTCAACAAATGGTAATAGCTGGACTCCAATAACTTCTGTTCGCCAATTGAATTTCAAAAAGGTGCAGATGTTAAATGCCAATATTGGTTTTGCAATCGCGGATGAAGGAACACTTGTAAAAATAACCGGGGGTACAGCAATTACCCCTGTTGCTTGCGGAAATTATTATACAATCAGGGATTTCTACTTTAAAAAAGCAAGCCCTGTTTCAGCTTCGGTAGAAGGTATCGCAATTATTGATAGTGCCAATATTGCCGGAAAAGGAAAAATATATAAAACGTTTGATGGCGGGCAAACCTGGACTCTAATGAGCGCCAACGGAAACTACTACAATGCTCTGTATTTTTATAGCAATGACAAAGGTATTGCTGTTGGTGATAAAGGCTTAATGAAACGTGTTGTATTAACTACTGCTCCTTTTGGATTATTATCAGTTAATACGCCAAATAAATACACTAATTTAAAATCTGTATGGGCTGAATTAAAAGCGCCTGCCTCATCCGGCATTAATGATCTGTATATTGAAGCAGTAGGTAAGTTTGGAACTACCCATAAATTCTATCATGGAAAAATGAATTTAACTCCGGCTATTCCAACAGTAACCTGGGATTCTACTGCCGCTCCTGCATCTGTAAATTCTGACATCGTAAGAATTTATGCGGATCTGTTTGGACCTGCTGCTAATATAGGCATTGCCGGCATGTTTAGTTCACAGAATGGTGTTATGCACTCTTTTAGAAAACCTCAGGGATCCGTAACCTATGTGGTTCAACCAACGGTGTATTCGCCTGCATCAACAACCGCTAATATCAAAGATATTACCGGTGATAATTCAACAGATGCCTTCGCTTATGATGCTACTACTAATAAAATATATCATGCTACATTAAATGCAGCATCTAATGCAATATTTACATTAATAAATACCGCCATAACCAATAATACCAATCCTATCAATGCTATTCAATTCCAAAATGGAAACATTGCCTGTGTAGGCGATAATGGAGAGTTTGACTTTGCCAATTTAAATGGCACCTATACAGCTTACGTTAGCCAAAATAATATTTCTATCAATTCAGGTATGTTACCATTAAACGATATACAGGCTGATGGAACTGCCGGCGGAAAAGTATATGCCATTGGTACAGATGGAACGATTGTAAGATCTGTAAATGCTGCTAGTACACAATGGCAACACTATAAATCAGGAAATGCCAATGTGTTAAATTCCATTAAATTTATATCATCAGTCAAAAATGTGATTGCTGGTAATAAAGGTGGAATTTATCTGTATGATCTTACATTAAATACTTCTGTTGTCAACACACCTCCTGTTACAAATGATCTATACGATATAGGCATTAGCAGCACAAATGCTATTTCTATTGTTGGTCAAAACGGAACTGTGTTATATTCTTCCAATGTTACCAATCTTATTGCAAACCCTATTGTAACATTAACTCCTATAACTAACAAAACATTAAAGGGAGTAGCCTTTGTAGGTACAAGCAATTCTTTTATTTCGGTTGGTGATAACGCATACTTACAGCTAAATCTTGCTAATACAGTAAGCTCTAAAATAAACATGGCATTTACTCCTAAATTAAACGATGTACATTTCACAACTGCTCAAAGTGGCTTTGTTGTTGGCGAAAATTATACCGTGAGATATACGACTGATGGAGGAAATACATGGGGCGTTTCTTTACCAAATTCTCTTGCCGGTGCAATTCCTTCGTTAAACCGGGTATGGACAAATAAATCGGGGATTGCCATTATTATTGGGAATGCCGGTAAATGTCTGCCTGTAAACTTTGGGTTAGTTGGAAATAACATCAACTTACTAACAGGAACTTCGGTTCAATTAAATGGAATTGCTTTTAATCCAAATCAACCAAACAATGGGGTTATTGTTGGGGCATCTAAAACAGCGTTTAAAATTAATTTCAATGCTTCAACAAATATTTATAGTACAGCGGCTTTACCATTAATTACCACAGGAAACTTTGATTTTAATGCAGTGCATATGTTTGGCGGAAGCTCAAACGATTTTATAGCAGTAGGAACAAAATCAAAAGTAGGATATTTTGATGGAACAAGCTGGTCAAACAAATCTCCAAACCTTCCAAACACTTATAGTTTTAATGATGTGTATTTCCATGATTACACAGAAGGTTATATCGCGGGTGATAATGGTTTTATATATAAATATGACTATACAACTTTCATTAACAATCCTTCTATTACAGCCCCTGTGGCATGGATTGGGAAACCCGTTAAGGATCAATGGCTAACAACCAATGCCGATTCGGCAGCCCTAAAAATCACCACTATTAATTTTCCAAAACGCTATTATGGTTTTGTGGGTGGCTACTTTAATGATGGACGTGTATTAGCTGATTATGCGCGGGTACTTCACGATGAATCTGAAAAATACAGCACCCGTTTCTGGTACGACCGCTTAGGACGAATGATCATGAGCCAAAACACCAAGCAGTATAATGCTAAAGTAAAACGTTATAGCTATACAGTTTATGATGCGCTTGGCCGTATTATTGAAGTGGGTGAATTAAGTGATCCAAACAAACAATTTACATCTATTTTTGGAACATATATCAATGCATTCTACAACCTCAATGCTATTGATGATATTAAACTGAATACATTTATTAATGGTAATCCACGAAAAGAAGTGACCCATACTTATTATGATAATACTGTAACAGGTTTGGCTGCTCAATTCCCTACCGGATTTACACAGGACAACTTAAGAAAACGTGTGGCCACCATCACTTATGAGGATGTATTTGACAATAATGCATTAACCTACAAACATGCAACACATTATAGCTATGATATTCATGGAAATGTAAAAACAATTTTACAGGACAACCCTTCTTTAAACTTATCGGTAAACACCTTGCAAAGATTTAAACGTATCAATTACTATTACGATTTGATTAGCGGCAAAGTAAACTTAGTAGAATATGCTCCTCGCCAGTTAGATCGTTTTTATCATAAATACAGTTATGATGCTGATAACAGAATTATCAATGTACAAACTAGCAGAGATAGTGTCATCTGGGATAATGATGCAACTTATACCTATTACAAACATGGGCCATTGGCACGTGTTGAATTGGGCGCCAATAAAGTACAGGGGATAGACTATGTTTATACTTTACAAGGTTGGATCAAAGGCGTTAATAGTAACGTGTTAGATGCTACTAAAGATCCTGGTAAAGATGGAGAGGCAACCGCCAGCAATCCTTATAAGTATTATGCACGTGATGCCTTTGGCTATACATTAGGTTATTTTAACGGAGATTATGAGCCTATCGATAACATTAAATGGAGTCCATTAACTAATCGTTTTGAAGCAGTTACCGCAAGTAGTAAAATGATAAGCGATCGTAACGACTTGTATAATGGAAATATCAGCCATATGGTTACAACCATTACAGAACCAAAAGTTTACACACCAACAAGTTATGTGCCTGTTACCAAACCTTTAGGTAATGCTTATAAATATGATCAATTAAACAGATTAACAGAAGCAAGAACATATGATAATTTAAGTACAGCCACAAATCAATGGGATTTAACAGCACCAACGGTTCCGGATAGATACTTAAATAAATTCACGTATGATGCCAATGGAAATATTATGACGCAATTACGAAAAGATTCTGCGGCTACCACCATTGATAACCTCACTTATAACTATGCAACTCTAGGTGGCATGAAAATACAGAACCGCTTATACAACGTAAGGGAAACAGTCAACAAAACAACCTATACAGACGATATAGATGATCAGGGAAATTTCAATAATGGAACTGATAAGAAACTGGCTAATAAATACAATAACTATCTGTATGACGAAATCGGGAATTTAAGAAGAGATTCGGTGGAACAAATAGATACCATTAAATGGACTGTATATGGTAAGATCAAAGAAATAAAACGTAAACCGGGTAGTTTGAAATCAAATTTAAAATTTGATTACGATGCCATGGGTAATCGTATAGCCAAACATGTATACACAAGTGCCAATGTTTGGAAATCGAGTACTTATTATAACAGGGATGCTCAGGGTAATATTATGGCTTCTTATACTCAGCGTTTTATAGGTACACAAATGAGCTATAAATTAACTGAACGCGATTTATATGGTAGCAGCATGGTAGGTACAGATAATACAGTTGTTGAATTATATGGTATGAGTAATACCTTGTATAATGATACCAGCAGCAACTGGCTGGGCCGAAAAACATACCATGGAACAAACCACTTAGGGAATGTACTGACTCAAATTACCGACCGAAAAATACCGGTTGACAATAACGGAGACGGGCAAATTGACTACTTTTTAGCCGACATACAAAGTAGTACAGATTACCATCCATTCGGGACTGAAATGTCTGGCCGTAGACTCCTCTCTGTTAAAGCTAAATACGGCATGAATGGCAAAGAGAAAGACGACGAGATTTCTGGTAATGGAAACAGCTATGATTTTGGTGCAAGGCAAAACGATTCGAGGTTAGGAAGATGGTGGAGTGTTGATCCAAAATATAAATTATCGCCGCAAAACTCTCCATATTGTTTTGCAGCTAATAACCCAATTTACTACATTGATGCGGATGGTAATGTTATCCAACCCGCAAATGAAAAGTCAAAACAGGAATATAATAGTGCTGTAACAAAATTATTTACCGGAAATGACGTTGTTACTAAAATGCTAACGGTGACTGGCGAAGCAACAAATATTGGCAGTATTAGTAGAGAAGATTATGCGAAGGCTATGGGGTCACTAAATGATCCCGATCAAAGAGCAGCCTTTCATGGTTTGTATTTGGCTGCCAATTCTCAGAAAGTATATAACGTCCAGGTAGTTGGAGAAGGTGAAACCGCAACTGTCGGTGGAAAAGATGCTACTTCGGGTGCTATAAGATCTGCCGGAGGCGTAACTTATTCACAGGACGCCAACGCTCCTGTAACAGATGTTGCCATCTCAACGGAATCCGAGGGAGCTTTGAGAGCACCATTTGTAACGAGGGATAAATCGGCAATGATTGTGGGAGGAATATTGACTGCCTTTATTAAAACTGATCCTTTTACTAATGATCCAAATGAGAACTTTACGTATCCAAATACAGATGACCCTGGCTTAGTGCAAATACAAAACGAAAATGTGGTTAGGAGAGCTACTGGCTTAGGTGAAATGTCAGGTACAGATTTTCAGAAACCGTCTGGCGAACCGTTTAATTCAAAGGAATTGAAACAAACAAGCAAAACCCCTGACCAAATTAAGTACATAAAATCGCATAGTACAAGGGAAGTGAAGAACGTAGATGTAACAAAGACAAAATGAAAAAATTAATCTTCATAATGCTGGCACTTGTGAGTTTATCAGGAACAGCACAAAATGTTTTTGGATATGATCCGTATGATACTCTTAAAGCGATTACGATTAAGGCAAATTTAGAATTATGTAAAAATGAAATAATTAAAAGTAAGGACATAATTTCTGCGGATAGTTTGTTTGAGGGTTTATTAACAGGCAAAAAGAATACTTGCGGTTTTGTTGTAATGAGAAAAGGTAAATCCGCTCTTAAAACTTCCAGTAAGAAAAATACTTTTAAAATAGCAGTTTTCGATATGGAGTTCGAAGGAAAATTTGATGAGAAGACAGGGGAAATTCTTAACTTTATTGGCAAATCTAAGGGGATGAAATATAAAGTTACAGCCAATGGTACTAATTATTATTTGGAAGAAATAAAGTTTAAGGAAAAAAAAGGAAATCAAAACCAAGTTGATGAACTTAGAAAAAATATCTCAACCTTAATTAGCTTTGTAAAGCAGTTTATACTGGTTCCAAATGATTTGTGTTTGAAAAAGATTTAAAAATCGAGCATGATTTATGGAAAAGTATTATACTAAGGTTGGAAAATCTATATTTGGCCATTGGTATTTTGAACAAACTATAGAGAACTACAGAACTAAAATTATTATTTCAATTAACTCCGAAAAACTAATCATAAATTGGTACATAGCCGGTATTTACAAAGAAGGAATTGAAATATCCTCTAATGCTCACTGGTATGGAGATTTTCTTTGCTTTACTGAAGGACAAAAATATTTTGTAACTCATGCCGATGAAAAAATCTTGAAGTTTGGTGAATTTAGTCAACTTGGAGTTGTTGGCTTGGTAAAATGGGAATATGAATTTCAGAAAATGGCGGAGAGATAATAGAAAATTAATCGAACCCTTTAAAGAATCTCTCAAGAGATATATTCATTGCGTTCAAAATTTTCATCAGAGTGTTACACTGAATATTCGCCCTTACCCATAATAATTGTTCAGACTATTTTTAATTAAACCCCTTAAAAAACTCTTCCAAAGTAACTCCCATCGCCTTCAGGATTTTCATTAAGGTATTCAACTGGATATTAGCACCGGCCTCATACTTTCCATATTGTGGACGGCTAATTCCATTCTCATAAGCGAAGTACTCTGAACTGGTGTATCCGGCTTTTTTCCGATAGTATTTTAATCTTTCACCAATCTCTTTCAAGTTTGCAGTATCATCCTTTTCAATCTTTGAAACCGATTTTTTGACTATTTTCTTTGCCATTATAACTCCTTTTAAAGAGTAAATGAATGGAAAACCTACTTATTTTATTACTCTTTATTTACTACCTCTTTATTAAGAGAATTTTGTTTTTAAGTATTATCTTTAGTTATATAAAATAATGACACTAAAGCAAAGAAAATGAACACATTAAAAACTCTCAGTTTACTGGAAAAGGTTATCGATAAAGGTGGACTCCTTGGGAAAGCAGGCAAACTTTATACGAATGATGTACAAAAAGCGGATCAGTTTTTAAAAGAATGTGCCGCACAATGCCATATTAAAGGAGCAATTGATTATTGGGGCAATGATTTAGTAGCGGAATTGATTGCTTATGCCCAAGGCAATTAGCGGGACTCAGGCCGCAAAAGCAAATACTTCGGACAACAAATCACTGACGAATCCGGACATTAAATCCGAATGTCCAGGAATGTAGCCAAAATAAGCCATTTCCCTCCAAATACTTCGCTGACAATGGATTCGTGGCACAACGTATGATACCACCCATGCACGTTAAACCAATTAAAAAAAAAGTAAAATGAAAACGCAAACAGCAAAATCAGGAAGTAAGCCAGCAGCGACTGCATTCCAAACAGGTAACTATTCATTAGTGCCACCAAGTCAAATCATTGTTGATGAAAAGAAAAACCCCCGTGAAGATTACGGTAATGTCGAAGAACTGATGCTTTCCATTGTAGAAAACGGCATCCGCAACCCACTAAAGGGTTACCTGAAAGACGGCAAGGTTATCCTAAGAGAAGGATTCCGAAGAATGCGGGCGGTGAAGCTGGCCTTAGAAAAAGGCAAAACCGTTGAGCGTGTTCCGGTAATTATTGAGGATCGCCCAATGAGTGAGGAAGAGCGTACTTTGGAATTCCTTATCAATAACGATGGTAAACCTTTTACCATGCTGGAGCAATCCGAAGTGATCCGCAGGTTGATGAACTTTGAATGGAAAGTAACGGACATTGTGCGCAAGACCGGAAAAGCAAGGGGCTATATTGAAAACCTGATCATGCTTACTAAAGTACCGATGAAAATTCAGAACTACATTAAGGAAGGAAAGATCAGCGCACACGCCGTAATCCAAATCATGCAAGCCGTAAAGCAAAACCCTGATGCGGCAGCCAAGGAAGTAGAAGCCGCAATTCAGGCTGCAAAGGAATCCGGTAAGGAAAAAGCGACTCCGAAGCACGTCGGAACCAAAAAGGTGAAAAGCCAATCCTACGGTAAGTTCTACAAATGGGCAGAAGAAATTGCTGATGCTATTGCCGGAAGGAAGGACGTTTTCAAACAGCGTGAAGAAGTGCTTGATAAAATGTTGATCGCTTTTGAGAACGGCCAGTCAGCTTCTCAATTCGCACAAAGTTACTTTGTAGATAAGAGTAAAACACCCGCTCAACCTGCCTCTAAAAAAAGCCCCGCTAAGAAAACAGCTAAAAAGAAGTAACAACTCTCCCCTTCAGGCAGGAGCCTTGCGCAAGCGCAGGGCTTTTGTCGTTCTGTGCATCCAATATTTCAAAGAACAAACTTTAATTACCACTCGCAGTAGAATAGTTTATCCTCCCCTGCAATTTTTTTAAGTTCAGTTTCCGTTCCTTCCAGTTCCACATTGAAATATGAAACTCCGTGGCTAATATTATCCGAATCATTGTAATAGAAGTGTAGCGACTTAATCTTGGCTTTTACCTTCTCATCAATCATCGCTTGTTGGGCAAGTATGGTTGCCGTCTCCTCAACCCTTGATGTTTGATTATAAATGATAGGAACAATTTTAACAGGATCAGCACCTTCAGGCAGCATTTCAATTGCAAGTTCTTCTAATGGAATACCGAGTTGTGTTTTCTTTGCAATGGTTTTTCCTCTTGACTTTACAAGCAATTTTTTGTTTTTACTTTTTTGCAATTTCTCTTTCACGTCTTTTTTTTTAATTCCTGCTAATGATTGCATCTCCTCATTAACAGGCGAACCTACTTCCTGAGAATCAGGAAAGATGCCCATTTCCCCGCCCTGATTGAAACGGCCATACTGAACGGCTTTTCCGATCTCCGGCACTTCGATTACCACGTCCACGTCATGCTGGAATTCATTGTTGCCTTTAAACTTCCCGGCCTTGGTAGCCTGAAATACATAGACAAATGATTTGCCTTTGTTTTCAGATTTCAGTTTCTCCAAATCTTTCGGAGTAAGTCCGAGCTTATTTACTGAATCGAGAAAAATAAAATTGTAAGGACTCAGGTCGGCTGGTATGCCATCGGCTACCGTTAAGTTTTCATGGGCGACATCCTTTTCTTTCAGTTTATCCTGCAATGTTTTATCCAGCTTCTCTTCTTTGGCTACGTATAATACCTTGCCATGATTTCTTGCTAAATATCCTGCAAAATCTACGCACAAATAACTTTTACCCATCTTAGGCATACCAAATACCATTGCTGTGAATCCCGGCGCAGGATCGCCTATAAAGGCTAACCAACGATCTTTGAATCCTATGGTATTGAAATGAAGGTTAGCAAAGTCGGTGCTGGGCATAATGTTGACCTGTGGTGAAGGGTTATTTATGCCATCTAAACCGATGGATTTCTTTTTTGATTTTGCATAGTTGGGATCAATATCCTCGTACGCATTCTCGTACTTTTCAATGATACCATTCAATTTTTTTATTGTTGCAGGTCTCAGTTTAAAAATCATTGCATTCTTCATGGAATTATAGGCTTTAATAGCAGCCTCCTGAATCGCGAGTATTTCTTTAGCCACTGGAGATTTCTTGGTAATCTTTTTTTCCTTGATGGCATTTTGAAGTTCATCAATAAAAATTTCAAAGGTCTTTTTATAAATAATTTGTCCGTCAAATTTCAAAAAACGATTTATGAAGTTGACTTCTTTTGAAATTCCCGAATATGGATCATTCTTTTTTATGTTATTTGTTGTTTCGGTTCCGTTTAAATTCAGAGTTGTTGGCTCATAGTTCATTACCATCATCTCCACCTTTTGCTTATCGGTCAATTTGGTAACAGCAACCGACTTGCTGATCTTCTTAACCCTCCATTTATATTTTTTGATAAACTTGTTAAGGATTGGATTCGGATATGAGCTTAACAGAAATTTACCTTTCAGCTTTGCCAGCCTGTTTAGCAGAGCTTCGTATTCAGCTTCCGAATAACCCTCGTAGTGTCCCTGATCCGAATTGATGTAAGGCGGATCGCAATAAATGAATGCTGTTTTATCATCGCAGCGATCAATCACTTTTAAAGCATCGTTGTGTTCCACCTGCACCGTTTTCATTCGGTCGGCATATTCCTTAGTGAAAGAGTCACGCTTAAACGCAACTGCTTTCTCTTTTGAATTAGTTTTTCCAAATCCCCACGAACCAATGATCCCGGCAAAGCCCTGATTGGTTAAAACCCAAAACGCCCATGCTCTTTGAACGTCCGAAAACATGTCGGGAAAATCATATATCGCTTTCGCACGTTTAAAGAGTTCCCTACTGTGTGGGGAACCCTGTATTTCTTTTTGCAGTTCGCTGAATTTTGTTTTTACTACTTTAAAAAAGTTAACCACTTCACCATTCAGGTCGTTGATCACTTCCACATCGGATTTTGGTTTGGCAAAAAACAATGCCCCTCCACCAAAGAAAGGTTCGCAGTATATTTTATGTGGTGGTATAAGCGGAAGCAGGTATTTTAGAAGTGACTGCTTCCCCCCGTAATAAGTGATCGGTGTTCTCATAAAAATATTTTCTATTATAAAATTGAAACCAGCCCCGTTATCGCTCCGGGACTGGTTTGATGGTTTAGCTGTAAATTAAAGCGGGACGGTTGTCCCAAACCTTGTCAAAGGATTTGTTACCGCCTGCCCATTTGTGTGAAAGGATACCGTTTTTAGAAGTTACCTTTTCAATCGCCCATACCGCTGCATCGGTTTTTGAACCGGGAATTGCATATCCCTTGTACACGGTATTCGGATTGTTCTCATCAACCAAGATTGGTTCGAAGAACAATTTGTTATCCAAGGAACTCACTTTGCTTTGCAGATCCGATACCTGGACTTTCAAATCCTGAATGGTCGCTATCTCGCTGTCCTGTTTTAGTTCTGTGGCAAATCCTTCATTATTACCGTTAAGCATTGCCATGATCTTATCACGTAATTCATCCACGGATGCGCTTGCTGGGTTTGTTACTTCGACCTGATCCACATAAACGTTATTTAATGTTCCCTGTCCGATATCAATTTTTATAATTGCATCACGCAGTACATTTACATCTTTGATTTGTGATTTCAGAATGAAACGAGGAACTGCGTCTATTACGATTTTAAGGCTTGCGCCATTGTTTACGATTTCTGTTGCCATATTTGTTTATTTAAAGAGATTGTAAGACCGGAGACTGAAAAATATTTGCTGATTAAAATTGGTGATGGTCAATTCTTAATTCTGTTTTTTCAGTCTCCTGACTTTTCAATCTTGGTTTTCTTTATCATTATCTTTTTTGTCTTTATCCTTATCATCCTTCAGGACGATACCAGCGATGGCCTCGCCAAGAATTGCCCCGATAAACCCGCCGATCATTACATAAGGCACAACATCCTTCTGAATCGTTCTTGCATAGAAGTATGTTGCCAATGAAGCAGCGAGTGAAACGGTGGATACGATGGTTTTTTCGTGGATCATTATTTTGATTTTATATAAAGGGTTGTTGTAATTCCTGAAACAAAGAGCATCCCGGCAGCGAGTATTCTGTTTTGGAGTCGCTTTCGTTTCTGCTGTTTTAAAGCCGTGTTCAGGTTTTCGGTTAATTGCTGCTCCCGTATCAATTGTTCCTGTGCGAGATTCTTCATTTCCATGTAAGAGCGGTTGCACAAGACAATTTGAGTGTCCCGGATCGCAACCAAATTCTGCCATGTTGAATCCTTGACCTCGTATTGATGTATCAAAGAATCAGTGATCAGATTTACGCTCACAATGCTTTGTGAAAGGCTATCAATTAAAACTGAATCGCAAGGCAAATCCGAATTTGTTTTAATTCTTGTTAAGAGAACAGCGACCTGATTCCTTTCACTTTTAAGCTGAGTTCTGCTTTCCGCTAAAAGGAATTTGTATCCCTTCAGTTCTTTAAGCAAACTGTCATTCTGCTTATGGAAATTCAAAGAACCTGATTTGTATCCGGTATCTATGGAGGCCAGTTTTTCCTTTTGTTTCTCCAGTTGATCAAAAGCCGATGGTTCGATTTCTCTTTCAGTTTGAAATAAAAGGTGCCCTAAGAATAGTCCCGCACAAAAGGCGATGATGATATAAACTGTTTTCATACTCTGTTTTTAATTTGATTAATAACTTATTTTTGTTTCTCCTGGACTTTTATTCTTTGTCGCTCTTTCTTTCGAGTGAATAACCGAAAGCAGCTGCCCCGATCATGCTCATGAATGAATAGAACATGAATTCCGGGATATGTTGTCCAAAGAATTGCTGCGATACCCATGCGATGATGCTCATAAGAACATAAACCATTGCGATAGCTTCACGCAGGGAGAAGTTCCCGTCCTTGTCCTGAAGGAGTTGATGAATTATTTGTTTGAGGTTCATTTTCATTTTTAGTTTGAATGATATCCGAAAAGAAATCGCCGACTTCTTCCATGATTGATTTTACTTTTTCTTTGTTTACAGTCGCCAGTATGCCCAATCCCAAGAGACCTGCTATTCCAATTCCTGCTGCAACGTATCGGGCGTTTTGCCTTCTCACTGCCCTGAAATCGATCAAGGAATACGTAAAGACATTGCCATATAAACTTCTGTGTTTTGAGCAAAGCTCTAAGAAATGAGCAAAGTCATCTGCGTTCTCAAAAACCTGACAACCTGCCGAGTTTTTATCTATGGTTTTGGTGGTTCCGGTTCTATTGGCGCGGTGTACATTAATGCCATAATAACCTGTTGTCTTGTTTCCGTTATTAAAGTCCAGTATTGCATCCCGGTCATAGTCTCTTATGATCGTCACAGGTTTTGTCTGTACAAGGGCGAGGTACTTGCCCTGATGCAAACCCATTCCATAAGCGTTAAGAAACTGACCTTGCTGAAGAATCGCTGTGCCCTGCGGCTGCATAGGCTGGCGTAACCAAAACGTTCCCGGATCGGTGGTGGCTCTGAAAACGTGGTAATGCCAGTTCAAAGTAGATACTTTGTAAAAGACATGAATCTCATCATCAAAGCGATTCGGGATTGTACTTTTGCTTCTCAGGCCAACAATATTAAGTTCAAAGGGACGACTGAATAAGCGATATCCTTTGTGCCTTAATATTGCTTTCATTTTTTGTAACACCATTTTGCCCTCCAGTCTTATAGTGCGTTTCCTAAATCCGGCTCGTATTCCGAGAGCCACTTCTTCACATCGAAAGAAGGACAGGCTTTCTTTACACCGGGAAAATCCCTGTGGCCTTTTACTTCCACGCCTTTGTACTTTTCAGTCAACTCGACGATCTTATCGAACATGGCGTGCTTTTGTGCATCGGAACGATTGTCCATTGGTTTGCCGTCCTTACCGATCCCTCCGATATAGGCGATGGAAATGCACTCTGAATTATGTGCATACACACCATAACTGTTTTTTTTCTCGTCCAGCAGTTGAACAATATTTCCGTTGCGCTCGATGATGTAATGGTAACCCGGAGTATCTCCCCATCCACGCTGTTCTTTCCAATAGCGTTTGATGGATTCAATCGTGGTGTTGCCCGGAGTTGCGGTGCAATGGATCACGATGTATTTTATATTTCTTACAACTTTCATTTTTTGTTTTTTTCTTTGTTAGTACCATCCGCTCAGAGACCATTTAGTCCCATCGTATTTCAATCCCATGTTTTTAAAGGCTTCCTGTATTTTCGCTTTTTGAGAACTCTCCGTGAACGCCGTTAAAGCTGCGTTTACCAATGTTTTTCGTACTGTGTCGATGCGGTAATTATTTTTTAGCTGTTCACTTACAAGAGAGTAATCCGTTGTGCTTTTTATAGCTTTCAAAAGCGTAAGCGTGGTACTGAAGTCTTTTGCAACGATGGTGGTATAGAGTGCTTTTGCAATCGCAACCGGATCGAATGTTACGAGTGGCGGTGGCGGTGTTTGTGTTTCTTCTTTTTTCCCGATGATCTTGTTGTAGTCGGCTTCCGAAAGCGGAACTCCATATCCCTTGCTGCGTAATGCGGATTGGGTTTCGGTTCCGAGGTCGCCATCTGCCCCATGATTTTTAAGAATCCCAGCACCATAGGTTCTGATAAGAGCCTGTTGAAGAAGTCGAACCTTATCTCCTTTAGCCCGGAGACGCAAAGGAAAAGTATCGCCAATGCCAGGAGAAGGTAGGCTGGTATGAGGCTTAGGATTAACAGGAGTCTGAATACTTGTTTTATTATCCACATCATCAGTTGTTTGATCAATTTCATCATTGTTGTTGTTTTTAGTTTTTGTAAAATGTTTGAATCCGAAAAAAGCAAGTGTTCCTAAAGCCAAAGTTCCAAGCCCGAACAGCACCACTTTTTTGGTCTTACTTTTTTTAGTAGTATCTACCTGATTGTTATTTATTGTTGCGTTTGCTTCCATTTGACTTTTTGTTTACTGTTTTCTTTTTTTCACGAGGATGGCCATCCACTCATCGTATTGTCCGAATTCCGACTCCGCATTCATATCCTCAAGAATGTTCGTTCCGTAGAGTTTTTTGTATTCCACGCCCGTCTTGATGAATGCAGCTTGCGTTGGCAATTCATTTAAGATCGCTGTCATGGCTTCATCATCTGTTCCCGGAAAAACGCCGTACTCCTTATCAAAGGCAGATTTAAAGCGTTTAGCCCATGCTTGGTATTGATTCCCTGTCGGAGCCTGTCCTCTTTTTTTTGGCTTCACGTTAATGATCTGAAGCATCTCGTTGTATTCGGTAGATTGTAACTCATCCGATAAATCTTTAAGCAGGTTGGCTTTTTCAGTTGGTGTGCTGTAAAGCCTCTCATAAGATTTAAGAACCTTGTCCCAATCCTCCTGTGATTGAACAGAAACCAAAGTTTGTCTTAGAGCGGTTGTATTTGTTCCCCACCAGCCATCATTCTCAAATGCCATTTTGATTTGTTTGGCAACGGTGGCCGATGAACCGTCCTCGAAACTTTTATTCTCTTCTTTGTTTGAGCGGATATTCAGGTATATTTTTTTGCCCAGCCAAATTGTACCACCAACACTAACCAATCCTAAAAGGCCGTACACGAGCTTTTCTTTAACTGTCCATGTGTCTGTCGGTGTTTGTTGTGTGGTGGTGGCAACAACATTATTCCCGGCAGGAACTGGCATCACTTCATGTGTTGCTGGTAATTGCTCTGGTTGATATGTAGTGATCTGATCCAATTTATTTATGGTTTTACTTTTATTACAGTCCTAATTTTTGTTTCGCTATTGCAAGCAGGGTTGGACTCTTTACTGTTTCAGCTAATGTTTGCAACTCGGATAAAGTCAGGTGCTTGCCGATAGCGTTTATCGCCTTCATCTTTTCCATCGCATCACTTTGCGTCGGGGCTGTGATTGTAATATCAAATTCAAATTTTTTCATGCTTGTATTTATTTAATGTTAGTCCTCTTGTTCTTCCTCTTCTGAGAGTTCCGCTTTTACATCGATGTTCAGGAGTTCCGCTACTGTTATTAGCTGCGATGGATTTTCGCCGAGTTCTGCGATCACCAAACCGAGGATGATTCTTTGTTGTGAATCGAAATGTGCATCAACAAATTCAACCAATTGACGGATTGTATTTTCGTGCGCTTCCGCTTCAGGAGATCTGTCCTGGGTTTTTGTTTTGGGTTTGAAGCTCACATCACCTTCAAATGAGCCGTTCAGTTGTTGCGGTTTACTTTTAACATCTTCCTGTATCACTTTGGCGATCCCATTCAGCACAGGCACTTTTTCAAGTATCTTAGGATGATTGACGGCCACACCTTCAAGGATACTGGAGCCGAGTTTTCCTAAATCCCATTCACCAAAATGATTGGGTTTTATTTTCGCTGCTTCCAGTTTGTCCTCAAGGATGCGGATGTAATCTTCCGCTTGTTGAAGCTGCTCCTGTGCTTCCTGTAATTTCTCTTCGGTGCGTTTAGCGGCCTGTTTTTCTTCAAAGGCTTTCATGCGCTCGTTAAGTTTCTGTTCCATATCACCGCCATTCAGTGTTTCGGATTCTGTTTTTCCGAAAGTGTATTTGTACCATTCCTTGCGGTTGTTATTATTGGGATCAGGATACACGTTGATCACAAGTTGCTTGGTGGTGTCGTTAATGAAATTGTAGAGTTCGTTAAAGCGTTCCACTTTGTTTGTTTTGTGAATACGGGTGTTACCGTTCACTTTAACATCAAAGCAGAGTGGCGTACCTTCTTTGGCCTCTGCTTCCAGCATCAAACGGATGCTTTCCACTTCGCCCTGATCGTATGTTTTATAATCTGTTGTTGCCATGTTACTTTTTTGCTTTTAAAATCGGTGTCACTTGTACAAACTGAATGTGGATCATCGCTTTGGAGTAATTATGAATGGAAATAAATCCCTGATGCACGTATTGCAACTCATCGATGCGGTCAAAACTGAGATCAAACAATCCGAAGTCGGATTTGATATTCACATTCTCGACAGGTTCAACCAAAACATACAGATCATTGTATGCCTCGATGTCCCTGTGTTCTCCGGGTTGGAGAACCAAGTGCCGGAACTCGATGTAGTATTCGATTCCGTAGTTCAGTTTTTCCATCCGGCTGCGGATGTATTCAGATATTAATTCCTTTACCATTTTTACTTTTCGTTTACCGTTTCATTTTTTATTTCCGCTTCCTGAAAACCAAATTCAACTCCGTCCGCTTCTTCTTCTGTTTCCACCCACACAAATACTTTCACGGTGTAAGCGAGATCCCTTCTCAGGTACTTACCAATAGAATCCTCATAGATTCCTTTTACAATGGTTGTTTCAACCGGAACTTCCACTGTCTTTGCTTTCCTGTTCCTGTTTAGCGATATGGGACTGCGTGCCAACAAACCCATGCTCATGTCCGGGATACCCCCATTGAACAATATGAAATGCAACCACTCTTCGAAGAAAATGTAAGTGCGTTCCATGCTTTTGAGTTTCAGTTTTCCCATCACAGGATTCTGTTGCTCAGTCCAGGAGAGAAAGGGTGCTGTTATTTTGCCGTCCATTGTTTAAAGTTTTGTTTCTATTGTTGGTACTGGTCTGATGCCTCCGCTTTCAAAACCTTTTGTTCGTTCATCAATCCTCACATCTGTTTCTATGGCGATGATTCGTTTCACGTTTTTAGGAAGTTTGATCTGAAAGTTTTTGATCTCCCCCTGTTTTGTGATCTGCACTTCTTTGATGATTAACCTTGCACGCTTCATGAGTCTGTATCCCTTTCTCCTTCCACGCTTAATGAAACCGTGTAAGGCACAAAAGCGGTAAGGCCATCGTTGGTGTCGGTGTACTCGAAAGTGATCAGGCCATTGCCTGTCGCTTTTTTACCGATGCTTTTTAATCGGTCATTGGCACTCACCGTTGGCCAGCACATGATTTTTTTTGTGCTGTACCCTTCCGGTACGATCTCGTCCTTGTTGATCTCCAGCCGGAACGAACCACGGTAGTATGTCAAGTCCTCGCGATTCGAGAGAATGGTGTAATGCGTGATCGTCTTTACACTTTTATCCAACTCAAATGTTTTCTTTACCGTTTGACCTGCCGCAGTAACCTGCACATCGAAGTCTTTTGAAAAAAATTTTATCATCTCTTTTGTTTTTTAATGGTGAAGGGTTGTTGCTCCATGCCCTTGGCGGTATTGCTTCGGGCATGGAGATAAACCCGGCTACTATGGAGTAGTAATCGTACCGTGCAAGCCTACATACAAGTAGGTCTTAGCCGTATCAATTCCATCCAGCGAGCCCAACTCAACTGTCGCCTCAAGAAGGATGTCATCATGAATGACACGTGGGTTGGCCAGCTTGTAGTAACCAATTGGTATTTGGGTATTATTACTGGTTTTGAAAACTGCGTTGTCTACATCGGTCATGATGATTTTTTTGTTGGCCTTCAAAGTGAATTCACCATTTGAAATCGCACCGAAATCTTCAATCTTACCATACTTTGCAGCGATGATCTTATCCGACGTATTGTTTTCAGCTACCGCAGCCAGCAGGAAAATTCCACTCACCAGCAAGGCTTGGTTCTTCGGTAATTTCGCATTACTGATATTGCGGATACCAACTTCTTTCACATCCTGTGTTTCAAACAGCTTCACGGTTTTTGAGTTCACCAGCTTACGGCTGTAGATGATCGTGTCTGCAAGGCGCAGATCTCCTTTCAATAAACCGTCTTTGATGTGCTGCGGTAATTCATGGAAGTGTTTTTCCATTTCAGCCCGTGATCCCCTGCTTGCAGGAACACCTCCGGCCAGCTTGTTCATCACTTTCATGCGCTGGATCGGATTCATGCGCTTTAATGCGCCCAGCAATTCTTCGTTTTCAATCGCATCCAATCCTAAAAGTGCGCCTGAGTTGTTGTAGTCATTAAGACCTTCTAATTCTAACATGGTTTTTCTTTTTTTAGTTTGACTTTTTTTGTTTTTGGGCAGTTCTTTTCTAAGGGAGGCATTCCACCACGGATGCTCCCGAAAAATTGAACTATTTATTCTTTGATTTTTTTACATGATCCTGTCTTCGATCTCGCCTTCCAGTCCGTTTACATCGTCCTCGGTTCCGTTCACATCATCTTCGGTTCCTGAGAAGTCACCGTCCATTCCGTTCATCTGTGCGAACTTTTTCCCGCTTTCCTCGATCTGTTGTTCGATGCGGTTTGCTTCTGTAAAATCAAGACCGCTTACATCTTCACCTCCGGGATGTTTGAAGTATTGAACATTGCCCATTCCGTTCGTTCCTTCTTCTTCCTCTTCGGTTTTTTCCTTGGCTTTTTTCTTCTTCATGATCTTGTCAAGGAATAACTGTCGTTTCAGGTTGTCTTTGAAATTGCTGAAACGTTCTTTGATGCCTTCGATTCCTTCTTTCTCTGTACCGTTCATGGCTGCGCTTACAGTCTGGTATCCACCGGAGGCCATCATGCCCACGCCAAACACGGCTGCTGATGGGCTACCGAAATAATGTCCCGCACCTGTGATCGCAATCCCAACGAGTAAAGAAGAACGTCCGACAACAGCACCAGCGAGGCTTCCCGCAATTCCACCAAAGAGAATATCCCTTCCTGTGTATGCAGCCGTCTTTTTGAAATCGTGCTTTGTTTCAACGGCAGCAGAATCTTTTGTACCCATGAGGGTTTTCTGTCTTGCCTGTTGCACGTACTTGTTTTTACTTTTGTTGCTCATTGTTTTCTTTTTAATTTTTTCTTACTCTTTTTAAAGCAGGGTAACCAATTTCTTTTTTGCTTTTCCTTTTTTCGAATGATTCCCTCCTTTCTTTGCTTTGTTTGGAGTTCCACTTAACAGATTCTTCCTGGACTTTCTTTTTTTCTGTGGCAGTCCGTTCAAAGCCGGTTTAGTTTTGGTTTCCGGTTTCGGTTTAAAGATTTGGTAGATCAGCGCAATCAAACCAAGTGATCCGATGCCAATGCCCACAGGCTTGATCCACTTTTTGTTGTTCTCCCAAAAGGTGGGTTTGGTAGTTGTGGATGTGCCTGAAGTTTTAGCTGCTGTTTTACTACCTGAACCTCCGCTTTCGCCACCATCACTTTCATCACTGCCATCGCCACTGTCATTGGAAGTTGAACCGCCAGACCCGGAAGTTTTATTCGCTGGTTTGTTTGTTGATCCGTTTGTGCTTTCTTCTGATTCGTTTGATGAAGAATTATCTGAACCCGAATCTGAAGCACCGGAATCATTGCTTTTGCTTTCATTGGTTGAAGCATCATTTGTGCTTTCATTTCCACCACCTGAGTCCCCACCGCTCTCACCGCCACCGCTCTCACCACCGCCTGAATCACCGCCTCCACCTTCACCACCAGCCGCTTTTTTCTTAGGCACTAAACTGCCTACGCTTTTGATCAGTGCTGCAATCGTTGTGAGAACTGTAGTTGCTGCTGCGATTGTTGCTGCGGTTGCTGGCTCTCCAAGTTCACCTAAACCATCGATGCCATCCATGCTTTCAGAGAGGTACATTTCTCTTCCGAGTAATTGCGATAGCGGCATATCTTCATTCAGACCATCTACATTGCCGAGTTCTCCCAAACCATTCACCGGAACTTCTTTGTTTCTGTTTCCTCTTCCTGTCAGGATTGCTTTTTTCAGGTTCTCCGGTTTCCCTCCAGCACCGTAAAAAATCTTTTCCAGTTTTTCACGTATGTTTTTCATTTTTGCATAGCGATCCATTAGTAAACCTTTTTGTCTCGCCTGATCTTCCGTGAGGTAAGCGTAACGCATCTGCTCTCCGATCTTCATAAAGTTGATCTTCATCGCTGCCAAGATTCCTGCACGAAGAGTTGCGGTGGCCGGATTTAACCTGTTGGTTATATGCAATCCTTTTTTAAGAAAGTTTTTAATCTTCGCACCTTTCTTCTGTGTGCCACCTTCAGGTGCAGGTTTCTTTTTAAAGAGTCCTTTCTTTTTCGGTGCGCCACCACCGCCTCCTGAAGCAGCTTTGCGTTTAAATATTTTCCCTAATTCGGAAAGTGCTTCCTGCTCTCCCATCAGACCCATAAAGTCTTGGGAGTCGCCTGTTCTGTAATTGTTGGTGTCGGGGACACCGTTTAGGTATTCTAAATCCATATCTGTGTCTTTTTTTTCTGTATAGGGTTCTTCATAATCAAATGATCTTACCACGCAATCGATAGTGATGTACTTTCCGTTGTCGAGTGGGACGATGGGGTAGATGTGTTGAAAGTGGTTCTCGCTATACTTGGTTATTCTTAATTTATGTTTGATGTTAAGATTTGAAAGAATGCTGGAGATGAATACCGTGTAACAATCACAATCAACACCCATCTGTTCTCCTTTCTCATCGGCGTTATGCCTGTCGTGCCATGCACGGGCTGGCGAGCGTACCTGTTCTTTTCCATCCTCATCTTTTTTGTAAGCGATGTGGTCTGTAACAAACTGCCAGATATTGCGGCAGGTCTGTTCCAGCGTTGACGCTTTCATTTCTGCGAGGGCAAACCGCTTGGTATGGAAGAGCGTTTCACGAACCACCGCCGGGATCAAAAGAAGTGTATCTGCTACTGTTGCTCCTTTCTTTTTTCTGATGGTGATGAGTTTCGCCTTCGGAAAATAGTGGTCGTACTCAAAGCCAGGTTTAACTATTACTTCTTCTCTGCGTTGCATTTACTTTTGTTTTCTTAGTGTTACACTTTGTTCTTTGTTGTAAGGGATCAGTGTTCTCTTGCCAAGATTGATTAATCGCTTCCATTCTTTTTTATCCTCGTTGTATTCCCAATAAGGATCAATATGCGTGATGGTGGTGATATCAATTTTCACTTCAGTATTGTTCTGTACCGCTTTCAATAAAGCTCCAGCCATTGATAGCACACTGGTGATGGGAACCTGCATCATGATTTGCGAAATGGCTGCTTCACCAAAACCCGGCATTTCAATATCCTTATTCACGGCTTGAGAAGTGCCGATCACGGAACCTTTATAGGAAAGCCGGATGTATGGGTACTTCATTTTGAAAGCGGCGGTTGTTGGATTTTTCAATTGTACATCGATGCGAATCGTGAGTCCTGTAAAATCCAACTTGTGAATTTTAGCGGTTGGAATAACATCCAATTCAGGTGAGGCATTTTTTAGCTTGATCAGTTTGGGAATAAAAATTATTCCACCGATGATCACGCCCCCGGCCAGTGTTCCAACTGTTATTTTTTTCCAAACTTCCATTTTACTTTTTTTTCATTTTTTCACTGAAATAATCTCCGGCTATTTTGAACCCCATCCATATCACCCCGCCGATCAGGGCTTTCACTGCATAATCCATCAGGCCGGAGTAATCAATGTTGGCCATAAGGATCGTTCCGGTAAGGAAGATGTTGCTGCTGTGATCTGATTGCGATTTTTCCATTAGCTGTTGTTTTTAATTGCTTCGTCTGTCATCTTATACAGTTCCATCATTAAGCGGAAGCAGCGAGGCCATAACCATTCAGGAGTAAGGTTGTGCAGGATCATATCCTCGTTTGCATCCTGCATGATAAGACAGTTTATGAACTGATCGAGCCAGTTTTCGGGAATGTATATTTCCTGATCGAAAAGGGCTTGGCATTTTTCATCGTCATAGAAGTCCGGGTTCTGCAAGTCGAAAACTTTGTCTTCGCCCTCTGAAAAATAAATGCTGAACAAGATCGCTGCAATAAAATCACGCACTTCTTCCACGTTTTTGAACTCCCGCTCATGCAATCCTTTCAAAGCGTTTTCAATTAAAGGAGAATTGTATTCTTTTGGATAGCATTTATATATGAGCAGCTTAAATAAACAAGGTGCGATATGAAGTTTTTTATGCATCTGGCTCTCCCTTTTTATCTTGTCCATTTTTAATTTTGCGGTTCCAAGTCTTTGACCTATATCCTCCAATTCAGCTTCCAGTTCAACAGCATCCAAAAGGAAGGATGGTATTTGATAGGTTTTTACTTTTGTTTTTTTCATAATCTTTTTTTTAGTTTTTGTTTGGTTATTTCTGAATTCGGGTACAAAGGTCTTAACTAACTTTTCCACGAAAACCGGGTACGGTAGTGATCGTACAAGGATGTGTATCTAAGTGTATTAATCGGTATCCTTCTGCATCGGTTTTTTTAATTCATGTGTTGGAATTCCATATTGCGCCACTATTTTTTGTACCTGTTCAGGACTAAATATTTTTGAGTGTTTTAATTTCCACTCCACTGCAAAAGGTTTTAACCATTTATAGAAAGTTCTGAACGGAACGCCATACATTTCCTGTAATTCCTTTCTGTAATATGCTTTGATTTCAAAGCCACTATTATTAGTTGTTTGTTCCATCTTAGTTGTTGTATTGAAGGTTGATAATGGTATTGTTGAAAATTTGAAGCAGATCGAACTGCTTTTCATTCATCAGCTGGCGGCGATATTTATGGAAGACTTGTTGGCTTGGTGTCTCTGTATATTTGAGAATGCCGTTGGCGAAAATTTTAATTCCTTTATTGTAATCAGGAACATCTGCACGTACTTCTTTCACCCGTTCCAGCCAGCCTTCTGTTCCGGCCAAGCCCAATGGATAATAAATGTTTAACCAGTCCTGTGGCTTTGAAATGTAGCGACCTCTTTTGCGTGAAACATAGCGTTTCGCCAAGCAGATGCGCTCTACCAATTCGATAAAGGCTTGTGTGGTGGATTTTCTTTTGAATAAGTGAAGTACGATCAGGTTTTTGAACTCTTCTTTTTCTTTTGAAGAAAAATCTTGGTGAGGCCATAATGCTCCGTGAGCTGCATTCCAAATCCCCTCGATCAGTCTTTCATTTTTTAACTGGTGTGGTTGGTAGAATAGATTTAACTGTGTTGTTTTGGTTTTACCGTTTGTTGTTCTTTGTTTTTTTACTTGTGTCTTTTGATTTGTTTTCATGATGTCCTCGCTTTCTTTTATATTTATTTTTTTTGATTTCTTTGCTTACGAGGACAAAGTTCCGACAAGTGAAATGCGTGAAAACCGAGAACGGTCAGTTAGGGGAAGGAAACGTAAAATAAAGATGAATAAAGTTGCTTACGTTCAAATAGGGTAAGTAAGCGTAAGAAATCAAAAGGAAACGCAGGTTAGGGTAAAGTATGTACAGTTAGGGTAAGAAACGTACAAGGAAGTGCAATCTTCCTGTCTTAAATAGGATGTGTATAAAATAAAAAAACCGAGACTGGCTCGGCTTTCTATTAATTGAGGAAGTAAAATATTTATGTTATGGCTTCATAGTTTGTACATAGGCTTCAAAACTACTGATGCAGGCATTTAAGTTTTCGTCTTGTAATAATTTAGCATCATCCCGGTAAACATTCACGAGGTATTTCCAGTAACCAATAAACAATTCGTTATTGTTTTCTTTGATAGCTAAACTAATTTTTGCCCTGCGTACCGCTTCCTTCAAACCTGATTCAATTTTCAGGTAAGTATCCGGATTATGTTTTGCCTTTTTGAAATGATAATTACTCAGAGCCTCCTGCATCGGGTAAACGTAATCATGAATGCGAACTGCTAATGATGTTTTCTCTTCGCCTTTTAAAGGCGTGGTGTTCAGGTAGCGAAAAGTAACATGGTGAAAATCCATGAACTTTAATTCTTTTTTAAACAGACTTGTTTCGTTTTCTTTTTTCGGTGGTGTATATACGTTCATACTATTAAGTTTTATGGGATGTTGTTACGATAAAATATTCTTCCTTGCACTTGAGTTTAATTTATTTTCCTCTTTGATGATATAGGCATCATCCTGCATACACGGAGGCAACCCTAAGCATTGAAAAATAATTTCAACTTGTTTTGAAGAATAATATCTTCCTAACTTCACTCCAACAGTCGCTTCGTGTGGTTTAAAAAGTGAATAAAATGCGCGATGCTTCATTTCATAGAGCCCTGCCAAATCGCTTTTGGTGTAAGGTCTAAGCCCTACCTTGTGTTTTTGCTCTGCTTCTTTCTCTTTCATATGCTTAAATTTATTTGTTACTAAGGATTAATTATAGCGGTCTAAAAATTCTGCTTCGTGCAGATGAAAAAATGCCGCCATTTCGCTCATGCTCATTTTTTGATTGGTTCTGTACTTGGTAATCAGATCACGGAGTAATTTTCCACGCTCAATTATCAAGTCGAGTTCCTTTGGTTCACGTCTTCTTATTTTTAAAGCGTTGAATTGATTGATCAAATATCTTTTTTGGTTTTCAGTTATCATTTCAAGTTCTACGGCACGGTAAAGTAATGCGTGCATGGATGCTTTCCATTTTCCTTTCAGTCTTGCCAGCAGATCCAAATCCACATTCGCACTTAAATCTTTAAGGATGTCCTCTTTTGGCATCAGGAATTCTGCTGCAAATGAATTTGCTTCTTTAGACAGGTCTGTAAATGTTATAAGTGAAGTGCGTGTGTGCATTACGATGTGACCCAACTCGTAGGCAAGTGTAAAACGCAAGCGGTCGCCGAGAAGTTTTTTGTTATAAAAGATCACCGGGAATTTATCCTCGATTAAAATACTACGGCTATCCACACGCTCTGTATCAAAGTCCATCGCAATGGTAATAAAGCCATGCTCCTCCAGTACCTGTGTTAAGTTTTCTATGGCTCCTTTATTCAGTTTCCATAGTTTGCGCAATTTAATGGCTGCTGCTTCAGGTGTTCTGGTTTCAAATAAGGGAAGCGATGGAATCTCCATTGCTTCTTTTTTCATTGCGCTCAACAAACGGGCAATGTTCATCTGATAAATGTTGATGTTTGCATCGATTTGCATTAATCTTTTAGCGGGAACGGTATCACGTCTTCGGTATAATGCGGACGGGAGTATTTCTGTGTCCGCATAAAAAAGTGAATCCTGAAATTTAAGAACACCCATTATTTTGTTTAGCAACTCACTTGACATTTGGAGGTTGTCCTGCTCAAAGCGTGAAATGTTTGATCGGCTTACGCCTGACTTTTCTGCAAGATCAGCTTGTGAGTATCCTCTCGCTTCACGAGCAAGGGTTAACATTTTTGGATTTATTTTTTCGGACTCAATCATTCGTTTTATTAATTCGACGAGACAAATGTATAACAAAACTGCATACAAGTTTAAAACGGTGCGTTATATTGATATTAAAATTGATTAACTAATTGATATAGAGGCCAATTATTTTTCCCCGGTTAAAGTATAACTGGAAGTAGATTAAGGGTCAGAATGAATGCTATTTATCTGCTAAAAATATGTTATTTGTTAGTTAATAATTAGGTATTTAAGTACATTATTTTTGTTATATTTTAGTTATTGTAATCGAAAAAAGCATACTTTTGATCCATAAATGGCAAAAGATTGGCAATACAGACATAAACGTGAAAAGGAAAAAGAGGTTTTTCAGGAGTTCGATGACTGGAGTAGACAGGATTTAATGGAATACATCCTTCAACTCCGCTCCGGGCTTGATGAAATGCAGGAAATTATAAAGCATGGGACTTCAAATCCTGCTTCTGATCCTGAAAAGGCATTTACTGAGACCGATTATAAGCAAGGATGGTCTTATCCAACAAAGATTGCTTTTTTACTTACAATCAATAAGAAGCCACTAACTTCAGAAGAGCTTCACAAATTACTTTTAAAGCTGGATAGCCACTACAAAGATTACGATAGCCCCCGGAATAACCTTACAGTAACATTGAACCGAACACTTAAATCCGGTCGCATCAAAAAAATTAAAGTACCTGGCATTCGGAGTTTGTACTATGCGCTGCCGGAATGGGTTGATAAAGAAGGCGAAATAAAACCTCCTTTTAAACACCACTTCCAGTTCTTTGTATAGAGAGAACAATCGTTAATAATTTTTAGGCAGTAGATTCTCGCTTTATTTTATCTTTACATAGAATAAAACGCACATGAAACTTACCCAAGAACAGGAACTTATTGTTAACTCAAAAGGCGATTTAAAAATTAATGCGGTAGCTGGTTCGGGTAAGACAACTACCATAGTTGAGTATGCAAAAAAAAGACCGTACTCACGAATTCTTTATCTTGCTTTCAATAAATCTGTTCGAATAGAGGCAGAAAAGAAATTCTCGGATAAAGGGTTGACAAATGTGACAGTAGAAACAGCACACTCCCTTGCATACAGGCATATCGTTAGACAAAATGGTTATTCAGTAAAGCACTCTTATAAAACGGATGAAGTTGTTGAGATACTAAATTTAAAATCTACGCAAAGGCACGCTGAATTTGTGCTTGCAAATCATGTGCTTAAATTTGTAAGTTATTTTTGTAATAGTAACAAAGAAAAAGTTGAGGAGCTTGATTACAGAGGCGTTGTATTCGATTCTAAAGCGAAAACCTTTGTAAATACTTTTTACAAAGACATTGAGCAAAATACCCGGATTTTTTTGTCTAAAATGAATAAAGGAGAAATCGGTGTCACCCATGATTTCTATCTCAAAAAATTTCAACTGCAAAACCCGAACCTTTATTACGACTTTATTCTGTTTGATGAAGGACAGGATGCTTCCCCTACAATCCTTGATGTGTTTTTGAAACAAGGTGCTACAAAAATAATTGTTGGGGATACACACCAGCAAATTTATGGATGGCGATATGCGATTAACTCATTAGAACAAGTTGATTTTCCAGTATTGAATTTATCTACAAGTTTCAGGTTCGGAAAGGACATCGCAACGCTGGCCAAGGAAGTTTTAAAATGGAAAAATCATATCAAACCACTTCAGGAGGTTAAAATTACCGGAGAGAATGTAGATACAAAACAATTTAAACCCAAGACAACGTTGGCAAGAACCAATTTAGGACTGTTGTATAAAGCGATTGCCTATGTTTCTGATAACGGTCATTCAAAAAAGTTATATTTCGAAGGCAACATCAACACCTATACTTACGCCGAGGAAGGAGCTTCTCTGTACGATGTTTTATATTTAGAAAACAAAAGAAAAGATAAAATAAAAAGTAAACTCATCCGGTCTATGAATAGCCTCGATGAGTTAAAGGATTATGTAGATAAAACGGAGGATGTTCAACTGGCCATGATGATTGATTTAGTTGAGCAATATGGCAACGAAATTTTCAATATAATTAATTCACTAAAAGAACTTCATGTTCCCGATGGTGAAAAAGAAAAGGCTGATATGGTGTTTTCTACAGTTCACAAATCAAAAGGCATGGAGTATGATTCCGTTCAATTAGCGAATGATTTTTTAAGTGAAAAGCAGATTAAGAAATTACTAACCGAAACAAAAAAAGAGGAATTAAATTTCAATAAAGTGAATGAGGAAATTAATCTTTTGTATGTTGCTTTAACAAGAGCAAAGAATACCGTGTTCATTCCTGATCATATTGTTCCTGAAGGATTAGAGAAGTCACCGCACATTTCATTAGTAAAAGATGCTCCTGAAAAAAAAGAAAGTAGAAACGATTATTTACCACGTCATAGGGAGAAAGTGTATTCAAGTAAATCAAAAAATAAAACAGAGGTATTTGTGCCAGCCTTTGATAGAGAGAATGAGGACATTGCTACTCTTTATGCGGTAGGCTTTTCAATCGATGAAATAGCCTTGCAACAAAAAATGTCGTATAGCGAAGTAAAGGATAGACTTAATAAACTCGGGTTAACGAGAAAACGAAAAAAGTAGAAAAGCACAATGGAAAATGTAGAGAATTTACCTGAAACAAATACTGGCAGCCTAAGTAAGCAGTTTGCTGATGAAATGCTGAATCCATCAATTGACCTTGCTGTTGACTATTCCGAAATTTATATTGATGATTTAATTGACAATGCAGCTTTAAAGGAAATTCCTATTATTAAATCGATAGTGGGTGTGATCAAGGGGGGCATTTCAATTAATCAATTCTTTTTTGCGAAAAAGCTACTCACCTTCATTAAAGATTTTAATAGTGGCACTATTGATCCTCAAAAGAAACTAAAATTCAAAGATAAAATACAAGGTGACGATAAATTCAGAAAGAAAGTATCTGAACAGGTAATGGTATTTATTGACAGGTTTATGGAAGTAAAAAAAGCGAAAATAGCTGCCAATCTTTTTAAAGCATATGTCGAAGAAAAAATAACATACGAACAATTTGTATCAATAAACATTAGTTTAGAAAGACTGCACCCCGATGCTTATCATTTTTTAGGTAGCATTGAAAGTTTGAACTATGAAATTAATCATGAATATGAAGGCGATAGAAATTGGGAAGCAGAGGCATTGATACAGGCCAGTGGTCTTTCAACAGAACCCGGTGATTTTTGGCATGGATTCAAACTGAAAGAAGAAGGAAAACTGCTATTTGAGATGGCAATTAAACCAATATTAAAATAATTGTCATGAACTCACCGTATGCGCAATTTACAAAGCCCTCTGATCGCATTGAACAAATGCTTTTCGCTCTTGGCATCTTAGTTCACGATGAAACGTTCATTAAAATTGAGAACCATCCGGATTACGACATTACTGAATATCAAAGGGAAGTTGACTCTAACTATTATTTTCATAATTCATGGGATTTCCTGATGAAATATCAATCTGTTATAAAAGCAGAGTTTGCTGAAACCCACATTATTCATGCGGATAATTTGAACGACATGAGTATGGAATATAAGATAGAGTACGAACCTTATGACCGGGATGTGCCAAAGTTCCTAAACAAACTGTATAAGCATGACAAAGAAGCAATAGGCATACACAACTTTGGAACAGATGGAGGAGATTTTAAAGTTAACAGGATCAGAGTAAATTCCATCGATAATATTAATAGCAAAATCAATTACGAAGGAAGTTTTTTTGGAAACTCCGGGGACATTGATCCTCTTGATTATGGAATCTATTGTACACTGAGAGTTACTGCGGTTTCCCGTGATATTGACTTTTCAAACTTTTATAAGGAGTTAATCGCGGAAAGTTATGTTCTCTTTAAAGAAAGCAATTTCAAACTCGCATATTTTTTGGCATATTCAGGGTTCGAGAGCTTTGTCAATAGTAGTTTAGGTGTTGGAGATGAAGCCGGACGCCTAAAGGATCGCTTGTCAGAATTATTTAAGCTAAAGTTCCTGGACTTATCGAAGCATCAGATTTATTCGTCAGTTGTTAACGACTTTGGTCGCTATACTGATAAAAGGAATACCATAGCACACGGTCGTGGAGCAGTTTCTATTAACAAAAATGAGATTGAAGACGCACTCCTTTTTACACTTATTTTAGTGAGCGCATACGAATTAGGTTGCTCAACGTTTGATGAATTAAAAAGAAAATTACAAAATGAAGAATAAAATGGAATTAGCATACCTGTTTATTAAGGGAAGAGTCAAAGCCACTGTACCGGGCTTTGAGGATATTGAAAACAATCCTTACAAAGTCTTTAAGGATTCCGAGTTTTGTCTTTCCAACGAGTATGATATTTCTTATAATGATCAAACCGGGCTTGTTTCAATCTCAGAGAACCCTGAGTATGTAGCCAATTTTTTTGACAAGAGTGGTAAAATAAAAAGCGTTACTTCTTTTGTTGGCATGAATGGTACTGGGAAATCAAGCGTTCTTGAATTTATAAAGTCAGTAACCAATCCCGATTTTAATTATTTCCCTTATAAGTTCGTCGCTATTTTTCGGTTGGAACGTTCTAACGATTTAATCGCGACCAATGAATTTATTGTGATGCACCATGATACCCTAAAGTATAATAGCGAAAGCAAAAAGAATCTACCCAATAATTGTAGCATATCCAAAGCTATTCCCCTTAGTCAGATATCAAACTTTGGTGAGAAAATACCTCCTTTAAGAATTCTTTATTTGTCAAATATATTGGAGGTGTTCAGCACAAGATTTAGCGGCCATACACAAGGGGATACAAACCTGATTGATGATATCTCTGCGACAGGTTTATTAAATGAAGACGTTATAACAAAATCTAATAAGGAGGCTAAGTTCTCTTTTGAAGATTGTTATCATGGTTTTCGTTTAATGGAATGCAAACGCCAACTCGACTTTCTTCTCAATAAAGACAAATTTAAATTCGTAAAATTTCCTTTGCCCGGTTTTATTGAAATCCAGCCTGACTTGTTTTATGAAATCGAGGTAAATGAAACGCTGAAGGAACAAAACATGGGCTTTGTATCGAATCTTTTTAGTCAGGTCGGAAAACCACTCACTAAATTGAAGGACAAGTTTTGTTTCGATCTTCATAAAGCTGTTTATTATTATCTACTCAGATATTTCACAAGTGAGGCTTCAAGTGCGCCTGTTGATATTTACACGCTTTCGAATAAAGCATTTGAAAATAATAATGTTTCAAATGACCGCATAAAGGGTTTAATACAAACCGTTATTGATACCCTTACTAAAATTGGAATGGAGGATGATAATATCGCAAAGTATCAAAATATTTTGAGCGTTCTCAAATTTGTCGATTCTCTTCCCGAGTCTGATTTTATGCATGGATTAAACGCAAATCCAATCTTGATCTTGAATTTTGATGCTAACCGAGAGTTTTGCAAGAATTATAGTGAGAGCCTCTTTATTACTGGTTATTTGAATTTAGAATGGAGATTCACCAAGTATTCAATGGGCGACTTGAGTTCCGGTGAAAAGGCGATGCTTTCTTTTTTTTCGAGGTTCCATGATCTCCAACTGAAATACAATAAATTTCCTCAGTATAATTCAAAGAACCTTATCATTTTGATTGATGAAGGAGATCAGCTTCTTCACCCGGAGTGGCAGAGAGAATTCCTATATTACCTCTTCGATTTTTTACCAAAGGTTTTTACGAATACAGAGTCCATTCAAATCGTCCTTACTTCTCATTCCCCGTTCATTACCTCTGATCTGCCAAGGTACTGCTTGCAATATTTGGAACGTCTAAAAGGTGGGGTGACTAACGTTGTTCGGGGCAAGGAGAAAGAGCATACCCTTGGAGCAAATATCCATCAATTGTACCGGGATAGCTTCTATATGCCAAATAGCATGATGGGAGAATTAGCCCGAACAAAAATAGATGAACTCATAAAGGAACTTCAGCTAATTAAAAAGTTCGAAAGTCCCGAACAAAAGAAGAGTTATTTGAAAAGGGCTGAACTGATTGGAGAAAGATTTATAGCAATGAAGGTGAAGGATTTGATTAATTCTAAAAATGAAGTGGCTAATGATTAGAATTACACATAAGAAACTCGACCAAATTGCGCTTACCTATTATCGGAATATTGATAAACGGATAAAGAATCGCATACTTTCAATGGAGGATGTTCTTCAAAGTATCAATCAGCAAAATGGGAAGAGAGTAGTTGACTATTCTACATTGGGATCGGTCAAGTGGGGAACAGTAAGAAAGCTACTCAATGCATTGCCGGGGGTATATGTTGCGGATCAAACTAAGTTAGCAACTTTGACTAAGCCTGCACAGCTTACAGCTAATGAGAAATTGGTTCAAGACATAATTGCTTATCTGAAAGTCAAAAAAAACAGGAAGGCAATTATTTTATCGCCCGCAAAGGATCATGAACAAACGATTATTGACCATTATTTGAAGATGGGCATTACAACTGCTAATGAAAAAATAATAGCCCCTTTGCTCCGCCGAATTTTAGATTACAAACTGATTACAAAAAAGATTGCGTACAATCTCACTTGGGGATTAAATATTAGAACTTGCCCTTATTGCAACCGGATATGGATTGATACAGTTAAGAATAAAAATGGAGGAATATTAAGGCCAGCCTTAGATCACTTTTACTCCCAAAAAAAGTACCCGCTTTTGGGGCTTTGCTTTTACAATTTGGTTCCATCATGTACTAATTGTAATACTTCTTTGAAGAATGCTAAGGACTTTAAAGTTTCAACCCATATCCACCCTTATATTGAAGGTTTCCGGAGTGATGCATTTTTCTCTTTCAATTTTAAGAAATTGAAAAAGGATATTAGCCACCCTGACAATTTTACTCTTGAAATAGCGAAAGGCAAACAAATCACGACTGATAAAGCACTCAGAGTATTTGGCGATGGAACAAAAGATATTGGTAGCGTCCCAACATTTAAATTGGACGACACATATCAAGTTCATAAAGATCTCCTTGGCGAACTGTATGTCAAAAGCGATGAAAATAGCCCGTTCTACCTTACTTCGATTAAAGACTTCCTTGTTCAGCTTGGAACATCAAAAGAAGAATTTTACAGATATCATTTTCATAATCTATACGAAGAGGAGCTTATGAACATGAGGCCGCTTTCTAAATTTACTAAGGATATAGTTTTAGAACGTGTACCTGAACTGAGATAAGATGTATAAACCGACAAATATTTACTACATGAACACTATTGAGTGCAACCAAAAATGCACCAAGTGTTCGCATTGGAAATATAAGGACAAAGCATCCCGGCTTCCGGCTGAGAAATTTGTAAACGCTGTTTTGGATATACCTACTGCAAAAGAGCTTTGCATTGTTGGAGGTGAACCTTTACTTTTTAAAGAAGAAATTTATCAAATCCTCGAAGGGATTTCTAAAACTAATATTCGCACAGTTATAATCACGAATGGAGTCCCAATGGATAAAGAGTTTATCCGTGTTGTTTCGAAGTATAACATTCATATAGTGGTTTCGATTGATACAATGGAAGAGGAATTTTGGAAGTTTGTACGGGGAGCGAATTCAAGGGATAAGGTTATAAACAACTTTGAGTACGCAACAACTCAGTTGACACCAGCGCAGATCAGCATTCAATCTGTTCTTTCAAAAGAAACTGCGCCCCACATGGAAGCCGTATCCCAGTATGCTAAGAGTAAGAATGTATTTCATTCTGTTCAGGATTATATTTCGGAAGGGTTCGAAGGTTCCTGGACTACAATGGAAACAAAAAAAGTGTTTGTGCCGGATCACGAGCAGCAATGCTATGCAGCGGATAGAAACTTATCCGTTGTTCAGAACGGGGATGTTTATACTTGCTTCCAGCAAAATTGGATTGAAGGTTGTAAAAAGCCACTGGGTAATTTGAACGAAACTGAAATAAATAAAATACTCTCGTCCAATTATGCAACTGAAGTAAGTGAGAAAATGAAAATCTGCAATTTGCCTTGCAAGGTTTTAAAATGCAATACAAAAAACTGATGACAGGATTTGAGGAAATAATAGTTGAGTTAAGTTATAACTGTAATTTAAGTTGCACTATGTGTGGTTTTGGTAAAGAGGTCAATCCCTTTAGCAAGAGTAAATTCTTGCCTATTGATACTTACAAAACGATACTGCATCAAATTGGGGATAAAACAAAAACAATCCGGTTAAACGGTCGTGGCGAAAGTACCATCCATCCTGATTTTGTTGAGATAGTGGATTATACAAAGAAAACTTATCCGAACCTTAATATTAATCTGTTCTCCAACTTTTCATTTAACAATAAAAAAATTCTCGATTCTCTAATTAGAAACAGGGTTCAGCTTTTTGTTTCAATGGATAGTCCTGAAGCTGGGGAACTTTCTGCAATAAGAAAGGGTGCGAAGTATAGCCTTATCGAAAGCAATATAAAAAGCCTGAAAGATTTGCCCAATCGTCCTTTTATAATTTTCACAATTCAGGAGGCCAACATTCATAGGATTTATGACATGGCCAATTTTGCGTTTGAAAACAACTGCCATATGCTTTACAATACCATCAGGCGGGATGTTGGCATTGAAACTTTTGTTAGTGCAGTTAATGATAATTATAGTTCAATCACAGAGCAATTTGAAAGGGTGAATTTCTTATTCAAGGATTCAGGTTTACAATGTTTATGTCCTGATCAGCTTGCTGGGGTCGGATTAGAAAATGCTTTGCCGACTAAAACGCATGGATCGATGAATAGCTGTCCGGCCTTGGATAAAGAACTTTGTATTCTTTATGATGGAACGGCTACTCCTTGTAATATGTTTAATCCATACGTTTATGGAAACGTATTTGAACAATCGCTGGAGGAAATTTGGAAGGGTGAAGCGAGGACTGAATTCCTGGCTTCTTATAAAGATTACTACTACTGTAAAAACTGTGCAAATCTTGGAGTATGAGTTCGCTATCAAATCTGCCTTACGGTAAAATATTAGATTATTGGTACGAGAAACTCTCCGGTAATCAACATAGAAAAAAGTTTATCATCACTAAAATGGTGGAGGTCTTTACTTTTAAGTCATACAGTGGTAGGTATAAAGACAGATATGATTATAAGGAATTCCCACAGCCAAAGTATAACGCAGTACCATCCGATCCCGTTTTCAGTATTGTTATACCGGCCTATATTGCAACAGAACAGGATCGCTGCAATATAAAGAACCTGCTTTCATCAATTGAAGGTCAAACTTTAAAACCCGCATTTATCATTATAGTGGACGATTGTTCTCCGATTAAGTACGAATATCAAGGTAACATTTCCGTTAATCGATTAGAGAGAAATTCCGGGCCAGCCAAAGCAAGGAACATAGGCAAAGAAATAGCTTTACAATTTCGGTCAGATATAATTGCCTTTGCGGATACTGATTGCATTTTAAATGAAGAATGGGTAAAAACAATAACTGACAACTTCTTGAACGAAAAGCAGTTCAATATCCTTTCAGGTAACACGGTATCGTTTGACAATCATTGGTATGGCACTTATCACAATATTAATGGTACGTTAAATGGACGGGTAATTAAAAACAGCGACAGGCTCTTGTATGGAACGACAGCTAACTTAGCTGTTACAGCAGAAGTTGCAAGGGAAATTAATTTTAATGAGAATTTTCCTTTTGCTGCCGGAGAGGATATTGAGTTTTGTTTTCAGGCTAATAAAAAAGGCTTTTCCATAAAGCACGTTTCGGCCATGCTTGTTGAGCATAACTTTGGCTACTCAAAAAATCCATACCATAGTTTTAAAAAATTTAGGAGTCTCTTTAAAAAGTATGGTGCAGGAGAAAAGATTTTATTAAAGCAGGTTCCTGAATATTACACCTATTTTGATCAGACGAATGAAATTCCAGTAAGTCTTGAATAGGACGCAGTATAGAACTATACAGAAAACTACCGATTAATACACTTAGTTGTACTTCCTTGTACGCTTATTACCCTTCCCGGTTTTCACCAAAAACTAAGTACCGAACTTTGTCCCCGTAAAAAGAAAGTTTCGATTTTCTCGTATGGCATTTCATTTCGGAATGTGCAAATCGTGTCGATTATTTATCTGCTTGTGGTGAGCAGATTTATTTTCAACGTGTCTTGCGTGTGCTAAAAGATGTGTCGTTGTTTGTCGTGTGAAAGCCCTTGCTACTATTGACCTTCACGTAAACGATAAACTGAGAGAACATGGAAACAGAAAGAAAGTTACCAAATGGAAAAAAGGAAAGGATGGAATTTATCCATCGCTATTTATCAAATGGGATTAGATCGGGAAGAGCGAAAGCACCAAGAGAGTGGTTAGCTAAAAAGGGATTGAGCATCGAAGCGACAGGTGCTGGTTTTAATTCCGGACAGATTCATCATCGGGCAGATCAGGCTTTCAAAGCAGGGCTTGCAGAAGTTGGGTTTATGCAAAAATCGGATGTTGGAGTTAATTGTGAAACCACTCCATATACGGTCTTCGGAATTTTCTCCATCATGTTCCCTCTTAAAAACCTGAATAATGAAGTCGTGAATTTCTATTCAGTGAGAATTAAAAGTGGGAATACAGCTTACATGAATCAGGAACCTGGACTTTATCCGGGATATCCGAGCCCGCTTACAAAACGGTTGTTTGTGGTGAACACTGTAATGGACGCAGCAACGATACTGGAGTCGAGGGTGCTTGATAATAAAGAAGCGGTTATTGCCCTCCATGATGGAAAGGTTATGCCTGAACACGAGAAAGCAATTAAAAATTTACCTGCGCTAATGGAGGTCATATATATAGACTCTCCGGCCATCAAGGCAGCGAAGGAAAAAAAGGTATGGGACAAGAACGGAGTAAAATATCACTAAGTATTACGCTTCAGAAAGAACAGGAGCGCAATGATCTCTTTGTCAAGATTCAATCATCTATGACAAAGGGCTTGCGCAATGTCTATTCTAAGGTTCCCCAAAAGTGGATGGCTGATCATGCTCTCACATCTGAACGAACCGGAGCAGGATTTAATTCAGGCCAGCTACATTTTGATGGTGATCAGAAGTATAAGGATGCACTTATAGAAATAGGGTTCAGAAAATACTCTCGGAAAAACAGTAACGGAGTGGATGGTTTTAAAACCTTCGGCAATTACGGAATCTTATTCCCATTGAAAAATGCCAAGGGTAGAATTGTCAACTTCTATGCGATCCGAATTAAAACCAATCCCGAAGAACACTCCTTATTAAATCAGGAAGGTATTTATCCGGCTTATCCTAATGAAATGACCACACGACTTTTCATTGCAACGGATATTTTGGATGCTGCCACATTAATAGAATGCAACGGTATTCAAAACCGGGATTCATTAATATTCATTCCCGATGGAAAAATTTTGAAACAGCATGAAGAAGCAATCAAACGCTTATCAGCCCTTCAGTCCATTATATGGATCGATAATAATAAAAACCAAGTAAACATGAAAGATTCAGCTAATCAGTTAAAGAGCCTCATCCAGCGAGTGCCTTTAAGAAGAGTGGTCATTCCTGAAAAGGAAAACCTTAACCAGATATTCCTGCGTGAAGGAAGCGCAGGAGTTCAGAAGCTGCTGGAGTCGTCCTCCCTTATTGAGGAAGTAACCGAAGTGGAAAGCACTCCACTTCCTATTACGCCAAAGGACAACCACCAAGAAGAGGAAGTGGTTGTTTTTTCTCCGACAAAAGAAACGGTGGCAAAAACCACAACAACCAATGGTGAAAATAAGTGGGAAGAGAATGTTCACAATTTTTTGCACCCAACGGCAAACGGTGATACTGATTTTGAGAATCCGAAACTCGAAGTACTCCATGAGCATAAAATAGTATTGCGCAGACCGCTCAATAATTATTACGTGTTGGGTACGATGGTAACGGACATCGGAAGTATGCGGATCACCATTATGGTTGAGGAAGCAGCGACCGGAAGGAAGGAACGAACAAAGATTGATTTATACGAGCGAGAACAGATCGTGCTTTATGTTCAGCAGATCTCCGAGTTGTATAATCAACCAGCCGATGAACTGGAAAGTGATATGCTGATGCTTACTGATTTGCTGGAAAAATTCAGGGAAGCACAATTGCAACAAGTGAAAACTCCTTATCAGGGGCAACGCAAAGGCCATGTTCTTACACCTGAAAAGCAAAGCGACTGCATTCAATTTTTGAAGGGTAAAAATTTTATGAAAGGAATTGATGAACTGATACAACAAGCCGGAGTGGTTGGTGAGGAAAGCACCCGAAGGCTTCTGTTTGTGATCGCTTCCACTTATAAAATGTCGACACCGCTTCACGCCTTGGTTCAGGGAACGTCCGGTTCAGGAAAAAGCCACCTTATAAATACCATCGGGGATTGTTTCCCACCGGAAGATGTGATCAGTATGACAAGGGTAACCAGCAAATCGTTCTATCACTATACGAAGGACGAGTTGGTTGACAAGCTGATCTTGATCCAAGATTACGATGGCCTTGATGAAGAAGCCCAATTCGCATTTCGTGAATTACAAAGCGCAGGGAATATTTCATCTTCTACAACTTATAAGGATCGCTACGGGAATTTAATGTCTGCTGTGAAAACGGTACGCAGCCATTTTGCTTCGCTCTTGGCAACAACCAAGGCCGAGGTTTATTACGATAACATGAGCCGTTCCATGATCAGCGGGGTGGATGAGAGCGATGAGCAAACCAAGCGGATCATTACGCATCAGAACCGGAAACTTGCTGGGATCATTGATAACCGTGAAGAGCGTAAAGCAAAAGAGTTTCTGCAAAACTGTATGCGGTGCATAATGCCGCTGGAGGTGGTGAACCCTTATGCGGATAAAGTTTACTTGCCCTTCGATGCAAAAATGCTCCGAAGGCTTAACAGCCACTATCAGGCGTTTGTTAAGCAAATTACTATCCTTCACCAATACCAGCGCAAACGAGACGACAGGGGGCGTTTAATTGCTGAACCGGAGGACTTAAAAATCGCTTGTGAAATTTTATTTGATGCGATCATGCTGAAGGTTGACGACCTGGACTCGTCCTTGCGCCAATTTTATAACCGGATGAAGGAATACGTTATGAAACTCGCTGCAAAGACCAAGGAAAAGGAATTCACCTTCACGCAACGGGATGTTCGGTTAGCCCTGAACATAAGCAAAACGCAATGCTTCAGATATTTTGAGGAACTGGAACTGCTGGAATATATCCAGCGCACCGGAGGCTATGCGAACCGAGGCTTCAAGTATAAGGTGGTGTTTTGGGATGAAATGGAAAAGATCAGGGAACGTGTGATGGAAGACCTGAAAAAGCAGTTGGTTGCTGTTGGTTCAGAAGGCATGGAACACCAGAACCCGCACAAACAGGGGGAATGAGCCGTAGTGTTCCATTAGTTCAGGAGTGCGCATTGTATAGCAAAATAAATCAGCCAAAAAGGAAGCCGAAAAACGAAAAGTAAAAAATGAAAAACCTACCAATAAATAACCCCGAATTTGAACGCCTTTACAGCGAGTTTGCGGACTTCATTCGCCTGAAGGGATATTCACGGGGCAAGAACACTTGTTACCCAAGCAACGTGCGGGAGTTCTTATTTTTTGTTGAGAACCGTGGCGTGAGTGAAATAAAAAAGGTTGTTGCCTTTGATGTGATTCAGTATTATGAATATTTGCGTGAACGCCCGAACCAACGTAGGGACGGTGGCCTGAGTGAATCTATGATCAGAGGCCATTTGTTTTCACTCCGTTTATTTTTTGATTACCTGATGGACATGGGTGAAGTAACCGCTTCGCCAGCGCATCTGCCAAAGCTGAACATCGGCAAGCATGGTAACAGGCAAATTCTTACCATCGCTGAAATAAAAGAAGTTGACAAGGCTTGCGTAACTAAAATGGAGAAAGCCCTGATCGCAATTGCTTATGGTTGTGGGCTTCGCAGAACGGAAATAGAAATGCTCGACACGAACGATGTAATTCTTAGCAGGGGCGTTGTTGTTGTTCGTGATGGTAAGGGTGGTAAAAGTAGAACGGTTCCTTTGTCAGATGCAGGAGTGAAAACTCTGAGAGAATACATTGTTGATGAACGCCCTACCTTGTTTCCGAACGATGGAATGGAAACAACACCTTCTCTCTTTGTAAATAAATGGCACGAGCGAATGAAGGGACAGTACTTGGGATCGCTTCTGAAGGGAATCATTGAACGAACACAGAATCCGGTAATACTCGCAAAAAATATTACGCTTCATTGTTTACGCCATAGCATCGCAACTCATTTACAAGACAACGGTGCGGACATTGAGTTCGTACAGGAATTCTTAGGCCACTCGATCATGGATACCACAACGGTGTATTCAAGGCGCAGGAAGCAACGCTTAAATATGTACAATAAAATTAACGCACCTACTTATGGAAGCAAATAGCTTTGAGGAATACATAATCAAAAAAGGACACACGAAGGAAACGGTGAAGACCTATTGTTTTCAGGTAACGCCATTCATTGCGATGTTTCCTCATCTGAATACTTTTACTTTTAAGGATGTGAATAACGCTTTAGCAGAGTATCTGAAGAACCATAAAAATCAGAATTACAAAAATTCAATCCTTGCATCGATAAAAAAATATTACGACTACTTGATTGAAACCGGCCAGCGCAATGATCACCCTTGCAGGACGATGCAATTCAAAGCAATCCGCAAGCGTGGAGTAATTCATAGCGATCTTTTTACTTCTGCCGAATTAGAGTTATTGATGGAACGTGATGAACGATTCCCCGGATTAAGAAAAAGAAATCAGGTAGTTGTTTCACTTTTAATTTATCAGGCACTTCAAATTCAAGAAATAGAAAACTTGAAAGTACAGCACGTCAACCTTGATGAAGGTCGTGTTTATATTCAGGCTACCCCAAGCGGAACAAGGAGACATTTGGAACTTCATCCAAAGCAGTATAAAATTTTTGAAAGTTATATCAACGAGTCCAGGAGAGAGCTTCTGAAAGTAGAAAGTGATAAACTGCTCGTTGGCACAAGGGGAACTCCAATCACCAAGGATTTAGTTCACTACATCATTTCTACTTTTAAGCCTTTGTTTCCTGACCGTAACCTTACTCCTGAAAGTATCCGGCAAAGCGTGATCTCAAATTGGATCAATGAAAAGCGATTTCCTTTAGAGCAGGTTCAGCTGATGGCTGGCCACGCTTGGATATCAACCACCGAAAAGTACCGCCAAACCTCGGCGGACGATAAGCGGGCAATTGTAAACCGCTTCCATCCTTTAGCTTAGGCGAGATCTCGCCTTAAAACCCCTTAAAATCGGCTAAAAAGCCAATGTTTTCAGGAAGTCTGCGGGCTTCCTTTTTTTGTTATATTTATACCCATGAAACGCTCTTTGAAAAGTATCCTGTAACCTTTGAGACCCGGTTTATATAGTTTGTTTTCACAACGCTTAGAGTCCTATCCGTATGGATTTAATGGTAAACTTAAAGATGATGAAGATTATGGGGAGGGGAATGCTTACGACTATGGGTATAGATTATTAGATACTAGATTGGGGAAATTCATGAGTGTTGACCCTATGACCAAAAGTTTCCCTGGGTGGTCGCCATATCCTTATGCAATGAATAGACCCATAGATGGTATTGACATGGATGGTCTAGAATGGGAACAGTCTACAAAAGACAATAAAACAAATGTATCTGTCAATACTTCATTTAGTGTTAATGAAGATTTAAAATTAAGCCCTGAACAAGTTTCTAAATATCAAAATGCTATTAGTGAACTATTAGATAAAACATTAAAGGGATCTTCGAATGATACCTATACTGGTAAGGTTACATTTAATGGAGGTGACCAAAAAAAATCAAATCGCTTAATCCCTTCCATTGCTTTATATGGTGAGAAACATCAAGGAAGTATGGATGAGCCAATGATTGCAGGATCATCAAGTAAAGGTCAAACTAATATAAATATATATAATAAAGATGGCAGCATTAAATCTCCAGAAGATTTAGCAGAAGATGTTGTACATGAATTACTTCATACTTTACGAATAGATCATCCTTTTGAAACAACACAAGGTCCTAGCACAGCGCTAACTCAAGTTGGGACGAACGCCTATGCGTCCACTAATACTACAGATCCAAATATTGCTTATAATATTATGAATTATCCAATGATAAGCATTGATGGTAAAAAATTGGGGGATTTATGGAAAGAAAAACGGCCTACATTAATAACTCAAGATCAATTAAAATTAATGACTAAGGAAATTAATTTACAAATGAAAGGCTATGGGGTAATGCCTAAGTATAATAAAGGAATAACACTAGAACAAAATGCTGAAAGATTTAAGAAGTATTACGACTCATATTGGAATAAAATGCCAGGAACTCCAGTAAAAAAACAGTAGAATGAAGTATATATATTTAATTTGTTTTATTTTTTATAGTTGTTGTGCTTTAGTCAACACTAGCAAAACCTCTAAAAAAGAAGATTGTTGTATAGAACGTTATGATTCTTTATATAAAAATAATGTTTGTTTATATTTAGATGAAATGCCAGAGTTTAATAATTTTAAAGAAACCTTCAATGAATCTATTTTAAAAAAAATTGACATGAAAAATGTCTTATTAGAAAACTATACATATAAAATATCTTTTGTTATTGATACAAATGGATTAATACAAGTCCCTAGAATAACTAATAAACATTTTTCAGATTATAATGAATTTGAAAAAAGACTTCTTACTTCAATAGCAAATATTAAAGGTTGGTCAGTAGGCAAATGTGGCAACAAAAAAAAGCCAGTTTTGTTGAATTACACTTTAAAGCTATAAAATAACCCGTAATATTAATCGGTTTAAATTTTAAATCAGCATACAGAAACAAATTAAATGTAAAAAAATTTAATAAATTTATTTACAATCCGATGATGATATTATAAGCGAACTATAATAATTGTTTTTAAAATCCTTAAAATAATAATCTGTGTTCAACCCAGTTGTATTTATGTTATTACCTTCAAAAATTAGATATAATTTGCGATTTCTTTTAAAAGAAATTTTAAATATCCCATGACAGTCAGCTTTCAATAAAGTTTTTTTTATTGTTAATTCTTTTTTATACCGATCCATTTTGCATAAAAATATAGTAACACCTTCTATACCATTAATAAGAGTATCATACCTTTGTGAATAAATATCTTTCCCAGAATAGGACACAATCCCTTTAAGGGTCATATAATGTTTATTTTTTTTATACTCTATGGGGTTAATATTTACCAGAAAATGCCCAGTTTCATGTTCTTTTATATGATATCTATTATCTTTAACTAAGTCAATTTCAAGTACAGGAGGGTAAAGATTTCTTGAGCAAGAAGTTGTAATAAATACACTAATAAATATGTAAAATAGGTTTACTAATTTCTTCATTTCAATATTTCTTCTATTTGTGTTTGATATTTAATATATAGATCTTTGTAAGATAGGGTTTTGTCAGGGCCTGAAATGTAATTCGCAACTCCTGGGTTATTGCTTTTGTTCCACCAGTTTGACTCTCTTTGATTTGCTTTATAATGCGCTCCAAATCCACCATTTGTTTTATTACCATTATAATCAGCACCATTGTTAGTTCTTTCATAATTTTCTGCTAGTTCATGAAATACAAGACTCGAGCGGCGTTTTATTAACATTGATCCAGTGTTTTTATCAGGCTCTTCGAAATGGCCTTCGTTACTAATTACAACCTGCCCGTTATATCCTTTTTTTGGCAGGAATGCATTGCTCCCATTGGAGTCTTTCCCATTATCTGAAGCATTAATAATACCATTCGGATCTTTGCCCAAAAATTTTGGCGTTACAGTCCCTAACTCATTTCCAAAACCTTCGACTTCAGCTGCACTATAATAAAATTTCTTATTAGAGGTAACCAAATCGTTTACTAAATTCAAACCTTCATCTTTTTTCAATATTTTATTTATATCATCCTTCGTCATAGTGCCAAAATCAACCGTAACTTTTCCAGTAGTTTCATCAATATTTATAAATTTTTGATTTTCAGTTTTAGCTAAACTCTTAATGTCGCTTTTTGATTCTTTGCTTTTTCCTACATCTAAATCATCACCTATTTTGTCACTAAACATAATTGGATTCCCTCCCATAGATATATATGGAGATACCCAAGCATGATTTACAGGATCCATACTAAACCATTTCCCTAATCGAGTATCAAGAGCTCTAAAGTGAGTGGTATAATCATTACCCTCGCCACTAATCTCATTGTCTTTTAAAGAGCCTTGGTATCCATATTTAGCTTTAACAGAGAGGAGTCTACGGCCAGACATTTCAGTCCCGAATGGATGGTAATTTATATTGATATTTAGATAGTTACAAGGCATTTAATTAGTAAAAAATGTAAAAATAGTGTTTTTTTGATCAGGAAAAAGCACTTTTTGAGGCCTCCAAATTGCTTATTTTATCAAATACCATATCTGTATGCTCATCAATATAGTTTTGGGCAAATTCTACGTACCGGTAAAACTCTTTACTGTTTGCGGCATGACCCGAGATCTTTCTTACCACCTGATCCGGCATTCCTAAGCGAAGCATGGTTGTAATGGCTGTTCTGCGCATCGTATGTGTTGTGATGTGATCACTTAAAGTATAATGCTCTTTTTTAGCCTTGTTTTTATACACCACACATTGTACTCCCCGTTTGGTACGGTATTTTATTTGTGGCTCATTGAGTTTTATATACTTTGCCAGTTCTTTCAGGCATTTATTGAGCCAGGCATTACTATGTAAAGGGAGAAGTGTTTTCTGTTTCTTATGGTATTTCTTTAAAATGTCAATAGCATATTCAGGAAGCTTAATGGTGGTATTTGTATTGGTTTTAATAGAATTTACTTTCAGGTAATAGGTATTATTGTAAAATTGCAGGTTATCCTGTGTCAGCTTCATTAAATCAGAAAAACGAAGAGCTACCGTACATCCAAAAACAAAAATATCTCTCACTTTTATCAAATGTTCCGGCAACACCGAATTCAATTCCTTATCATATATCAAATAATTAAGTTGCTCGGGTATTAACACAACAATTGGCACCTCCTCGTTAGGGGTATGAAATTTTTTATGATAGTCGCCTACCTGTATATTAAGCTCTGTATTAAGATAATTAAAAAAAATACGTAACCCCTTAATAATAAAGCCTACATAATTATCATAAAAATCTTTCTGCATATACATATAATCTGTAAATTCCTTAAAGAATTTCTTATAGTATTTCTTTGCCTGCTCTTTTTCTTTGGGTGTAAGATTAGTAATGATATATAACTTAAAATCAAACCCGGTATCGGCTAAAAAATCGGCAAACACTTTTTGAGTCCGCACATAATTATCTATTGTAGAAAGACGAATTCTGCTACCGTCGCTTTTTATTCTAACTCCCTTGGTCGTGTCCTTAATTAATTTCGCATAAAAATGAAAAAAATCTTCTGAACTCAGATATTTAGTTTGTTTTGTGATCCGCATAAATATAATTAAGGCTTAGGATACGGTATATGATTTTTTCATGCTACCGATATTGACTACCAAATATAATTAATTAACTTTATACTAACAGTCTATAACACTGTATTTTAGCAGGATAAGCTTCCATATCCCCTTTGATAAAACATAAAAACATGTCCACCTGAATAAAATGCATATATTTTAATACCGATTGGTATATTTTGATTATCTTTGTCTTGTAATTGAAATAAAGATGCTTTCTAAATCGGAACGAACCAAACAATTTATCATCGAAAAAACAGCGCCGGTGTTTAATGCCAAGGGCTTTGCCGGTACGTCGTTGAATGACCTGATACATGTAACCGGTTTAACCAAAGGCAGTATTTATGGCAATTTCGAGAATAAAGATGCAGTTGCTTTAGCAGCTTTTGATTATAATTTCAGTAAAATCGTTTCTTATATTAAATCTAAAATGGAAGAACGGACTACCGTGATCGACAAACTTTTAGTGTACCCCGAAACCTATCGCCATTTTTTAAAATTACCTTTTCTGAAAGCAGGATGCCCTGTATTAAATACCTCCACAGAAGCTGACGATACACATCCGCTTTTAAGAGAGAAAGCTATTAATGCCCTTAAACTTTGGAAAACATCCGTTGAAAGACATATAGATCAAGGCATCGAATCTAAAGAATTAAAAGCAGATATCAATGCAGCCGAATTTACAGCCATTTTAATGTCGCTGATTGAAGGGGCTGTGATGCAGGCCAAAGTAACCGGAAAACCAACAGAATTAAATCATACCATGAACTTCCTTGAAAAATTGATCAGAGAATTAAAGGAATAAAAAAATTTAACTGAAAATATACCGATTGGTATATTACAATATCGTAACAATGGAAATAAAAACAATTGATGGCTTCCTTTCTTATTATGAGAAAACACGTCAGGTAACCTTAAAAGTCATCCGGGTAATTCCTCCTGATAAGCTTAACTGGTCATACATGCCTGGCAAATTTACCTTTGCCGATTTAGTCAGACATATTGCAGCCATAGAGAGATATGTGTTTGCAGAAACTGTTATAGGAAATCCTCCCTCCTATCAGGGTTGTGGAAAAGAATTAGCAGATGGTTATGAGGGCATTGTATCTTACTTCGACACCATGCATGCCCAATCCGTTGCAATTTTTAAAGCAATGAATGATGAGGATCTCCAAAAAAAAATGAAAGCACTGAATGGTGATACAATTTCCATCGGGAATTTCTTACGGGCATTAGTCGTACATGAAATACATCATCGTGCCGCACTATGCATTTATCTTAATCTCTTAAATATAGAATCACCACCTATTATTGGCCTGAAAGAAGAACAGGTTATTCAATTAAGTAAAAAGTCAAATAACTAATATCATGAAAGAAGTATTTATTATATCTGCCAAACGTACACCGATAGGTGGCTTTTTAGGCAATTTATCAAACATCCCGGCCACAGAGCTAGGCGCGTTAGCTATTAAAGAAGCTTATATCACTGCCGGCGTTAATCCCAATGATATTAACTCAGTGTATCTGGGCAATGTATTATCAGCTGACCTTGGACAATCTCCTGCCAGGCAGGCCTCTAAACTGGCCGGCATTTCGGATGATGTCGATTGTACTACCATCAATAAAGTGTGCGCAGCAGGTATGAAGGCAACTATTCTGGGGGCACAGCAAATTCAATTAGGCTTAGAAGACCTTGTAATGACAGGTGGTATGGAAAGTATGAGCAATGCGCCTCACTATTCGTTGCTTCGCAAACCCATTAAATTAGGTAATGAAGTATTAACGGATGGTTTACTCAAAGACGGATTAACAGATGCATACCGTCATATACACATGGGAAATATTGCCGAAATAACCGTAAAGAACTTTGACCTTACCAGAGAGCAACAGGATGCGTATGCCTTGAACTCCTATGCCAGAGCAACAGAGTCCACCAAACAGGGTAAATTCAAACATGAGATAGTTCCTGTTAAAGTGCTCACTAAATCAGGAGAATCCATCATTCAGGAAGATGAAGACATCTATAAAATCATCCCGGAAAAAGTAGCTAAATTAAAACCAACATTTGATGCAAACGGTACGATCACTGCCGCTAATGCCAGTAATTTAAATGATGGTGCCGCCGCAATTTTACTGGCATCTAAAGAAGCCGTTGAAAAATATCAGTTAAAACCTATAGCCAAAATTATCTCTTATGCTGATGCTGCTCAGAATCCGGATGGCTATGCCACTGCTCCATCATTAGCAATTCCAAAAGCATTGCAAAGAGCTCATCTTGAACTAAAGGATATGGATTTTATTGAACTCAACGAAGCCTATGCAGCTGTTGTGCTGGCAAACCAAAAAATTCTGGGCTTTAATTTGAATAAAACAAATGTATATGGCGGAGCAGTAGCCATGGGGCATCCATTAGGTGCATCAGGTGCACGCATCATTTGCACACTCATTTCTGCATTAAAGCAAGAAGGAGGCAAATATGGCTTAGCGGCTATTTGTAATGGTGGTGGCGGTGCCTCAGCCATTATTATCGAATCTATTAATTCTTAATAAAATTAGTCATGACTAAAACACCTTCCTCCACTTATAAGATTCGCTTTAATGATTGCGATATGTTTGGACACCTGAATAATGCACGATACATTGATTATTTGATCAATGCACGACAGGATCATTTGAAAGAAAATTACGGTTTTGATTTCGCAGAGTATTATAAAAATAATCTGGGCTGGGTTATTAATTCACATGAGATCACGTATTTAAAACCAGCTTTTTTTGATGAAATAGTTTCTATTCAATCCTGTTTATTAAAGGTTGATAACGGTTCTTTACTTGTAGAAGCATTGATGATGGATGAAAATAAACATCATTTAAAAGCTATCATGAGATCAAAATTAATTCTGGTTAATATTAAAACTGGTAAGAAAGAAGTCCACACACCCGAATTTATGAATTGGGCAATGAGCCTAGTTGTTGATCCATCAGACATACCAAGCGATTATCAGGATAGAATTAAGCAATTAGTAAGCGAATTAAGAGAACGAAAACATGCCTAATTATTTTTAGTATCTGCTATCTTTTATAGTAAATTCTGAGTTGTTTTTAGCTAATTTTACGAGTGTAATTTTAAAACAACTCAGAATGTCTGATACAAAAACACAAGCAAGCGATGTTATTTTAATTGGTGCCGGAGTGATGAGCGCAACCCTAGGTGTCTTTTTAAAAGAGCTTAATCCTGACATCACAATAACCATTTTGGAACGTTTGAATGTGCTGGCCGGAGAAAGCTCTGATGCTTGGAATAATGCAGGAACCGGACACTCTGCTTTTTGCGAACTAAATTACACGCCACAAGTGGAAGATGGATCTATTGATATTTCAAAAGCGGTGAAGATTGCCGAATCCTTTGAAACGTCCCGTCAATTTTGGTCGTATCTGGTAGAGCAAGGTTTTATTAAATCCCCTGAATCCTTTATAAGAAGCATTCCTCACATGAGTTTTGTATGGGGTGCCGACAATGTCTTTTATTTAAAAAAACGATTCAACGCACTTTCCGAAAATGTATTATTTGAAGGCATGGCCTTTTCAGACAAATGGGCACAGCTTGAACAATGGATGCCGTTAATCATGGAAGGCAGAGATCCCGGTATTGAAGTAGCGGCCACAAGAATGGAAGCCGGCACAGACGTGAATTTTGGGGCATTAACCAGATCAATGCTGACTCATTTACAATCATTGCCGGGTGTAACAATACTTCTAAGTCATGAAGTAAGAGATCTGGAAAAACAGGAAGATGGCAGCTGGAACATAAAAGTGAGAGACTTCACCAGCGATGAAAAAAAATACCTGCAATCAGGATTTGTATTTATTGGCGCCGGCGGTGGCTCCTTACCATTACTGGAAAAATCAAACATTCAAGAAGCAGAAGGCTTTGGTGGTTTTCCGGTAAGTGGCCAGTGGCTGAGATGCACCAATGATGATGTGATTGCACAACATGAAGCAAAAGTATACGGCAAAGCATCTGTAGGCTCACCTCCTATGTCGGTTCCTCATTTAGACACCAGAATGATTGATGGCAAGAAAGCCTTATTATTTGGGCCTTACGCGGGCTTTTCCACCAAATTTTTAAAAAACGGATCCTACTGGGATTTAGCAACATCGTTGGAACTGGATAATTTATTTCCAATGCTGTCAGCTGGAGCCCATAATCTTCCATTAACCAAGTATTTAATTAAACAAGCCAGTCAATCTGACGAAGAACGATTTGAAGCCTTACTGGAATATTTTCCGGAAGCCAACATGAAAGATTGGGAATTAGTAGTAGCAGGGCAACGGGTACAGGTGATCAAAAAAGACGAAGAAGAAGGTGGTATATTGGAATTCGGGACAGAGATCGTTAGTTCTGCAGATGGCTCGTTAGCAGCTTTGTTAGGTGCGTCTCCGGGAGCTTCCACCTCTGTGAGTATTATGTTAGATGTGCTAAAAAAATGTTTTAAAACAGAGATGCAGTCAGAGCAATGGCAAAGCAAACTAAAACGCATGATCCCGTCTTTCGGACAATCTTTAAAGGATCATCCCGACCTTTGCCGTCAAACGAGAGAAAGAACAAAGCACATCCTTAAGCTATATACTCAAAACGTTTCTGAAACTGTTTCCTAAATCTTGCCTACCTTACCATACATGAAAAATCAAAACTACAATAATCATATTCGCTACTACACACCACATCATTTTGTGTTTTATCCTGTTGTCATTATATTACTAATAGCAAGTATCATTGGTGCGTATAAAAGCGATGAGAATACATTACTATGGCTTGTGTTAAGCGGAACAATTATCCTGATAGGATGGTTATCGTTTATGCTAAGACAACATTATGCCTTAGGCAATCAAAACAGAATTGTACGTTTGGAATTACGCTTCAGGTATTATGTCTTAACACAACAGCGTTTTGAATCGATTGAACAACAGTTAACTTTTTCACAACAGTTAGCACTTCGCTTTGCATCCGACGAAGAGCTCATTCCTTTAATAGAAAGAACTTTAAAAGAAAATTTATCCGCCGACGATATCAAGAAAGCTGTTAAACACTGGTTACCGGATTACATGAGAGCATAATCTTAACATTATATTTTATTTACTAAATTCAAAAACTATGAAAATTGCCATTATATCAGCGAGCGTTCGCAAAGGAAGAAACAGCCATCGGGTGGCTCTGTATTTTAAAAATTACATTACCGAACACAAAATAGGTGATGCGCAGATACTGGATCTGCATGAATATCAATTCCCTGTATTCGAAGAGCGTCTGAGACTTCTTGAAAATCCATCACCTCAAACTGTGGAGTTCGCAGAACACATTACATCAGCAGATGCTATTGTAATTGTTACGCCTGAGTATAACGGCGGCTACCCGGCCAGTTTAAAAAACGTAGTTGATCTTTTATATACCGAATGGAAAAGAAAACCTATTGCCATCGCTACTGTTTCCGCGGGGCCTTTTGGTGGTTCACAGGTCATTACATCTTTATTATTTAGCTTATGGAAAATAGGAGCCTGGGTAACACCGGCCATGTTCCCTGTTCCTAACGTTGAAAAAGCCTATACCGAAACAGGCGAAGCCACTGATAAAGACGCAACCGATAAACGTGCTAAAGCATTTTTGGATGAACTAATTTGGTGTGCTACTGCAAAACAAAAGATGGGCAACTAAATCAGTTTTCTGATTCATCCACCGGATGAATAAATTCTTTTTCACTTTTAGCAATTACGATCGTAGCTACGCCATTTCCAATAATATTGGTGATGGCGCGGGCTTCGCTCATAAATTTATCAACGCCCAATAAAAATGCTAAGCCTTCCACCGGTATTTTATGAATCGCCGTTAAGGTAGATGCCAATACAATAAACCCGCTACCAGTAACACCGGCGGCTCCTTTAGAGGTTAACATCAAAATGCCAATGATACTGGCCATTTCGGCAACAGACAAATCGACTTTATATAATTGAGCGATAAATATAACGGCCATCGACAAATAAATAGATGTGCCATCCAAATTAAAGGAATAACCTGTAGGAACAACTAATCCCACCACAGATTTACTACACCCCATTTTTTCGAGTTTATTCATCAACGATGGCAAAGCGGCTTCTGAAGAAGAAGTCCCCAATACAATTAATAGTTCTTCTTTGATGTATTTTAAAAATGTCAGGACGCTAACTTTATAATAACGCAGTATCGCTCCAAGAATCAGGAAAATAAACAGAGCCATCGTGATGTAAACACATACTAATAATTTTCCCAACGGTAAAAGACTGGCAATACCAAATTTTCCTACTGCAAAAGCCATACCTCCAAAAGCCCCAATAGGAGCAAGATACATCACTACCTTTAAAATTCGGAATACAAATTCGGAAGCGGTTTCCAAAGAGGAAACAATTTTCTGGCGTTGACTCAGATTACTGATAATAATTCCTGCCACTAAAGCAATTACCAAAACCTGCAGCGTTAAATTTGACAGAAAAAAGCCAAGCCAGCTAAATGCCTGAGGATTTTGAGTATATTGAGACGCATCTTTAGCTGTAAGTCCTGTTAAATCAATATCCCCGGGTCGTAAAAAGTGCGCTACCAATAATCCTAATGTTAATGCAAAAGTCGTCACTATCTCAAAATAAACCAATGATTTAATCCCAATGCGGCCTACTTTCTTCAAATCGCCCATACTACTTATTCCCAGGACTATCGTCAAAAAAATAATAGGCGCAATAAATACTTTAATCACGTTCACAAAGCCTTTACCGATAATTTCCATCTTCACACCTGTGGCCGGGTAGAAATGACCAACCAATACACCTGCAATAATAGCTGTTAATACATGTAACGCTGTGTTGGTGAAGATTCGGTATGAAAGGGATTTTGGTGCCCTGGGTATTGATTCTTTAATTTTAGCCATAACTAAAAATAAGAATAATATTTTAATCAGGCTTTACTATGCTTAGGCGATACTGATGTGGCGTAATACCTTCCATTTTTTTAAATAAACGAATAAAATAATTCACATCCTGAAAACCTGTCTCAGAACAAATCGACGCTATTTTTAATTTAGGATTTTCGAGTAATTTTTTAGCCCTCCTGATTTTTTCCATTAAAATATATTCCTGCGGACTCAATCCTAATTCTCTTTTAAAGGCTCTGTAAAAACTGGACTTACTCATATAAGCTTTATTACTCAAATAATCAATGCTTATAGATGATGAAATATTTTCTTTGATGTAACCCACTATAAAAGCCAATGAATTTGTGTTACTGGCATTAATATAATAGTCGTTCGTATGATTCAGATTTTGCACCTGCATGATACGAAACAGTAACTCCTTCACGGCTAAATCTGCAAATACATCTTTACCGGAATTGTTACTTGTACATATTGAGATCAGCTTATTAATTAATAAAGCAATCTCTTCGTTATTATAAAAATGATACTGGCTATAATCTAACTTCCATCCATCTTTATCGGTTTCTTTAGGGAAATTTTCATTCAGGTAGTGAATCGTTCTTCTGATATGCTCTCCTTCTATAGCCAGTGCCGTGCATTGAGTAGGGTTTCCATCCTGTGCTTCCGGAAAATCAATTTTCATAGTGGTGTTGGCAGGCACTATAACTGTTTCTCCGGGTAAATAATCAAAACCATTTTTATCAAACAAATGCATTACCTTTTTGCCACGCAGCATACTGGTCACCACAAAATCATTAAACGTTAGAGGTACCAAAAAAGAAGGCGCATGCGTTTCAAACACATTTAATTCACATTTCTCTAAAGTATAGGCTGTTCTGTTTTCAACGAGCGTTTTTAAGTTTCGCTTATCCGACAGTGCAACAGAATTTAATGGGTGAATACCAGACATACTATTTCAATAAAGTACCTATATCAAATTTATAAAAATCAGATAACAAAAGCAATACAGCGAAATGCATTATCAGGTTAAGGAACTATTTTGAACGATTTGTGCTATTTTTTGAATAACCAATGCTAAAAAACAAGCGATTGAACTTTTTGTGCTATGCATTGATTGTTTTGTGCTAACCCATGCCCTTATTTATTACCGAACTTGGTATTACTAACTAATTAAATATAAACAGTCATGGAAAATTTAGCAACAAAACCAGCATTTAAGAACAAATACGACAATTATATTGGCGGTAAATTTGTCGCGCCTGTAAAAGGCGAATACTTTGATAACATCTCTCCTATCGATGGAAAAGTATTTACAAAAGCAGCACGTTCGGGGAAAGAAGACATTGAGTTGGCATTAGATGCGGCTCATCAGGCGTTTCCTTCGTGGAGCAAATTATCTGTAGCCAACCGAAGTAATATTTTACTAAAAATAGCACAGGTCATCGAAGATAATTTAGAATACTTAGCTGTTGTTGAAACCATTGATAACGGGAAAGCTATTCGTGAAACACGTGCAGCTGATCTACCGCTGGTAATCGATCATTTTCGTTATTTTGCCGGAGTGATCCGTGCAGAAGAAGGAACTATTTCCGAACACGACGAAAATACAGTAAGCATTGTATTACACGAACCTTTAGGCGTTGTAGGGCAAATCATTCCCTGGAATTTCCCTTTATTAATGGCCACATGGAAAATAGCGCCGGCATTAGCGGCGGGTTGTTGTTGCGTTGTAAAACCGGCCGAACAAACACCAACCTCTATTATGGTATTAATGGAATTGATAGGTGACTTATTACCTCCGGGTGTTTTAAATATTGTAACGGGTTTTGGATTAGAAGCCGGTAAACCTTTAGCCACGTCATCCCGCATCTCTAAAATATCTTTTACAGGAGAAACAACCACCGGTCGTTTGATTTTACAATATGCATCAGAAAATATTATTACTGCAACAATGGAACTAGGTGGTAAATCACCGAACATTTTCCTGGAGTCGGTTGGTGCTGAAGATGATGATTACTTTGATAAAGCAGTTGAAGGCGCTGTGATGTTTGCGCTGAATCAGGGGGAAATATGCACCTGCCCTTCACGTATTTTGGTTCACGAAAATATTTATGATAAATTCATCAAGCGGGTGATTGAACGTGTGAAAGCAATCAAAATAGGACATCCGTTAGACGGCAGTGTGATGATGGGAGCTCAGGCTTCAAATGATCAATTCGAAAAAATAAAATCGTATCTGGCCATCGGTAAAGAAGAAGGAGCGGAAGTATTATGTGGTGGCGACATCAATCAGTTACCCGGCGAATTAGGTGGTGGTTATTATATTCAACCAACTATTTTTAAGGGCACTAACAAGATGCGCATTTTTCAGGAAGAAATTTTCGGGCCGGTTGTTTGTGTTACTACATTTAAAACAACCGAAGAAGCCATCGCTATTGCCAATGATACCTTATATGGTTTAGGTGCCGGCGTATGGACAAGAGATGCGCATGAGATGTATCAGGTACCACGCGCCATCCAGGCAGGACGGGTTTGGGTAAACAGTTACCACGCCTATCCTGCTCATGCCCCGTTTGGAGGGTACAAAAAATCTGGATTCGGCAGAGAAACACATAAAATGATGCTGGAACATTATCGTCAAACAAAAAATATGTTGATTTCTTATAGCAAACAAAAATTAGGCTTCTTTTAGTATATAGCTTACCTGTCAGGCAAAGGTACAAAATGTCGAAGTAATTTATACCTAGATATGCTTAAAATTTACGAACTAAGCAGCCGGCTTTTTATTGATTAAATGGAGTTTTACCGTATATGACGGTAACTTATCTTGTATTTAATTAGTTATATTAAGATAAGATTTTTTTTGAATATCTTATGTTTGGGTTTAATAGATTTTTTGAATATGGAAATTACTAACCAAACCAAGTGCCTTTGTACTGAAAATTTCAAGAGTTATCTAAAGTATCTATAAAGAACCTTGCATTTATTTTCCATATTTTAATTTCTGATTATAATTTGTTAAAGCGTATTTTTTTCTTAAATAAATTGTATCAAATTTTAAAGATCTTTTCCTTTCTATACAAGTTAATTCCGAAAAATTACACTTTAAGTTAATTACATTATATTCAGGAATATCACCGAAAAATTCTGTTTGACCACATGGTGTTTTAATTGTTATATCAGTAATATTCTTATCCTTTTCTAAAATCCAATAACCTGCAAATGGAGAAGGTGTGATTTCCTCCAGTTTATCCTTATTTACAATTAATAATGATGATTGTCTAAATCTATTGTTATCTTGATCTGTAGCGAATATTATTCTGGACTTTAATCCGACAGAATCATATCCGCTAACACTTATCTTATTGATTCCATTTAACACCAATACTGTATCGCTAAGTTTGTGCCAAAAATCATTATAGGTGAACCCATCGGAATATGAAACATTGTATTTATTGTCATTACAAAGTTTTATTATATAATTTGTTTTAAGATTAACGTCATAATTTGTCAAAATACTTTTATTATAACTACATGAATATAAATTTGCAATAAGTAATATTTTAATAAATCCTTTCATTTTCTTAGTTACTTTGAAAAATTAAATTTCGTATCACCTTGAACTTTTAATTGTTTTGTATAATCTAAAACCGTCATTCCTTGAATTTTAGAATATTCTGGCTTATCAATTCCTGGAATAAAATCAACTCCATGATTATTTCGGAAAGCAGTGTTAAATTCGAGAATTGTAGTAGAATTGTTAACGTCCAGTGGAATATTTTTTTCGTAAGGAAAAACTTGCTGTAATCCATCATAATAAAATATTCCTTTTACATATTGTGCAGTAATCGAATTTATACCACTTAAGTTTCCATTCATACTAGAAGCAATCCTGCCACTAAAAGCAAATTCCCTTTTATAAGCACTTACTTCATCAGTTATATCTCCAAGCAAACTTTGCCCACCTTTTCCATAAAAAATCGAATTTTTATTTAAAGCATCATGTCCGTGTTTTAATTCATGTACAAGATTTGCATCATCTTTGTACTTTATTAAAATGGAGCCATCAGTTACATCATATGCTGTTTCTCCAACTGCTGCGGTAGTAGCTTGAAGTTTGAATAGTTGATCTGATTTTTCCATTACTCCGATTTCAGTCTTAGCTGTACTTAATTCATTAATTCTACTATTCAATTCATTTAATTTTTTTTGTTGGCGTTCTGAAATGGGTCCCTTTGCAAGTTTAGCTGTTATTTTATCTGCTTGTTTTTGATACCCACTACTAACCTTATCTATATCTGTTTTTAATTCGTCAACCTTTTTTTGCGATCCCTCATCAAATTTATCTCCAAATAAATCTGTATTTGTTATCGGGCTGTTTCCCATACTAACATACGGACTATGCGAAGCTGAATTTTTAGGATCCATAGACCACCATCGTGCGATACGTGTATCTACTTCACGATAATAACTAGTATAAATATTTTTATTTAATTCTATATCCTTTTCAGAACCTCGATTATAACCATACTTATAAATTTCTGAACTATAATTTCTTCCATTTTTTTCATCTCCAAATGGATAATAATCAGAGGTTGATACTTGGTCTGCACAATAATGATCTGTTGTTGTTAAATTGATATTATTCCTGATTTGTATTTTTTTATCTGTTATTACAGTTATTATACCTATTTGGTTTGAAAGTTCATAATTTTTAAAACCTAGATACGATTTAGAAGTATCGCCGACAGGTATGACTCCTATCATTTCGATTTTGTTATTTAATTTGCCGATTTTTGATTTTCCGTATATTTCCTGTTCAATAAGTTGGTAACTCATTGTAATGCCAACATTTCTTTTATCATAGGTTGCAAGTAAATTGCCTGTTGCATCTCTCAGATAATAGGTAGAATGTTTCCATATATTAGCACTTGTATAAACGTGTTTGGCTATTCTATTTCCATGTGAATCATAATCAAAATATAGATTATCTTTCAAGCTTGAAGACTTTCGTATGATAGCTTTTAATTTTCCTTTTGTTAACCATCTAATAGTATCAATTTCTTCAATTCTATCTTTTATAATATTTCCTATCTCATCATAACTGTAATTATTAAGTATATTAATTGAACTAGATGTAGGTGTAAACGAACCTTGGTCTTTAATATCTCCAAAATTAGCCGGAGTAGTTGTTACAAAGTCATTTACATGATATAATCTATTTCTACGCATTTTACCGCTTATTTTTTCATAGTTATATACTAATGAGTCTATTAATCCCCCAACTGAATCACGCTTAACTTGGGTGTTAATATTACCATTAGCATCGTATGTGAAGGTATTACGATAAAGTCCGGGAATGGTTACGCCATTATTTAGCCAAATATTGTTTAATGTGTCTAAATTGGTAAAAGATGAGCTCCGTTTAATGCGATTTAATTGGTCGTAACGGTAAGCATTAGCCATTGGTAGGGCAATTGGATCTTTTATAACTCCTGTTGCCGTAGAATCGATTTTACTGATGCTAGTTACCATTGCAGATATATTGCCATTATAAAGATCGCTACGGCTATTAAATAAATCAGAACCACTACTGTATGCTTCAAAACGACTACTGGCAGTATTCCATTTCACATAATTAATGGCTTCATAATCTCCTTGGTAATAATTAAGCGAGTAACCCATTATATCCCGTGCAAAATTACCATTGGGATTTGTGAAACTATTATCACCGTCGCTACCCATATCTTTTGCTTTTTTAAGAGTAGTACTGTTTACACCTTTTATCCAACCCTGTAAGGTGTATGCATAATCCATACCTTGAACATGGTCTTTTCCATATTCAACCCTTGCTAATGGCCCGTGTGCATAATAAAAATATTTAGCATCAATATCATAATGGATATCATTAGTACTCGTTTCAACTTTGGTGATGCGATTGTCGGAGTCATAAGAATATCTGTGCATAAATTGGTCGACCTGACCCGGAGAATAAATTACTTTATTAACCTTACCGCTTATTAAATCAAACTGATAATCTATTTGTTTAATGTTTTGACTTGCTACCGCTACTTTAGTATTCTCTTGCCAAAGGGTTGTTACATTGCCATGGATATCATATGTATAATGTGTGGCATGATTGTAGGTCAAATCATTACCATCAAATACATCTTCAAAAGTTGAAGTAGCAACACGCTTACGAAGGTTACTCTGGGTGTAGGTTAAAGGCAAAATGCTTTGTACATCATAATAGGTTTTGGTCACTTCTCTTCTGCTTCCACTACCTGTTAACCAAGTTAAATATTTGGTATCATCTATAGCATTGTTATTATAGTAGCCATTTACTAAACTACCAAAGATGCTGTTAAATTTAGTTGAACCAGTTAAGTGATTTTCATATTTTTCCCCAACTTCTATAATACGTCCTAATTGATCATAAAGTGTATAGCTGAATGGCTGTTTAACTAAACCGTTTGCAGGGTTCTTTTTATTGAACTGTTTAGTGTTTTGCGATACAATTAAACGTCCTAATTTATCATACCAAAAACGTGTAGAATAATAACCCGACTGTTCTTTCATTAAACGAGCATAACGGTTAGGTGTATAACTGCCAATTACAATATTACTATCCGCCCCAGCAATCATACCATTTGTTCTATTGCTAAATGCAATAGCATTGAAATCTAATTTTCTAATTTGAGTATTGGTTGTGTAACTCATATACAAAGCATCTGAGCAGAAAGATTGCCAAGGCAATGCATTTAACGAAGTACCTAATGTTCCGATACTATCATTTAAAATTACTTTATAAGCTGCTCCGTTGCTTCCAACAACATAACCTGTATAATAATCATGGAAATAAATATCTTTTAAAGTAATCTTTGCCTGTGTAAGAGCCGCAGGAGCTGTGTATGACATCTGTTTTGTAAATACACCTGCTTTGTAATAATATATAATACCCTTTGTACCTGAAGCAATAAAGGTTTTATTATTAAATATGTGTACAGCTCTAAAATCAGGAGGAGTAGTTGCCGTTGCTTGACCAAGATAACCTAACACAAAACTACTACCTGAAGGAACAATTCTTAATGCGTGTGTTTTGGAAGCAACAATTGCTCCGTATGCATTTGAACTGTTAAAGTTTACATCGTAAAAGTCTGTTCCTGCAGGTACAGAACTAGGAACTGTTAAAGGAATCAATGCTGTCCCATTAATGGCATTAGCGTATTTATTTAACCCAATCAATACACCAATATTTGTATTTGTAGCAAATACTTTGGTTAACGCAGGGCTATTATTAGTTGGAATAATTACCGACCATGTTGTACCACCATCTATTGTTTTTCTAATCACATCGTTGGAGTCAATCACTAATCCATTGTTTACATCGTAAAAATGAATGCTATTTAATCCTTTTGTAAAGAGATTTTTAGTAACACTGGCGCTTGTAGTAAAATAGTTTGCAGCAAAAGCATTGTTACCAACAACCATTGCTCCTGAACCATTTTTATAAGCTACTCCATTCACTGATAAAGGGGACGGAGAAGAAGCAAAGGATATAACAGGAGTTGTATAATTAGGCATATACAACACTTTACCATTTGCAGACGTGACATAGGCAGATGTTCCGACAGGTTCGATTGCTACATCTGTTAAATGCGTTGTTGCAGGATTAGCAACTGAGGCTAATACAGGCGTTTGTGTATTCGCATTTGTTAACGTAAATAATTTACCATTATTAGCAGCAATTAAACCTTTACCTGTATTATCAACAGCAATAGAATTTAATTTTTCTACCGTTCCTGAGTTTTTTAAATACCAAGTCGCTCCATTAGATACGTTCTTCCATACAGCACCATCAATCCCCGTTGCAATAAAATCGTAACCCGTTATTGCTCTCACTTTTGTAATAGCTACAGGTGATGTATTTAATGTAACGTCGTTCCAAACAACCGGAGTAATAGTAATATCTTGTGTATATTCAATATGCCCTGAATTACCTACCATCATCAGCTTGTTAGATGCGTTATGGATATCAATTGATTTGATATTTTTAGTTATAGGCGCACTGTTATTCAAAAGGGTAGCATTTGCAATAGTTCCTGAAAAATTCACAACATATATTTTTTTACTTACTGTATCTAAAGCATAAACAGGTGTTGTAAATGTTTGGTTGTTTGAAGTAATGTCAACAAAGTATTTACCGGTAAATCCTCCCGATATATTAACGGGCTTACAAATTACAACACTAGATGAATAAGCTCTGTAAAACGAATATAATTTACCGTTACTTGTAAGTAGGATAGCTTTTATATAAGGGTTAGCGGCCACTGAATCCATCATTAATACCTTTGTAAACGATGCGTCAATTGCAGGCACCGCAGGGCTTAGCGTGGTTGTATTAATAGTTAACCATACTGGTGCAACAGCTTGCGCATTGTATGATGTATAAATGATTGGCGATGCATCACTTACAGCAATAGACCTTAAAGATCCACTAGCATTATGTAACTTAGCATCAGCAAAACTATTGTTATTTGTATTTGGTGTTGCCATTTTAATGATTCCAAAAGGCGGGATATTCAATAAAACTTTTGCTAATAATCCATTTTTACCAGCGGCTATTAATCTGTCTTGGGTAGCATCGTATAATTGTAAAGATGTGTAATAATCTCCGCCTGCACTTAATAATTGCCATGTCAGTCCTCCATTAAATGTTTTCCATATTTTAGCTTTTCCTGGAATACTATCTATAATGGCCACCCCATCTGTTGCGTTTTTAAAATAAATATCATTAAAATGACCTAAAACATTGGTAGGTAGTAATTGCCATTTTGGAACAGCTGGACCAGCAATTGGAGTTGCTAATTTCATTAGCGTACCTTCTTCTCCAATAGCATAAGCCATATTATTATTAATGAACTGAACCTTACGTAAGTTATTTGATGCAAAATTAGTTACCTGACTCCATGTTGTTGCATTATTTGAAATAAATATTTTTCCGACATTTCCATTTCTTACACTGGCAAGATAAGTGACACCATCAAATGTAAATCCTGTTATGGTATCTCCATTCGCTATTCCTGTTACTGTTGCAGGCGTGAATGAGGCTCCGTTATTAGTTGTATAATAAATTGGGGATGTTACACCAGCTTGTTTATTTCCACCTACCACACCGATAGTGGATGTAAAATATAAATCATTCAATGTTCCTGTAAATCGTGTCCCTGAGGTAGGATTATAAAGTCCTGTTAATAGATCCCAGTTATTTCCTCCATCAACTGTTTTAAATACCATACCAAAATTAGATACAGCAAAACCATTTGTAGTAGTCACAAATTGTACTTTCTGTAAATCACCCGAAGTAACACCGTTTACTTTTGTCCAAAAATTACCACCATCATTACTTGTATAAACATAACCACGTTTATAGCCTGCGCCGTATTTAATATAGCCACATAAATATCCTTTATTTGGTGTTACAAATTGTACTGAATTAATTACTAAACCTGTATCTAAACCATTAGGATTTAATCCATCACAAATATCCATGTTATCATGGTCGGGAAGAGATTGGAATATTAATTGATTTAATGAATTATAAATATAAGTGGTGGCCATTCGATGAGCAGTAAACACATTTTGTTGACCAAACGTTCTATCATTAATTATTTTTTGTTCTAATGGGTCTAAATATGATGTAACAGGAACAAACTCTATTCCTTCTGGTGGTATGGTTTTAACTAAATTACCAGCTTGATCATAATAATATAGAGTATAATGGTATTCTTTATCCCAATATTTATAAGTGAAATTTTCTAAGGCGGATAAACAGTGCTTGGTGTACTTGTCAGCAAAAACAGTCGTCATACTGTCTTTATATTGTTGGTAGGAATTAGCTGCATTTTGTAGAGCTAAGTTAATTTGTTGCTGCACGCATGGATTATCGTATTTAGTGTAAGGGGGGAAAACAAACGCCGAGTCAGCAGGACCATTGGTACAAGGTTTTTCGCAAGATGATGGTAAATCAGTCCAAATTTTAATTTGATCAGGAGTTGGTTTTACACCATTTATAATACCCTGTAAATTGGCTATGAATTTTTTAGCGCAATTGCAATAGTTTTTAATAAATTCTTCCGGGCTAAAAATAGCTGTAATTAATGGATAAGGTAATTTATTATTTTTAATATAATTATTGTATGCATTTACAGTTTGTAAGTAAGTTTCGTATAATTTTTTACATGAATCCTGAGCTACTGGAACAGTATGAGGACAGCCAGGATAAGTATCAATATCAACTGGCAAGGTTAAAGTAGACGATGCGGGAGCTGAAATATAGGTGTTTAAATATCCGATGTAGTTTAATACGCAATCACAATAGCCTGCTTCTAAGAATGAATAAAAGGTAGGATAAATATTCACATTCAAAGTATGAGTATGAGAAGCTGAATAAGGCGAAGCATTGTACTGATTTAGTTTTGCTTTAAGTACAGTGTAATATTTTTGACACAAATCCTGATTACTTGTAGTGGCAGCAGTTGTAGTGCAACTATTTAAAGCAGGTAAAGTAGGCGGGCAATTCACAGAAGCTGTTGCTAAACTATTGATGTAGTTATTAAACGCCGTTAACCCCTGAGTTGTACAACATAAATTTGCCTTAACAATCTCATCATAACTATATAGCGGATGGTTAATGTTTGCTTCTTTACAATGAGCTTGAACAACTGGATTTGCCACAAATTGACTATGTATTTTAATATATAATTCATATAATTTTTTACAAGAATCTGTGTAATTAGGTACTACCGCAGTTATGCCAAAATACGGTAGAATGCCTAGCGGGGTTGGACTAATTGCTGGATATTTTCTTAAATAATTAATGTATTTAAATGAACTGTCACATAAGTGATTCGAATAAAAAGTTGAATCTTTTATGGCAGGAAGAATAATTGCTCCAGGAACAGCCGTAGCTCTGATATTGTAAGCTACTATTGCATTTACATAACGATTAAAGTCTTTGTTACAATTTACAAGGTTTCCATAATTGTAAACAAATGTATCGGGTTGTAACATCACTTTTTTATCAATCAACGTGTCAAAATTCGACACGAATTTTACATATTGTTTGGCACTTATAAATCCTGTATTAGCAAAGGTTAAAAAATCCATTGGCTGAACATAATTTGCACTTGTGCTCACCCATCCCATTTTTGCATTCATGGTATCTACAGCTGTTTTATAGGTGTCATACGCGGGTAGGTTAGCATCAAAATAAGCCTTTCCTGCTGCCACATATGAGCTATCTAATTTGGCTTGTGTATTTGCTATAGCTGGTTTTGGAGGACATGGATCACAATTTTTAATTGGCCAACAAGATATGCCATAAATAGTGTCTTGTGCTGTAGTCGCTCCGATGGAGTATGAGGCAAGTGCTTTAAAATAAGTATAATTACCGGCAATATTTGGTGCTCCAATACCCTTTAAATTCGTTACACTTAAGATATTTTGAAAGTTTAATACTGATCCGTTATTACGATAATGAAATAAAGTAAAAGTACAAGGATCAGGGTTGGTGGCAATTCCAATTTTTATTTTCAGCGTATCGTAATTTGGATTTGGTAAACTACTAAATGTATAAGTTCCATTAGTAGAAGTTAATCCTGTAGGTACATATGATTTTAATAAAGAAGAAAAACTTGCTAATGAATATAAATCCACGTTTGGATTTAGTGGTTTGGTACTTAATATTTCATTGACTAATAATTCTAAATCAGTTCTAACTTTATGTTCTTTTTCAGAACATTCTGGAGGTTGAGGCAATCCACATTCTCCCATACTAATTCCTATAGTTTGTGTTGGAGTAATTTTTTCTGCTTTTCCATCAACGTCAGAAATTTTAGCGCCTAATACATTCATTCCATCCATTTTAAACAAATTGTTATAGTTGCTTCGAATGTTGGCAAACGTTTTAATGTTCGGTCCTGACCCAGTTGGACTAACTGTAACTGTTAATACTATTTTGGTAGTAGGATTTGAACTGTCGTAGAATGTTAATTTATTAGGAGAAACAAACTGGTATACAACATTGGAGTTTGGTGTCCCCAACATATTTTTAATAGTAGGCGTTAAAAAAGCATTTAAACTTGGTGTCGTAGAAATATTTGTAACTGCAATATTGGTTAATGTTCCTGTAGATTGCATGTAACTCATTAAGTTACCCATTTCGGCAGCAAATTGATTAGGAGTACATTGTGGTGCAAAATTACATTCCTTTACATTGATGCAAGAATTTCCTTTGATATTAGCGGATAAGGTGCTTGATCCAACCGTATAAACAGCAACTGCTTTAAAAGCACCAGTCCCAATTCCCGTTACGTCATACATCAATTGTGAAATACTTGTGATACTTGAAAAATTCGGAATAGATGTTCCTGTTTTATCAATAGTAACAGTACATTTAATTGTATTAGTTGTTGGGTCAATAATATTTGCAGTAAAGATAGAACCCGCTGAAGAGATCATCTGCCATTTGTAATTTACAAAGGTAGAGGGATTAACACCCCCACTAACTGCCGTATATAAATCAGGATTGAATTCATTAACGGTATTAAGACTTGTAGACGTAACAGAATTAAGGAGTGATGATCCCGCCATTGCGCTTAAGAAGTTTTGCAATTGAAACGCTAGTGGACATTGACCAGTAGTTTGATAAATTTGTTGTGCTACGCTGCCAGTATTTAAGCCTGTATTAGCAGGGTCATAAAAACGTTTGGTAACACCTACATAATTAACTGAAGTTGCATAACCACAAGGTTGAGATAAATCAAAATAGGCTGATATAGGATATGGCTGTAAACTTGGGTTTGTAATAAGCATCTGAGCTGTAAATGGATTATAGCTATTATTTCCAATACAAGCATTACAACCGCCATAATAGTTTGAGTAAGCATCATCTCCATGCTTAGCGTAAAAATCCATACGCTTGAATTGTAATTTTTGTTTTTCAGAAAAATAAAACTGTCTGAATAATCTCCATTCCTTATTACGAATACTGTCATTAAGCGGTGTTGGGTAAGGATAATAATCCTTACCAAATGCCAAACAAGTCGCTGTTGGAGTTGCACCAAAATTATTTCCGCATCTTGTCACAACAGCAGCTATATCAGCCATTGTATAAGGTGTTGCCCCAATGAAACGATAATTATTAATTATGTAATTCATCTGAGATTGAAGATTTACATTATAAGATGCTCCTCCCGCCATTACAATATTGGTTTTTGTACCTGTTTGAGCGTTGGGAGAAGTGGTGTATTGAAAATTATTATTCGTAAAAAAGGGATCGTAATTTCCTGTTGCTGTTAACCAAATATCTTTTATTTTATTAATTGCGGCGGTATTGGTCAAGTAATTTGATTTAATAATTCCTAATGATAATGCTTGATTAAATGATTCAGTTACTAATAATAGGCTGTCAAAAATATCACTCGAACGGTTATCGCCAGGAAACTTAACAGCTTGTTCTGAGCAGGATACATAATAAGCATATTCAGGATGGAATACCACCAATGATTTTGCAAAACCCGGATCCCAAACTGGAATAAAATCTGCTAAATTTTGTAAGTTCTCCGGATAGGTATATTTTAAACCTGAAATAGCATCTGTGTATACTAATAAATTATTAGTAACTGGTGGTTGATATATACCCGGTGAAATCTGAGTTAAATTTACTTTTGTCCTAACACCATTTTCATCCAAGTACATATTATAAACATTCCCATTTAACCTCATTAACGGATTCTGCCAATTAGCTTGTGAACCCGGAATAATGTTTGGATTTAAACTATTGGAGGTATTGTATACAGATATCGGTTCACTTGCCGCACTATATGTTACAGCATTAAATTTGCCATACTGTCCGCCCGGACTAACATCCGAAAGCATCATATCAAATGTATTTTGACACAATGTTTTTTCACGACAAGGTTCTAAACATTGGTCAACTAAAAACTCCCATTGAACCGCAGTTCCCTGCCCTGATGAGACGAAATCATCTTTACTTCCTAATGCTGCCGCACAAGAGGCGCAAGTATTGTAACAATCTGAAGTATCTATTTTTGCTAACTCTGCTGCTTGAAATTGACTTAGTGTTTTCACGCAAGAATTATTCGCTGAATCAAGATAGTTTTTTACATAAAAATCTTTAGCCTGTTGATTCACTTTTAGAATTTTACTAACCGTATAAACGCCGGGTTTCAATACTAAACTAACTTTAGCCGAATCTTTAAATAAGTTAGGAGTAGTACAATTTATATTGAAAGTTAATTTATTTCCTGTGGTGTCTACTTTTCCTGTAACGTACTTAATAGGCTTAAATGGAGTTACAGAGCTCACTAAATCAACACCACACTCATCTTTTACTTGTATTTCCAAATCATAGACACAAGCAATACAAATATTGGGTCGTAAACAAGGGTCTCCCAATGTATCCACCTTTAAATCATATTTAAACTCATACAAACTTTTAAATGGAACTAATAATTGAGTGGAGAAATCAATCTGATCATAAGATGGAGGTACTGTATTTAAACTACTAACACCTAAAGCGTTTTTATTAAATAAATCAACGGTTAATTTATTTTGATTTTGCCCAGCATAATCCAAAGAATCTAGGCGTGTATTCGTACTTGTCCCAATTACCGGAGGAATGCCCGCTAAAGCTGTAGCTATCGTTTTTCCTTCCTGATTCATGTAAGTAACACTTGTTTGTCCATTTGCATCAATCACTACATTTTTTTTGTAATGCGAAGCATCTCCTGTTTCTGAACCAAGCAATCTGTCAACTTGTATTTGATTGGGTTGTCCGTATAGATATTTTGTCTCTTTCCCCGATCCAAATTGATAGTCTTTCCCAACACCTGATTGGTTTCTAATACGACCAGTATTATCGGGGGTATATTCTACTTGTGTAAACGGATATTCTTTGGCATGAGGTAAATAACTTTGTTGTAAATTTTTATTCGGATTATTGTTTGAATAATATTGAGATGCCCCTGAAACTGTATCCATAGGGGCAGGTGATGAATTACAAGTGCCTGTTATGTCCAAATCAAAATCATTTTTAGAATATACTTTATTGGTATCATCTACATTAAATTTATTATAATACTTAATCGCAGGTTCAGCCCCTGTTGAAGTACAGCTTAAAGTTACTGGAACGGGCATGATATTGATTGCTGGACGGCCTTGAAAATCATACATCGTTTCGCCAACAATCACATTTTTGTCGGAATTAATTTTTGTAACAGTTTGGCGATTATGTAAACTTCCGTCAAAATAATTAATTACTTCTTTCTTTTTTCCTTCTTCTGCATAAGTACTTGAATATTGCCAATTTTTTATTTTTTCATGCTCAGTTGTTACTGGATATAATTCATTGGCGGATAAAGTACTCATATTGACTTGGTCAAGCGCTGTCCAAGGACCATAGATAAACTCAGCGGGATTCAAATAATTACGGCCAACTGCTCTTACCCTGAAAGCGATATAACCTTTATCAAATAACAAGGATAATTTATAAGAATTATCAACCGTTGAAATACGTGTCGAGTTGTTTTTAAAGTCAGTCGTAAATGCGCTAGCGGGATAAGAACCTCCTATTGCAGAGTAATTGTTTACATAAGTCCATTCTAATTGATATTCTTCCGCAATAATAGAAGGAGAAGTTGCCCAATTTACTTTTACCTCGTCCATTGCTCCATCACAGTCATCATCCAATGGTGTTATCCCAGTCATGTTTACCGCAGTAAGAGAAGGAGAAGAAAAATCATAATAACGATCCATATTGATTTCTGACTCCACTGAAACGTATCTTGGCAAGGTTTTAACAGAGACACCATTCACCCATATACTATCCACAGTCATAGTTATTTTATACCCATTTGTAAGATTCACAGAAGATTGTTCTAAAATGGCTTTATTCAATTTGTTATTAATACTTACTGATAATTTTCTACTTGTAGTCGGTAATGGCGTGTTAGTTACATCCCAACGATTTATAGTTACTTTCACTCTTACATCTGCTTGAGCTAGAAAAAAAGTATCTGTGGCTAAATCGTATTTTAATGAAATGGTATTTTGGATATTGTAATCTTTTGCTGTAGTAACTACAGGAACAAAAATAGTATTACTTGCTGAGGGGGTTCCCGCAGTTACAGTTGTGCTTAACACGGCACTAGTTTTTAAAATTCCGGTAATAGTTGGAATTTGTTTTGCGTAACTAGTGTACGATGCCAAAAAAATCAAAATCATTAGGGTTAATGATTTTGTATGGCTAGTTAATTTCGTAATTGATTTCATAATCTCTAATAAATTAGTCGTTTATTTCTTTGCTTGATACCTGTAATCCTTCAACTGAAAGGCTTTATATTTATCTAATAAATTTATTTTCTCTTTATCGTTTAATACAATTAATTTTTCCTGAAATTCAGATTCAGCAATAGTTATTGGCGCTTGGTAATTTGTAAATAAAACTTCTAATCGAGGCTTTACCTTTGTTTTCAAAGGTGCCAAGTATTGACCATCTCCATCATCTTCTTCTATTTGTTCACTGTAATAATATACCAAAGATTCTAGTAACCCTTTATCATTGATTGTAAACTCATAAGCCTCGTATAATTCATTTTTTATAAAATCAATTCTATAACAAACACTCTTACCAATCTTTCTTTTCTTTAAGGCTTTTACATTATCTAACATAACTTCTAAATCTTTTGCATTAGTTAATGCTGGGTTCAACTTTCCCGGATTTAAAACTGTTATAATTTTGTCAAGAGTATCAATAATGATTCTGACTTTTTCATTCTGAATGGTTTTTATGCCTACTACCTCGGTTTTATACTTATTACCTAAACGTTTGTAATAACCTTCAGAACTTTCAATTATTTCTTTGGATACATAATCTTTATAGGAAGTGTATTTTAATTTAAAAGCATAGTTTTGGGTATTGGTAAACCAAGTCCATGTTTTTTGATAAGATGAAATAACTTCACTTTTAGTCGCAACCTCCCATGTCCCAACTTGAGCACTTGAAATAGTGGAAACAAAAACAAATAGTATGTATACTGCTTTTCTCAAAAAATTATTTTTTAGTGTTATTTCTATTTTCCTGAATAGTCATTTTCCCTTTTTCTGTTTCTTTTTTCACTCTTATTAATTTACCCTCTTCATCATATTCATAAAGGGTGGCATAGTTTCTTTCGTCTAATTCAGCCACCAATCTCATGGTCACAGGATCATATACGTAAGATTTCATGGAGCCATCAAATGGCAAGACACGAACATCATCAAAATAACAATCACCTGTTGAGCAATCTAATTTGATACTTATATTTGTTGCAGAAGCAGGGATTAAGAATTCTCCTTCTACCCTTTGCCATCCATCAATTATAACACCACTAGCTGTAAATGGACCAACGCTTCCTGAAATCGATGGAAATAAAATTGTAAGACTCGGATTTGTATAACTTGTTTTTGATTGAGGTGCATTCTTTTCTTTCACCCACGCACTTACTAAATATTTTTTACCCGGTATGGGTGCAAATGAACTAATACAATCAGTACATGGGGGAGGAGGTGTTGTATTACATAAATTTGAACACTGATAGACTAAAATTTCAGCGTTAAGCTGAGTTGCTGCGAGGTAAGTATCCGAAACTCTAATATCAATATAATTTTGCCCCGCTACTAAAATCGAACTACTGCAAGAATTTACTGAGAGTAATAATGGTCCTCCGGTATACATACCACCTGTTGTTCCATAACCGGGTGACTTAATATCAGTTCCATTTAAACTAACCTGATATACAGCATCATCAGCCCTCAAGTTCATGACTACTTTGTAGGATTTATTCGCAGGTAATGGTGATGGGAGATTAAAATAAGTTCGATAAGTTGTTATATAGGGAGCAGGGTCTTGGCTACTGGAAGTAGAATTTAAACTTATAAATCTTGCGTTTCCCGAAGCATTTCCATACCACGAACCATTCGGATCAATATCGTATGCCAGTACGCCTGTATAATATGTTTCCGTGCCGGGTATTGGTGTGAAAGTAGGATATGATAAAAGCTGTTTTTTTGTAACGAACCAATAGGGATCAAAATTTCCGTCATTAGCACTGGTGTATGGAGCATTTGCAACCCTATTAAATCCAGTACTTATATTACTATATGTTGGGCAGGATTCACAATTACCAGTTACGGCAACCGTACATGTAGCTGAGGAAGAACAGGCTCCAGGTCCGAGTGTTGATAACGTCAACGTATAAATTCCATTTGTTGTGTAGGTGTGGTATGTCACTGGGAATATTGAACCTGAAAAAACATTATAAGAATTTACAACTACAGGGCTACCATCTCCATAGTTCAGGGTTGTAGTATAGGAAAGGTTACCCGAGATTCGAGTAACCGTTTTATAAATAATACATGGCTGTGGAAGTGAGGTAGTACATGTAAAACCTATGATAGTTGGACACGACTGCGCCTTCAGTTTCCCGCCTAGACAAAGTATTATCCCTATAATAATGAACTGATATCTATACATTTTTATCTTTTTTAAATTCATAAAATATTTTTAGTGTGAAATAGGATTAGTCACAGACTTTACAATGTTTATGTTTGAGGTGTAGTTCAATTTTATTTTCCAACTGTTATTATAGGTAGTTTGATCCACAATTTTTGTAAAAAAAATATCATTGCCTAAAATGGTTTTCTTTTCATTTGCGCTAGTCTCTAAATAATTAAAACCACTCGCATGTGCCTTTAAATCATAGTTACCAATTTGTAAAACAAGTGCATTGCTTTGATTTAAAATAGACAAATCCAAAGATTTAAGATTTTGCAGTTGTTGAACAGTAATTTTAAATACTAACTTGTAATTACTAGGTCCAGATATAGTATCTTGAGCAACTGTTATGGCTGATAGTTGAACAGTCAATGAATCGTTGGCGCTTGTCTGACAAGATAAACGATTCACAAAAAACATCACGAGTATTAAACTGATATATTTCATTTTTTACTTTTTATGATTTAATTAAAATTTCACAATTGTTTTTTTAATACAACCTTTTTCATCTGTCACTGTAAATTCTACACTGCAAGGTCCCGAACTTGTCACTTTTACACCTGTAGCCGTAAGAGTAATTTGTGGATTACTGGATGCTCCTGACAAAATACTCCATGTTGTGTTATATGGTGCAGTTCCTCCCGAAAAGTTCACTAACCAAGCTACTGAAGGTGTAGACTGATAATTTTGGAGTAAATTAATATTGCATCCTGAAGAATCAATACAACTTAAATTAATTTGTTTGTTAAACAATTTTGGAGAACCCGCAGTTACTTTTAAACTGTATCTTCCTGTATGAGATTCTGTTTTTGTAGTATCCGTTGAAGCAATTTTAAAGTGGTCATCAATGCAAGGATTAAATCGATAATCTTCAAAACCGTCAAAACCTTGTTCTTTAAATTGTGAATTAGCCGCAACTGATAGTGCCTGTGTTTGATTATAACCAAAGGTTGCAGAAGAATATCTTCCTAAAGCATCCTTATTTTCAACCTCTTGGCCAAACACATTGAACTCAGTAACTTCACTTACATAAGTCCAGTTGTTACCATCTACTTGCCAATTACCTGAATTTAACTTGTAGTATGGCGTATAAGATTCAAACACTCCATCTTTTCTGATATTTGTATTGTTGTTCGTATTGCTTTGACTACGAGTTGTTAAATGGGTGTATGATTTTAATGGTCGCCAAGTACCCTTTATACCATTAACAAAAGGATTACTTGTATAAGGAATAATTGTATTTTTAGCAATACAGTCACAATGTGTTTTACGTTTATTCGCAAACTCAACAGCAGACGCTTGTAACACATTTTGATAGGCATTACTACTAAGTGAAAGCAACGGATTACTTAACGTTGTGATAGTTGCCATATCAGTTGTCAAATTGTTTTTCTTTCCTGAGCGAATAATTTTTAAATTATAATTGTCATTAGCTACAGAGCTACCATTTTTTAAAATAAATGATATCGTATTTCCAGTAACTCCATCTACCCATGCAACAACATTATTGCTGGGTAATGAACCTTTAAGAGCTACTTCATCTCCTTCTTTAAATAAGTACGCAGATGCTAAAGTAACTGTGCCACCTGAAATATTTACACCACTTTGTTCAAAGCCTAAATTCTCATAAGAAGATCCCATCAAATCGTAATACCACCAAGCGGGATATTTAAATGAATAAATGTTGTCATTATAATTAGTAGTAGTTTGTGTTAGAAGCAAATCTCCAGTTTCAGAATCATATGCCAAATTTTTAGTTGAAACAACAGAACCTAAATCCTTAGCAATCGTTTCTTCTTGAATACCGAAACGCTGAACTACTTTGGTTAAAGTTGCTGAACGGAATCGTGACTTGTCTTTTGCAAAGCCCGGCCATATACCCGGAATAGGAACAGGAACCCCATAAATTGGCATTACATCTAGATTTAGTTCAACAGTTGTAGATTTAGTTTCCGTTTTAGACTCTCTAAAATCTCCCACCATATCAAAGAACATTCCGATATTTCGTTGATTTATTGTTCCGTTTTTTTCGATGACTTTACAATTATTAGTAAGCTTAAAACTTCCATTTAAATATGGTTCCGATTTATATTTATATTCAACACTTGTAATAGGAACACTTTGTCCTTCCTGATATACCTTTTGAGATTTTGGTTTACCATGCATATCATTTAATTCAATCACAAAGCCTTGGGTAGCTGCAAAATAATCTCGCACATTTATTTTCAATAATGATCTTAAACTACCCGGACCATCTTTCCCCCTTCTAAATTTAACCTCTGTTCTTTTTGTAATGGTCGGAAAATCTTTGGCTGTATAAAATTCATGCATTACAATTCCCGTAGCGTGACGTGTAACGTTTGCTCGTTGAATATTTTTCACGCTTACTTGACTATATCCTATACTTGGACTAGGGAAAAATGATTCGCCAAACGGCTCTTCAACATAAGATTGGTCATCAGGAACTAATAATTTCTTAGCATTTACAAAAATCGGTTGTTTAAAAGGGTTTTCATCTCCGCCTAATTGAGGCTCGTAGGAGGCAACCCCTGACGAACGACCATCAGCTAAATTATAATTGTACTCTTGACCATAGTTAGAAGTTTCTCCATTTGAAGAGCCTCCTACCATCGTTTGCCAGTTATCAATCATTTCAATTTTCTTAACCCTCAGGCCACCGCCTAATTTATGTCCATCGGGATTATTTAGTCTTACCCACGATTTAGCTCCAATAAATTCTTGAGCAACACTATAATATTGAAATAGACTTTGAGTTGGCCCCGTTACAGCATCACGAATATTTTTTATAAAAGATGAATTAACCAAAGCCGAAACAATAGATCCACTTAGTGTTCCACTAAAACTTCCACTTGTAGCATCCCATACAACTTTAGGTAAATGTAATTTACCAAAATTGATACCTGCTTTTACAATTGGATTAACATTACTACCTGTATTATCATCGGTTTATTAATATTTCCATTTGGAGCTTTAAATAAAAAATAGCCGCCACCATTTGAAAAAGGAACTGTGGTATTACTTTGGTTAACATTAGCGGGAGTAACTAAACTCGTATCACTGACGTAATTAATAATTTTAAACATTTGCCCTGCTTGTTTATCCTGTACATAAGCATAATCATCAGATTCGTATGATACTTTAATTGTTCCTCCGGATGGGAGATTAATCTCTTTCAAATTCCATACAGATGTATAGACATCTGTTAATGTTCGATCCTGTTCTACGTAAGGATAATCTGAAGGAGGCATAGCCGTTGATCCTATAAAGGAGTTAGCATTTTCAGATGTACTTGCATTATCACGAACACCAATAGTTGTGGCATTATTAGGTTTATAATTACCCCATCGATCATAGGCTTTAATGTTGTAATTAGGGTTTTCAACTGGATTGGTTTCATGGTAGTCAAATACATAAGGACTCATCCTTGCTCTATTTGAATTTTGGTAAGTGAAATATATTTTCTTTAAAGTTAATTTACCTGTTCCTGGAACTGAAGTATTTGTTATCCCTTTACACAAAGCATAAGTATATTCAAAATGCACACGTTTAAGAGGTGTTTTTAAATCTCTTTTAGAATACATACTGATACTATCCAACTTCATTACTTTTGAACTAGAGCTAACACCCCCGTTTTCTCCAACTACTCCTAAACCATCCTGTCTAAAGGACTTATGAAATACGGCAATATAATTTTTAGTAATTACCGAGTCTAAATAATAAAGATCTTTTGTTCCATATAAGATATTTGCCTTGTCATCCGTATAATCAGATTTTAAGCCTTCCGAAAAAGTCGCCTTTTGACTTTCAACAGGAGTTCTCCAATTAAAGTTACTTAGTTTAGTATATTTAAATTTAGTGTATCCTCCAAAATCTCCATCACTTGGGCCTCTAACACCATCTGCGTCAATATAATCCGGAGTTAATACAGAAGTTAATAAATAGGAATGAGCATATGCCGGAGTTGTTGTACGGCTAAAATAATTATCTAATCCTTTTGCATTGCTCAAAGAATTGTCAGAACCTCCATAACTTACTAAACCATCAGAAGCAGAGCCTGCTAGAGAAGAATTATTATCGTGATTTGTAATATCAGTACTACCAACAGAAAACGTAATTTCCTTCTGTGAATTGTTGTATGCTGCAATGCCATAAATGTAACGAGAACCATCTGTTCCTAAAGTAGTGACTTCTGCGATATGGTGTGGTTGAGCCGAGGTAGATAGTTGACTATTATAACTGTTATCAATTGCAAAATCGTTATATTCATTTGATTTCAAAAAAGAAATATTTTGTGTTTTTTTATCACGTTTTTTTCTTTTGATAGGGCCTGAATAAGAAAATGTTTGTCCATATTGGTTAACAAAACCGTTTTTCACTGCGTGGTCAAATTTTCCAAAATTTACATCAAAACGAACAGGGTTATCTCGTCCTGCACTTTCATAAAAAGTAGAATCAGAGTCAACTGTTTTTTCATTTGCTTCTTTAAAATACACATTTTCAAAATCATTACCATCTCCTTTTGGAGTATGAACTAATGAATACAAAGCCGCATTATCACTTTTCCATTTTCCTGATTGACTTAATACATCAATAACAGTTACGTTTGTTCCAACGTGAACATAGCCACCAAAGCCTAACTCAGCAGTTAAAGCATCATTATCATTTGTAGTATAACTAGCTGCATCAAAGACATAACCAATGTCGCCACGGAATGGTCTGTAACTTCCTCCTATTCCTTGCCCTGAAACACCGTAAGTATCAAAGGTGAAATTTGTTAATGGTAAAGCAGGGGTGTTCTCTGTAAACGTTCCGTCTTTTTCTCTATTATAATCCATTAATGCGTTATCATTATACTGACCTTTCTCTGCATATAAATACCCATAGGCAGGATTATTAATAGTTGTTTGAGCTAATTCTTGTCCTGAATAAAATCCCGACAAACCAATCTTTCCATGAACGCCCCACAATTCTCCACCAAGAGTGAAACTTCCTGACATAGAAAAATTTTTCATTGGCATATCTATCTTTGGTGTATAGGTTGGTTGACCAAAATCAAATGTACCGCCTGCACTTTGAGCTCCTAATGAAGCGGATGAAGCATTTTGTCCTGTTCTAACTGTTTCAGTTGTAGTGGTTGATCCATCTTTATTTTGAGTCACAGTTTTATCTGTTGCCTTTCGACTTACAGATGCAGAAGCACTAATAGACAATTGTTTTAAACCTCCTCTTGAATTAAAAGCCGTTCCAATACTTATCCCTAGACTGGTTTCTGTGTTGCCCCCACTGCTTATTTTTGCGCTAAAACCCAATGATGGCTGAACGGTTAATCCTTCATCACTGCTGGATGTTAATCCTAATCCAGCATTTAATTTGCCACCACCACCAAGGCCAGCGCTAATATTAACGTTAAAACTTTTTATAACAGATGGGCCAGTATAATTATTAAAATTAAAACCATATGAACCACCCAATCCTAATCCAATTTTCCCGCTACCAAATAATTCTACACCCACATTTACAGCTACCCCCCAAGTCTTGTTGGGTTTCATGTTAAATTCCTTAGTTACATTTTCTCCGGAAAAATCATCAGGGATACCTCGCATATTTCTATTTATTACACCAGGATTAATGTTCCATCCTAAACCTACCCAACTCGCTTCTTGATCTGTATTAACACCTGAATGGTACGATATGTTAATTGGGTATCCTTCTACATCCATTAAGGGGAGATTATAATTAAAATCCCCTGAGAACATATCCACCATATCTGATGTTCCAATAGGCTCAAAAGATTGAACCTCCGGTTGACTTGGACCACCTGTTAAAGCGTATGCACCTGTTGGATAAGAAACCTCAAGGAAAATCAATATAGCCAAAATCAAAGAAGTTTGCTTTTGTAATTTCCTTTTAATCTTTACCAGTTTACGTTTATTAATTTTTATCATAATCCGCTTATATTGGGTAAGTTAATGAGTTGCTTGTTTTTATAATTGAATTTCACGAAACCTTTTTCAAATAATTTGTCATTATAAATGATTGTAAACTCGCTGTCTTTATTAAATTTTTTATTATCAAAAGCGAGCATAACTGTTGAGTATGGGGCGACTTCAAATATCCTTTCAAAGTGAAATAGTCCCGGTAAAAGCGTGTCGTTTCCTTGAACTAGGTATATATCTTTTTGCATTTCAAACGAGGTATATTTAACCCTCTCTTCATATTGAGCTGGAGATTGGAGTTTATATTTTAATAATTCACCTGTTCCATCAATAACCTCTAGTCTAAAGTTAAAGTAACTCATATCATAATAATGATTACAAGCTTCTTGAAATTTAGGAAAATCGTAAGTTTCTGTTCGGAGCTCTAAATACGCCATACATGGGGCGGGCCTATAAGATAGATCAAATCGTATATCTGCAATATCCTTTGATTTATTGAGTTTGTTATTTTTATCGGCGCACCATGTTACAAACTCCTGAACGGTAACCTTTTCTTCGGTGTAATTTTTAAGTTCTACAGTCTCTTCTGATTGCTCGTTTAACTGCTCTTTTATTTCTTTGCCATGACAAGAAACAACAGCTGTAATAACGATTGTGAAAAATGAGCCTATTATAAACTGTCTAATCAATTCCTTTGTATTTATTATTTATATATACAATTATATCTTCAGAAATATTGTACGATTCCTTAGAATACATTAAACTACCATTACCGTCAGCGCCAAGTATGATGTCGTAATTGTTTTTTTTACCATACTCAATTACATACTGCGTTAATTGAGCTAATATTTGATTATCATATTTTTGACTTAATACAGCATTATCTTCTTGATATTGCTTTTTTAATTTTAAAAATTCTTCTCTGTTGTATTCAAACTGGTAAATCTCATCTTTCGGTATTTCAATCTTTGAATTTTTTCGTTCGTTCAAATGCTTGGACATTAATTTTAAATTAAAAGATAAACTATCAAGAATTTTATCTCTGCCTTTTTGTGTTTTTTCATATTCTTTCTCTAACTCTTTTTTCATTTGAAACCCATTAAATACTTTTTTAATTTCTATATAGGCCGTTTTAGTATGGTACATCCTGTTATATATAAATAAAGCAACAAAGCTGATAAGCCCTGAAATTAGAATTGTTGTAATAAGTGATTTTAGTTTCATAAATTAAATAAGTATGTTGTTATGGTAAAAATATTTTTAAGTAAAATGATTCGTTCTTTTCATTCTTTATTTCTAAAGTGTAAAATCCCGAGTTTAGCTTTTTTGCATCTAAGTTTAATTCATACCTATTGTCACCGGATACTTTTAACTCAGAAGTTGCGCTAGAAATTCCATTTTTAGTTTTCTCTTTATCTTGCTTAACATCAATGTCAATGGGTTTAGATTTGACATCTGTTAAATTGAATTTCAATTGCCCCTGGCTTTTATATTCTTCTAAAAATTTAAAATATACTTTACCATCGTAGGCATTATAATACGATCCGTCTAATTGATTTTTCAAAGCAACGTATTTTAAGCTTTTTAATTCATTTATGACCTTAGTGTTAAATACCCATGATTCGGTTTTGTTAATAACAACCCCGTCACTCAATTTTTGAACTTGCCATGCGTATTTAGAACCATCTTTTAATTCTTTAGCATCATAAGGATATTGAACTTGGTGTTCCTTGAGGTAATTTTTAACCATAGCTGGTGAATTAATTGTAATTGCCTCTTCAGCGGATTGATCCTTTTTCATTTCGGAAACTATCATTCGATAAAATTCTCCTTGGTTTAATAAAGTAAACGGTTCGCTGTGTGTCCATGATAAAATAGGGTTCTTTGAATCAACAGTATCACCATCAAGGGGATTAACTAAGTATAAATATTGATTAAAATCAGCTTCTAATTCATCACAAAAATCATCGACTTTATCCGCCCCATTTTCCACTAAAATAGAACTACATATTTTATATCTTCCACTAGCCAAATTATGAGTTGTTTTAAGATAATTTGCTTGCGATGAGCTGGAATATTCAACCGATGCAACCCCTCTATTTCCAGAGGTTCCTGAATTTAATCCTTTTGAAAGTTTAAACGGTTGTGACTTAACGGTTAGTAAAACGACATTACTGGAACTATACAATTGTGTTAAAATTTGAACCTGCTTTTCATTTTCGCCATTCATAATCCCAACATTCAATAGTGCTTCCGGAGTTATATTAAATGCCTGCACTGAAATATTAATAATACTTACTTGAGATTTCATTGTAATTTGAAACAGCAAACACAAAAGTATTGTTCTAAAAAATACTGGAATTTTCATGCGTTAAAAATTTAGGATTATTTTTGTACTACAATAATATGGAAATTTTTTTAGATTATTCAAATCGTAGCCATTAAATAGGTCTCCAACGATGAATTTCTCAATTTGATTTTCCCAATAGAATGACTTGGAAAGTTTTATATTTGATTTTAGTATAAAGCCGGGATAAAACTGATTGTTCAATTTATAAGCTGATTTACCGGCTACGGTTATGCTTGATCCATTTTTAAATTGATAGCCAATATCAAGAACACCAAGGAATACATTATTATTTGTTGAATCTTTGAGATTATTTTTAAACCATGACAAATTTAGTCCAGTCTTAAAACCTCCTTTAAAAGAAATTTGATGGTAGTATGCAAAATTTTGAAAATTGATTTGTGTACTATCGGTATTAACAAGATAATAGTTGTATAAGAAATTAAATTGCTTTTGTACATTCCTACTTTTGGGTGTAAAGGTTATAATTCCAGTTGTTATAGAATTTTTATTTTGTATATGATAATTATCGCCATTTAAAGTCCTGATTAAAGGGGTATATCCTACACGTAACATCAAACCTCTTCGTATTTTGTACGAAATAGTATTATTAATACTGTAAAAAGTATTTTTATAATTTAATAATTTTAATAAGTTATCTTCTTCATAACGAAACATACCCGTATATCTTAAAACTTTACTCAGAGGTTGATCTAGTTTTACTTCATACCGCATATTATCTGATCTTATAAAACCGATACCAAAACTTTTAAAGAAAGGATCAACCCATCTTACAGACAAAGTTAGGTTGGATTTAGTTACTGGTATTTTTGTAGATAATTTTACTAAAAAAGCATAAGATCGAAAATTAGAAAAAATTTCTTTAGCGGCAGTTCTTATAACCTCCATATTTAAGTCTGACTCCTGTAAAGACGATTTACCTAGTGCGATATCTAAAAACGTATTTTTAAGCAACTTTTGGCGGATATCAGCTTCAATTACTAAATTGGATTCCTTTGGTTTGGATGTGATATCTGTGGAAGTAGGGTTTAAATAAGAGTTTAATCCTTTACCCAGCAAGAAACCAACAAAAAAATGGTTATTTTCTTTTGTTCCAACTCCAAATTTTAGTGAAAGAATTTTTCTCCCCGCTGATAGATTATTAATATCAAAATAATTGTATGAATTTCTAACATTTTGCAAAAAACCATCAATATTTTTGTTGTTGTATAACAGAGTGCTTACTGTTGTTCCATAAGTAAAACCAAAAAAGCGATTATTTATTTGATACTCAACATTGATACCCCTTACTGGAATATTATTTGCAAGGAAAGTTGAATAGTTTGGATAACACAATCCTAAGTCAAATTTTTTAATACCACTTAAAAAATTTTGAATTTTATTAAAGTAAGGCAATTTAGATAAATAAGGTGCGTACCCCGAATTAGTGAGGGTTTCTAATTCATTAATTTTCGCCTGAGTTTTCTTTGTTGAATCATTTAAAAGATCATACTTACTCTTATATGTATCATATAATTTCATTACTGAATCCGATTTGTTTTTATAGTAAATTGCTTTTTGGGCTATTGAGTCAGCTTTGGAGTAGTATTGATTGTTTTTTAAGGTGTCTTTTTTATTAGCATATTTGTTTAGAAATGAAGAATCGGGGTTATTTGTGTTTAGTTTGGTTTTAGTTGTGTCTATTTTTAATTTGGGTAATTGTAATGCTTTTACATCGGGTTTATTTATAGTTGTTGTATCAATAGGCCATTTATCCGGACTAATAGAAGATAAGTAATCTGTGTATGCCATTTTTTGCATCAATTGTTGCTTTTGAGAATTTAAATCTCCCAATTGATTCTTATATGAATCTAAATTCCCCGTTAACTTATTACTAAGTTTATCCTTATAGCGATCAGCATTATAGCTAATTCTAAAATAATTATTTAACCCAATTAAATTTTTTTGTGTAGAATAAAAAAATGTAACATCAAGAGGGATATTAAATAAATCTAAGCCTAGTCGCCCTTCAGTTTTAATGGCAGATGCAGGCGTAGGCATATTAATAGTATAAGGTAAAAAGCCATAATCATATCCTAATGATATATTCCCTGTTGGAAAGACTGTTTTTAGTTTTTTTAAAAGAGAATTTTTATTTGATGAGCTATCTTTACCTGCGTTATGAAAAGGTATTTTTTCTTTTAAACTGGATTTAAGTGAATCTTTATTTAAATCTTTTTTAAGTCCTGATCGCATTGAACTATCATTTGCAGATAGCTTTTTAGGTAATACGGGAACATTGATTTTTTTTGAAAATACATCTTTATTTAAACGATTAGATGCCGTATCGACAGAAAAAACACTTGTTGGTTTTAGATCAATCTTCTTTATAGAATCTGTTTGTCCATGCATACCTACAACAATAAATTGAACTAATATAAAATAGAATATGTGTGGAATACTAAAATTCAATTTAATAACTATTTCGATTAATAAATGTACTGAAAAAATACTAATGAACACATTTTATATTAAATTTGGGCTATAAAATATATAATCATGAAAAAACAAATCCTATTAATAATATTCGTAACACTAACATTTTTTATAAATGCACAAATATTAATCACTGCGGGTAAGCATCAATATGATTTTTTTAAATCCTATGAGGATTATAAAGCTGATAAGGCAGTAGATGGAATCCAAGTAACTATTTGTAAAGGTTCTAATATTGAATATACTGAAAACGGGGCGAAGAAAAAATCTAAAGCATCTAAACTTCCTTATTCGTGGTTTTGTAATAGTGAGGGCATGTTGATGAGAGTTTTTGATGGCGATTTATATTACGTAGTTGTAGACGGAGCGGTTTCCTTTTATATTAAGGTAAGTGAAGGGACTATTTCAAAACCTGATAATGCTGATTATATAATAAGTGGTGATGTCAGTAACACTTGGCCAAATGAATACTACTCTTTAACTCCTAATGGAACAATAGAAAAATTAAAAGACAAAATTTTAGAAGAGTATTTAGAGAAATACAATTTAACATCACAATATGAAAATGATCCGAATTATAAAAGACAGGCTAAAGATTGCGTGATGTGTTGGGCAAATAAAAAGACAAATAAAAAAATAAAATATACAAAATTGATTAATGAAAAAATCAAGTAATTTTATATTTAGAGAATTTTAAACTATCGGAAACTTTTTTACATTTATTTAAAATTATACAACATGAAAAAACAACTACTAATTATTTTTATTGCCTTAAGTTGTGTTGCAATTAAAACAAAAGCACAAACCGTTACAATTACTCATACTACTACTTTACCATCTTGCCCATCTTGTTGTGATGGTTCTTTTACTGTTACACCTTCGGGATGTAGTGGTTACACGGTTGACATTATGCCGAATTTCAGTATTGGCGCCCCAACCATAGTGGGGAATGATTGGATTTATGCCAATATATGCGCTGGTACATACTCTATTATTGTTTCAGCCAATTTACCATGTAGTACAGCTGTTCAAATGTGTAATATGAATTTTATAGCTACAGGAATAGAAAATCAATCGCAGAAAAAAGATGTACCAATTATTTATCCTAATCCAATAATTGACCGTTTTACGACAAACATCGAAGGGATTAAGTTAATTGATGTGTCGGATATCTATGGAAGACGTTTTAAATATATTAATACCCTTGAAAATGAAATTTCATTAAGAGAATTATCAAAAGGAATATATATAATTTCAATTTATAGTGATGAAAATGCTTTAGTTTTGAGAAAAAAAGTAGTGAAAGAATAATTTGAAATGGTGCCTGTATTTAATAAAGCATCAAAAACTTGTTATTCTCGAATAACAAGTTTTTTTAATTTAAAAAGCAATTTTGTTTCTTTTATTCAATTCTTTTAATTAGTCCGTAAATACCCCACAATTTATAAAATCGGCAATCAATTCCTTCACAAATTTACTTTAAACATTAAAGATGTGCTTTTGTATCGTCCTGAAATAAGTTAACATAAATAACAAAAGCCAAAAATTCCATCGGTATAATTATGTATGCCATGAGACATAATTTATTGTAATATTTTTATTCAAAAAAGAGTTAAATTGCATACCTTTTTAGAATATTTATGGAAAACTTAATCATCAACAGAAAGCAAATTAGTTTAGAAAAAAACAAGGAATTCTCTTTTAAAATCCCTGTTTTATTTACCCCGATAGAATGTGAATTTATACTTGATAGAACAGACAATGAAACCGATGAAGAAGTTGTTGTGGTGTTTAAATTAAAATGCACGAAAAGCGGATCAGAAAGCGAAAATAAACAACTTTCAGTTCAGGTGATTGAAAGAACAACCAGTTCATCACTTAAATACTTGGATTTACAAGGAGAATTTTTACTTCTAAGTTGTACTGCAAATAAAAACATACAATTTGCCTTTAGTATCAGAAGAAATTTTTCAAGAACGATTATTTAAATTTTATTTTTTCTTTTAAACTCAATGGAAATGGTAGTTCCACTATTTTCATCGCTACGAAGAATAATCAACCCTTTATTTATTTCAACGATTTTTTTTATAATCGCTAAACCTAATCCTGTAGTTGGTTCATTTTCAGTCCCCAATCTTTTAGCATTTGAATATGGCAGAAACAATTCTTTTTGCAATGTTGCCGGAATGCCTATCCCCGAATCCGTAATTTCAATAACAACACTGTTACTTAATGCATGGAGCTTCACTTGTATAAACCCTTTTCGAAGAGTAAACTTTATTGCATTCGAAAGTAAATTATCAATAACTCTTTTAATATCATCGGGATTTACAAAACAAAAATTATCTTCGGAAGGTATGGATAGATTTATTTCAATGTCTTTGCTTTTGGCTAATAAATAGTGAATTTGAGATTGATGTTTTACCAGATCATTTATTGAAATCCATGCACAAGTTTGACTATAATTCTTTTTTTGATTTAGTTTATCATTGAAAATAAAATCATTGAGCATATTATTTCCTTGCTCACATACGGTATTGATCATCCTGCTGAATTCATGGAGGTCGGAAGCAGGTTGATGGGCTAATTTTACGGCAAGTAAAGAATTCAAACCCGAAATTTTTGCGATTAATCCTTTTAAGTCATGCGCTACATGGTAAATACTTAACCCTTCTTTCCTTTCTTCTTTGAAGTGCTCCGTGTGCGATACTTGTCTTTCAATATCATCGATAGTTTTACTACCTACAGCATTATTGATTTCTTTTTTACTCATTTTGATTTTTTGGATGAACACCAAAAAATCAGCGCAGGCTAATTGTAATACTTGTATTCTGCGGGAGTCGAAGCCCGTACCTACAAAATAAAACAACGCCCACGCCTTCCCGTGAACGTTACTAAATTCCCCTGTAGGTATTGTGAATTTTCGACTTTTCAGAATACAGAATAATTTAAGAAACGCTAATTTTTATATGTTGTGATTAATAGTTATGCCATAGATTTATTTTTGTTATTGTACACAGCAAATATAAGATTTTTGGGCATAAGTTTCTCGTCCCTCCGAATAACAATTTGAAAAACAATTGTTTAGGGAAGATTAAGAATGTAATTTTTTAATGAAATTTATCTCCGACTACGTTTTAATTAAATAGAGATAATTTTCATTTTATTCCCCCGGTAATCCTAACTTATCAAATATGTATTTTACTTGTTTGGGATTGTAATACCAACCATATCGTTTGCCTAAATCTTCTTTGAAAGGCTCCAACCATGTGGTCATAGAGCGTACTCCAATTTTGTACAAGTCTGCTAATTCTTTTTTCGAATAAGGCTTAATTTCTAACACTTCATTTTTTTCTTTCATATCCGGGTAGGACGTTAGAGCTATAAATCCGTTGCGTTTTTTCTGCTAAATACTGTTAAGGTTTATACCCTTTTCGAGCATCTAAGTTGGTTTTCAGTCAACGAGAGTTAACGAAACGCAATAAGAGTGAACGAGAGTGATCCATTTCAATCGAGTAAGCATATCGATCAATAATATAACATATGAGTTAACGAAACGACAACTTTCGGAAGTTGCCAAAAAAGAGTAGTTGAGATTTGTACCGTAAACTACTATAAGAGCATTTAAAAAATATGCGATAAAATATACTCTTATTGACGATGAAAAATTAAACAAGAATAGAATATGCGGTAAAATATGCGCTAAATATACAGTAACTGATTATAAACATGTAAAAAAAGGAGGACAAGATGAGTAATACAACTGAAAACAAAGAGCAAACACAGCAAAACAAAGATAAAAAAACAGAAGAACCGAAAGATTGGTTGGAACTAATTCAAGATTTTATAAAAAACCCGGTTACAACCGGAATAACAGGACTCGCTGCCGGATATCTTTTAGGAACATATAAAGCAAGTAAAGATATAGAAGCCATAAAAGCGGAGCATAAAGAACAAATGAAAGAACAGAATGATTTATTTAAACTCTTAGTAAAAGAAATAAGAGTTAACAATAAACTTTTGGCTTCAAAACAACACCAAGCATTACTATCCGCTGAAGATGAAAGCGATGATGAAGATGGCAACACACTTGAGATGGTAGAAGACGCAAAATCCAAAGTATATAATTACAAGCCTAAAACAAAAAAAAGAATATTTGAATTTAAAGCATAGGAGAATAAAAGCAAATGAAAACCACAACAGAAAAACAACACATAAAAATTCCGATTGAATTATTTTTAGATGTCTGCAAAATGATCCGCACTGGAAATTTAAATAATAAAATAACCGGAAGCAATGAAGCAACAGGAGAAGTGCTATTGGAATTATCCTTTTCAAAAGGAAATAAAATTCAAAATGATGCGCTACAAAACATTTATGAATCTGTGAGTGAATGGAACGAACAGCGATATGGAGATGAAAATCCGGATGAGATCGCGCTTAATTAATGGAAATAAATATTTTAAAATAAAACAAAATGAACTGTTTATATTGCAATAAACCCATAGAAGGAAAACGAAACACAAAAAGGTATTGTGGTAATACCTGCAAACAATACGCCTACTTAAAAAGAAGTTTTTCTATTCCTTCAGATAGTCTTTCGATATCACTAAGTGAGCCTGAAAATTCATCGAACCCCAAGGAACATTTTCAAAATATAAATAACACTTACAACAAACCAACAGCACAGCATGTATATAGAAAACAAGTAACTCAACAGGAGTACCAATATATTAATGCTGATATTTTGGATCGGATTCAAGGCGGGTATGTTTCCTTAACTATAACAAGCGATTATTTTACAAATCAAAACACTTCTGCATTTGCGTATATCATACCACGGATTCGATGCATTATCGAAAATCTATTTCAGTTAAGTTATAAAAGAAAGCTATATTATAAAACAGCCATCACCATTTGTAGAGCTGTTGAAGAAATGCTTTTACCGGAACATATTGGTCAGCTACCTTGTGATTTTCCTTTTTTGGAAGATCTTAAAAAAATGCGAGAACAGTTTATTCCGATGGCAAACTATTTAAAAGAGGATAAAGAAGGAGTTAAATTTCGGTTGACAAAGTCTGTAATTGTCAGGTATATTCTTATTCTAAACCTTCTCAGAAATTGCACTAAAAAGGAGCCGTTTATGGTATTATTCCCTGAATTATACAAATCCAACACCCCTGCAAAGCCCAACACAGTAGCGGCTTAGCCCGACTTTTATGTGTGGAACTAATTGTTTAACTTAGCTATGAAACACCAAATGAAAGAAAACGAAACAACTGAAATTGAAAATGAGAATAAAAATATACTTACGCTTGAAAAGGCAAGAGAACTTTTAGGAGAGAATGATATAAGTGATGAAAAACTGGAGATGATAATTAGTAATATAAAAGTATTTTGTAAAGTAGCCTATGAAATGTATTGCGAAGAACAGAATAAAAAAATGGATAATGAACAAGATACTATAATTGAACTTCATTCAAATCAAGAATTAAAAGAAGCTGCATAATTAAATAAAAAAAGAATAACAGAAATTAAAAGCAAATAAAAATATGTCAGACGATAATCAATTATTTAAAATGTTTTCAAAGGGAAAAAAGAATATCCGCTTTGAAAATGACGACTGTGTTATTTACACCCGTGTATCAGGAGCCAAACAATTAGATGGCTTGAGTCTTGAAACTCAACTAAAGGGCAACGAAGAATATGCCAAGAGACATAAGCTCATCGTGCGTGAACGGTTTGGTGGTACGTATGAAAGTGCTGCTACCGATGAGAGAAAAGAATTTCAACGGATGATTAAATACATTAAAACATCAAAGCATAAGATTTCAAAAATACTTGTTTATAGCTTAGAGCGATTTTCACGAAGCGAAAATTCTATTTGGTTAAGTGGTCAGCTAAGAAAATTGGGGACAGAGATTGTCTCGGTCACACAACCAATTGATACTACAAACCCTGCTGGAATTATGCAACAAAAAATGTTGTTTCTATTTGGAGAATTTGATAATCAACTCCGAAGACAAAAAAGTATGGCGGGTGTAAAAGAACGATTACTTAAAGGAGAATGGTGCACGAAGCCTCCCATCGGATATGATATACTGAGAACCAATGGAGAGAAGAAAATTATTTTAAATGAAAAAAGTAAAATCATTAAAAAGATGTTTGTGTGGAAAGCAGAAGAACGCTTACCTAATGAACAAATCAGAAAACGTCTTGCAAATTTAAATTACAATTATGACCTCAGAAGAATCTCTGAAATATTACGAAACCCATTCTATTGTGGCATTATGGTTCACAAGGCTTTAGAGGGAGATGTATTGGAAGGTAAGCATGAAAAGCTGATCACTAAAAATATGTTTTTGCAAGTCAACGGAATATTAAATGAAAAGAAACTCGGTTTACAAACTCGAAAAGAACGAAAAGAAATTGCATTAAAACGTTTTGCACTATGTGAAGCCTGTTATCAACCAATGAGGGGATATATTGCCAATAGCTGTGATACTCCTTATTACAAGTGCAACACACCTAATTGTAAATGCAACCGTAATGCAGATATAGTAAATACCAAATTTGAAAACCTAATAGCAGGCTATAAAACTAACGTCATTTACGATAAATTAATTCATCAGCAATTAAAATACACTTTTACCCAAATGAATGCCTCCACCGAGGAGAATCAAGCCTCAGCAAAGGCTAAAACAGCCGATTTAAGCCATAATTTGGAGCGTTTGGAGGAACGGTTTATCCTTGAGGAGATAACGGGCGAACTTTACCAAAAATACAAAACCAAGTTTGAAAAGGAAAGGGACGAAATTGAGCTACAAATCAGTAAAAACAAAATTGAGATGTCGAAGTTGGATGGCTACATCAACTACACGTTGAATCTTTCCCTAAACCTTCGTAAAATGTGGGCTTCCGGGGATTATACTCAGCGACAGGAACTGCAAAACACCTTCTTTCCCAAAGGAATTACCTATAATCGGCAAAAAGACGAATGTCGAACTATAGAAACCAACGAATTTTTAGAAGAAGTCTCTGATTTATCAGGGACTTTTGCTACTTTTAGCCCGACTCAATTACAAAACTTTAAACCCAGTCCGAGTTGGGCAGGCTGAGCGGAGTCGAAGCCTTCATAAACCCTTCGACTCCGCTCAGGGAGACAAGATTTTCTTTTCTCACATGGCAGACGATTCTATACACATATGGAACAAATTATAAAAAACAAAGAGGTTGTTGAAAAACATATACTATAAAAGTTTTAGTTAAGTCATATTATATTTTTTAGACAACCTCCTTTATAATCAACATTCAACTCATCATGACAACAGTAAAACGAATTTTAGTAACTCCTGCAGCCAGTGAATTAATTACATTACTAAGAGTAGGATTTGGGGATCTGGTGTTTCATCAAAGCGGAGGCTGCTGTGATGGCTCTTCTCCCATGTGCTTTCAGAAAGATGAATTCAAGATCGGTAATAGTGATGTTGGGTTAGGTTATGTAGGTGGGTTCGAATTCTGGATGAGTAAAGATCAATTTGAATACTGGCAACATACCGAATTAACCTTAGATGTGGTGAATGGCAGAGGCGCCAGTTTTTCATTGGAAATACCAACCAGTAAACGTTTTCTCATTCGTTCAAGAATATATACTGAAGAAGAAATGAATCATCTGGAACCCTTATTTTATAAAAAAGATTAAAGGCTAGACCAATTCCCACCAATTTCTGAATGAGTAACTATCATTCAATACTACCGATTCACCTATCATCGGCGTAACAACCGTGACATTTAATTCTTCTGCTTTTTTCAAAACACGTTTAATTGGCTCATCCCAATCATGCATGGCCAAAGCAAATTTACCCCAATGAATAGGAAACAACACTTTTGACTTTAAATCAACACTGGCCTGCACGGTCTCTTCCGGCATCATATGAATATGAGGCCACAAAGCATTGTATTGTCCCGATTCCAACAAGGCTATATCAAAAGGTCCGTGCTTTTCTCCAATCTCTTTAAAGTGTGAATCATATCCTGAATCACCACCTAAATAAATGGATTGTGTTTTTGTTTTTAAAACATACGACGCCCATAACATTTTAGAACGCACCATTGTTCGTCCTGTATAATGTCTTGCCGGAGCCGCCGTAATCACTACATCATTAAAGAACGTATGAGATTCCCACCAATCCAATTCAGTAATTCCTGATTCATGAAAACCCCAGTGTTCTAAATGCGAACCAACACCAAGCGGACAACATACCTGTTTTACTTTAGAATGCAACAATCTCAACGTTTTATAATCTAAATGATCGTAATGATCATGAGTCAATAATAACAAATCTATAGGAGGCATATCCTCGGCAGAATATTCATTAGCGCCTTTAAACGCTTTGATCATAAACGAAAACGGAGAAGCATTTCCGCTAAATACAGGATCCACTAAAATAGTTTTGCCATTAATTCTTAATAAATAAGACGAGTGCCCAAACCACACAATTGTTGGTTCATCAGAATGCAGTTCGTTCAAATTGGTCTTAACAAAAGGAAGTGTCTGCTTAGGTTCCGCATTTTTAGACTTGCTCAAAAACTCTTTCCCTGTTTTAAAAAACGAGCTATCCTTTGATAATTGTTGAGTAGGAGATAAATTTTGAAAGGCATTATGCTTATAGTTAGGCGATTGTTTAATACGCTCTAAGCGTTTCCCTGAGGGATTTTTACCTAATGATTTTAAAAGTGACATGATTTCATTTTATTATATTGTTGTCAGTTCGAACGTAGTCAAGCACTAAACTAAATACGAAGAGCACTTCTCTCCCGATAACTATCGGAATACTTAAAGAGACATAAACTGATTATTAAACCCCCAGTGTTTCTTTTAACTTAGAATAGCCTGTGCGGCTCAACGGAATTTTCTTTCCACTTTTTAAAAGCACCACATAGGTATTCTTTTCCAATGGCTCAATTTTAGTGAGCTGTTGCAAATTGATAATGAACGAACGATGTGTTCTGAAAAACAGTGCGGGGTCTAATACCTGCTCATAATAATTCATTGTTTTCTTTTTCAGGTAGTAGGTGTCTTTTGTAAAGATCTTCACATAATCGTCATAGGCCTCTATATACATCACATCAGCCATAGGCACGATACGGATATCGCTTCCGTTCTTTACCACGATTCTGTTTTTTTCGTCTGGTTGCTTAGTCGTGTTTTCCAAAAGTGTTTGAAGATTTTTCTCGGAAGTATGAGTGGTACTATTTTTTGATTTCCATTTTTCAAGAGCTAAATCAAAACGTTCTTTACTAAAGGGTTTTAATAAATAATCAATGGCGTTGGCTTCAAAGGCTTTAATAGCATACTCGTCAAAGGCTGTTGTGAAAATGACTGAAGGTGTCGTATCCAATAATTCCAACATTTCAAAACCATTAATCTTAGGCATTTGTATATCCAAAAAAATCAAATCAGGTTTATGTTGCATGATAGCTTTCACTCCCTGAAATCCATCATTACATTCTGCTACAATTTCAATAGATGGGTGTTGCTGAATATATTCAACCACCAAACTGCGAGCTAAAGGCTCATCATCTATAATCACTACTTTACTCATTTTTTTACTTGTGGTATTTTTAAAGAGGTAATAAACAAATTATTGTTTTTCTCGGTGGTCATTAAATCATTGCGGGCATATAATAAAAACAAGCGACGTTGTACAGAACTCAAACCAAAACCTGTTCCTTCATTAGCCTGTTGTGTATCCGAATCAAACGGATTTCTGACCTGAATATGCAAAAAATTATTCTCCGAATGAGCTGAAATACTGATCGTAATATCTTCCACGGTATCATACAAGCCAAATTTAATGGCGTTTTCTACAATCGGTTGTAACAATAAGGGTGGTAAATAAGCTTCCAGATTTTCCGGCTCAATAGCGATCTCTACCTGCAAGCGATGACCAAATCTAACTTTTTCGATCTCTAAATATAATTTCAAATGCTCCAGTTCTTCATGCAACGAAACCGTTTGCTGATCGTCTTTCTTGAGTGTCCCTCTTAAAAAATCAGACAATTGCTGGATCATTTTTCTGGCTTCATTAGGTTTGGTTCCAGCCAGCGCACTAATCGAATTTAAGCTGTTAAATAAAAAATGTGGTTGTAACTGCTGACGTAATCTGGCCAATTCCGCTTCTTTTACCAATTGTTCAGCATCATTACGTCGCTGTTCTTTTTCTTTTTGTTCCTGTATATTATAAAGTAACCAATTGGTAATCGTTAAAAATGTCAATACCAATAAAGAGATGATAGAGCGTATTGGCATTGATTTTTCCAGAAAATCCACATAATAGTCATCTGCACCTAACAGGTACATGATGATCCATTTAAATGTAATGCTGTATAAAATGGTAATACTGATGGCAAATACCAACCGATAGATACGGTTGCTTTTTCCGGGTTGATAGTAGCGGTACAAAATGATGGCTGCAAAACATGCCAACGCCAACAATCCATTTGATACTAAAGAATCAATAATAGCAGCATGCCAGTTCAATTCTAAATGATGTAGTACCCAGCTTTGAATAAACGCCCAGAATATCCACCATGCCACATACATGACAAGCATTTTCTTAAATGGATATGTGGTATATGTTTTCAGAAAATTAATTATGCAAAAGTTAAGCTTTTTGCCTGAATTAACATGGCTTTTTGTCGAACATAATTAATAAATGAATGGCGTTCGGTATTTTCATGTGTAGTTGAATACACTTGTTCTCCGTCTTTTAATGCTTCCAACTCATACACATCCGTGACATCAATAAATTGCCAGTGTACCATTTTACTTTCATTATTAACGAAAACTTCTTCTTCTTTTTTTCCGATTGTTCTGGCTTTTTGAAAAGCCGCTTCCAAAGTGTAAGCCTCTACAATTCGGATTTGTTCGTCAAATTGATGAGCGTGGTTTCCGTTGTCGATATTGATGTTAAACATCAGTTTTACTAAATAGCGTTTCATATTCTGTAATCAGATTAGTGGTTAATTTTTTAATAACTTTTAATGTCTATTCCTCCCATAAAGGTGGTACCCCTTAAGATTAAAACTTTTTTATCTCCTGTTGCTGTATTTGGTTGCATAGGCCTTTTATCTTCTATGCTTCCAAATACCGAAACTAATTCAGAATTAATTTCCCAATGTGCAGGTATGATCAATTTAGTTCCTCCAAATACATTGGTTAAATCCATAGTGGCTGTGCTTTCCATATCTGCCTGAGACAGATTAATTTCGGCGCCGCCAAACACATTTGTAATGTCGGCACCTTTAAACTTTTTTGAAAGCACATTCTTTTTTACACCTCCCATAAACGATGTAGATTCAACAAAATCTTCACTTACGGAATCTTCTCTTACATAACAATTACCCTGTTGTTCGTATCTGTTAAATCTGTGGTGAGCATACTTCCAATGGCGGTGATTAAATTTTCTACGTGGTTTAAAGATCATCATTAATCCAAAAAGGATCAGAAGAACAGGCCATAAAAAGGATTTAATATGCATATCCGGATAAAAATCTCCCAATAAAAATATACCCCCTATAGCCACCAGAAAAAACCACCAGGCATTTCTAAAGTTATGCTTTACACCGGTGATAATACCGATGGCAATTAAAAATGTTTTCCAGGTAAATAACCATTGTGGAATTTCTGCCCCTAATTCCCTTGCCAAAAAAAGCGATCCGGCAATTACTACCAAAATACCTCCAACGACTTTACCTCGTCTTTGGCTTTTTTCTGTTTGTTTACACATTTCTTCAAAATCCATGTGCTCTTGTTGATTTGTCATTGTATTCTTTTTTATTTAATGTTTAATTAATATGACTCTGGTCTTTGGCTTTGTGAGTACTGCACTTTGCCATAATTTTATGTAAAAGTATATCAGGAATACCTGTCGTACAATAGCAATTAGGTAAGATTATACAGCCAGTCGGTGAACGGTACCTGGCAGGCGGTAATAAGAATACGGAACCCTCTGATTCATCAATTTTTAACTAAAACAGGCTGCTTTTGAAGCTTCGCAATACAATATAATTTGTATTTTTGATAATAATCACAACACTATGTCTGAATCTAACAAAGACCAACAAATTGAAAGCCTGGAGGAGAAAGTGACTCATCTGAGCCGAATGCTTGTCAAATCATTTGGTTACGCCGATCAGGATCCTGATACATTTTTGCAAAATGCCCGCAGAACAACCGAGGCCATTTGTCGCTTTATGTATACCAAGGAACTGGGTGAACCTAAAAGCAAAATGATGCTGAATGACTATGGCCGTGAATTATTACAAAAAAAGATCATTCCGGATAAAATTGGAATTTTAATAGGCACCATTCAAACCTACGGTAATTACGCCGCACATGCACAAGATGATTTATCGGAAGCTACCCGCGAATGGATTGCCCCCTGCCAAACAGCATTAGCCAGTTTAACCAATTGGTTCTTTCTGGAATATTTAAAAGGTAATGTACCTAACGAATTAATTACTCCCGTGCAAAGCTATGCTGAATCAGGCGGTGGCAAAAACACCAACATCGCACAATCAGCTACAGTTACCCAAAAAAAATCGCCCTTAGTTCCGATTTTAGTAGTGGCTTTAATTATTGTTATTGGAGGCTTTGCCGCTTTCTATTTCTTAAACAATAAATCTAAGGAAGTGGCCTCCGAACCACAACAATCAACAACGGCTTCAGATAATTCAATTAACCAGCAGGAATCAATCGTTGATCATTTAAACAGTGCTACGCCAAATGCCGACGCCAAACGCATTGCGATTTTATATTTTGATAACGGGTCTGATAATACTGAATTATCTCGTTTAAGAAAAGGCTTAGCAGATATGTTGATTTCTGATTTATCTAAAATCAAGATGCTAAATGTGATTGAGCGTGCAAGATTAGAAGAAATTTTAAAAGAGCAAAAGTTAAATAATTCCAAAGAGTTCGATCCATCCACCGCCACTAAAGTTGGTAAGCTTTTAGGCGTTCAATATATTTTAACCGGAGCCTTTTTTGATTTGATGGGAAGCATGCGTATGGACGCCCGCATTATCGACGTAGAAACCGGAAAGATTATTAAAAGCGAAGGCATTGACGGACAAACCAACACCTTTTTCGACTTAGAGAAAAAGTTAGTGGTGAAAATTGCAAGTGGCTTAAATGTAGAATTAAAGGCTGATAATAAAGACCTCTCAGAAACAAAAACATCTTCTTTAAGCTACGAGACCTCTTTGTTATATTCAGATGCTTTAGATAAAATGGATAAAGGAGAAAATGGGAAGGCTATTGAATTACTAAAAAAAGTACTTCAAAAAAATCCTGATTTTGTTCCGGCTCAACAAGCACTAAGCAAATTAACAGCAAAGGTATAATGAAAAAAGGGTTCCTGTTTTTAATAGCTATCGTATTTGCATTACACATTCATGCAAAAACAATTGCTATTTCCTATTTTGACAACTCGAGTGGAGATGCCAAATATAATGCCCTATCCAAAGGTATTGCCGATATGCTCATTACCGATCTATCCAAAGTAAAAGGTGTAACGATTGTAGAGCGTGAAAAACTGGAAAAACTACTTCAGGAAATTAAATTAGGGCAATCCAAATACTTTGATCAATCCACCGCACAAAAATTAGGTAAAGGCTTAGGTGCACAGAATATTTTAACGGGCTCTTTTTACATTTTAGATAATATCATTCGTTTGGATGCTCGTTTAATTGATGTGCAAACAGGTGGTGTTATTTTTGCGGAACAGGTAAGCGGCAATAAAAACAATTTTTTTGCGTTGCACCAGCAACTGGCTAATCTGCTAGCCAAAAACATCAACGTACCTTACAGTCCGGATTTAAGTGGGCTTTACAAAGCTGGTGAGGAAGTAACTTTAAAAGAAGTAGTGAATTATTCAAATGCCTTGGAATTGCAGGATGTGGGCATGAGTAGTGACGCGAAGCAATTACTGGAAAAAACCATTAAAGAGAATCCGAAATTTCATTTTGCAAAAAATAAATTAGATGAAATTAAAGAATGGTTAAAGAAAGTAGAACTACAACGCGAACAATTGATTTTAGAAGAACTTAAGAACACGATTAATAGTCTGGATGCCAATAGTGATAAATTCGGCATGCAGGTTAGTAATATCTGGACAACACTTTTATCGTCCTACAAATATAATCAGCTATTATCATTTAATAATTCATTACGTAAAATGAAATTAGATGAAAAGAAAAAAATGTATGGCGAAGCATCTCCTATCACCTTAGGCGAAATGATGCTGTTTTATGACTGCACCTCCCTTTCGGCCTTAAAAAAATACGAAGAAGTAATCGATGCCTCAAAACTGTTCATCACCAACTACCCTACCAGCTTATATTTTCAAAGTGTGAAAATGAACTTGGAACAAGCCATTAAAGAATTGGAACAACGCAGTAATGGTAAAAAAGGCATCGACACCAAATTATCTGCCGAATCACTGGACGCTTACATTACTTACCTGAATAAGCTGGAATGGAAATCGAATCTGCAGTTTGTGGATGACAAAGATTACAAACACTATTTACAATTGTACAGATCGCAGGTATTAAGTGCCAATACCGAAGTGATCAGGAACTGGGATGAAAGCATTAAGTTTAATGAGTTTACCGAATTTTTTAACGTAGCTAAACAGTTCAATGATACCAAGACAATGGAAGACATTATAGCAGCTTGCAAAGTGGTGTTTACCGAATCAGACGATCAGGACAGAACCTTTTCTCTGGAAAATAGTTTAGAAGATTTAAAAACAAAAAACATCGAAAAAGCTGATAAAATAAAAGAACTGGAAACCATTTCCAAAAAAGGGTCCAAAGCCGAATTAGAAAAAATTATTAAGAAAAGCCGGAGATTATACTTTTAAACAAAAAGATTACGACAAAACCATTCGTGAACTGACACAGGATCTCAAGAATTTACAAAACGATTACGCAAATTATCTGAAGAATGTAAAAGGTTTGGACCCTATGGTAAATGTATTAGAAAACTATGCCAAGATCTATAACGAAAACCATCAGTATGCTGATGAAGTGTATACCAGAAATCAATTATTGGATCTGTTTAAACTGGATAGCGACAAAGAACAATTACAACTGTATTTGTTAACGATGAGTTATTATAACTTGGGTTATTTTGATAACGTTAAAAAAACAGCGGGTATTTTAAAAGAAAAATACCCTTCCGGTTCTTATACTGAATCCATTTCATCCATCGTTAGTTATTTGCCACAATAGTTATGTCAACAAACCACACAACCGCTATAAACGAACTAAACACAAAAGCGTGGGCGTACAGATATATTGACAGGGCAAAAGCCATGACACTTGCTACTGAAGCAAAATTAACGGCTTTACATAACAATCAACTCACAGACTTTCATTTTGCTCAACTCACTATTGCTCAGTTAGCCTTTTGGAAATCGAGTGAAAGTGAACAATTGATCACCGCAAACGAAGCTGTCATCTATTTTGAAAAAGAACAAATCGCTCATGGCATATCACGAGCCAATGCTGTTTGCGCCGGTATGTATGATCAGTTTGGCCAATACGAAAAGGCCATGCAACATGCTCTAAATGCTGTAAAAGCAAGCGAGTTGATTAATGATGATACTAACAAAGGTGATTGCTATACAACGCTCGGACAAATTTATTCGCGCATACATGATTACAGCAACGCGATCCAAGCTTTAACAAAAGGCTTACATAGTCGTCAACAAATAAACGATGATAAAGCAATAGCCTCTTCTTTAAATTTAATAGCACGCAATTATGTGCTAAGTAAAAAGTACGACGACGCTAAAAATTATTATAATCAAAGTTTAGCGATAAGAGAGCGCAGTAAAGATGAAGATGGAATTCCGTGGACCTATCTTGGCTTAGCCAGCTTATATGCCGAACAGGGAGACTGGAATCTATCTTTAGAGTATTATCAAAAAGCAGAACGATCCAATGTAAAACACGAACAACGTTTTGATGTGTTGTGCTTGTTAGGTAAAGGAAAAAATCATTTACATCAAAGTAATCTTTCTGAAAGTATTGCCTGCTTAAATAAAGCCCTAATTATTTCACAGGAATTAAAAATCACGTCCATTCAATCCGAAGTGCATGAGCTATTAGCTCAAGCCTTTGAGAAATCAGGCGATTTAGAGCAGGCCTTATTTCATTACAAAACATATAATACCTTACGTCAGGAGTTATTAAGCAATGATAAAGTTAACACACTTAAAAATCAACAAATTACCTTCTCGGTAGAAGCAGCCGAAAAAGAAGCAGAGATCCATCGCCTGAAACATGTAGAACTTAAAAATGCTTTTGATCAGATTGCTGCACAGCATCACCAGTTAGAAGAAAAGAGTAAAGAGATTACCGATAGTATCAGCTATGCCAAACGCATACAGGATGCCTATTTACCGGCAAAAGACTTACTAACTACGATCTTTCCTCAAGCCTTTTTATTATTTAAACCAAAAGATATTGTGAGTGGTGACTTTTATTGGTTCAGTCAATTAAACTCTACTACTCCATCTCGTATTTTTGCCGCCGCCGATTGCACAGGGCACGGTGTACCGGGTGCAATTATGAGTGTGATTTGTAGCAATGCCTTAAACGAAGTGGTTGGCAACAAATATATACATCAACCTGATTTAATTTTAAATGAAGTGCGCAACTTAGTTACGGCATCCTTTAAGAAGCAAGGAGAAGCCACACAAAAAGACGGGATGGATATTTCGTTGGTGCGATTAATAGATATGGATGGAAAAACCACTCTACAATATGCCGGCGCTAACAATCCCCTATGGATCGTCAGAAAAGGGCAACCGTCTACTCCATCAGAAAATATAATAGCAACAAGCACACATTATTTAATAGAGATCAAAGCTGATAAACAGCCCATTGGCAATTACGAAAAAATGAATCCCTTTACCTTGCATCAAATGGACTTACAAAGTGGCGATACCATTTATTCTTTCTCCGACGGATATGCCGATCAGTTTGGCGGCACCTTTGGAAAAAAGCTAAAATACAAACCACTGAAAGATTTGATCCTTTCTATTCAGGATAAAGATATGAGTGAACAACACACCATTTTATTCAATGCTTACAACGACTGGAAAAGAAATTTCGAACAGATCGATGATGTATGTATGATTGGTGTGAGGGTTTAAATTTTGTCAGTTCGAGCGGAGTCAAAGGCTTTCTAAAATAGTATGTCACTTCGAGCGTAGTCGAGAAGCGTTCTAAAATTCTTTCTAGTTCTCGACTACGCTCGAACTGACAAGAGCACCTTAATTCAACGAAGGATCATAAGAAAAATCCGCGAAGGCTTTATAACCCGGGTTTATCTTAACAAGCTCCTCACCCCATAATTCATCGGGATGAACACTCATTAATTGGTGGTAATCAACTGTTTTCTCAAACCACATATCATTTTCCAGCTCACCGGAAAGTTGTTCTTCGCCCCAGCCGCTATAACCAATATAAAAACGGATCTGATGGGAAGACACCTCACCCCTTTCGATTAGTTCTGATAACTCAAAGAAATTACCTCCCCAATAGATATCACCGGTAATATGCTGACTGTCGCTTATTTTAGAGCCAAGGGTATGCGTGTAAAACAATTGGTTGGGAGACACCGGACCGCCCTCAAACAAAGGGAAATTGCCATTCTTTAAATGGGGAAAAATATCACGCAATAATAATCCGTGCGATTTATTGATAATAAAGCCAAGGCTCCCGTCTGCAGTATGTTCGCAAATATAGATTACCGAGCGTTTAAAATGTCCGTCCTGTAAAAATGGTTTGGCTATTAATATATCTCCTGCCTTTATCAAGAATAAACTCTTTATATTTGTGTAAAATTACAAAAAATGAGTCAGGTAAACCAGCATATTTCTCAGTTACGCGAAGATTTCATGAAAGGTGAATTGAATGAAAGCAATTTACATAAAACGCCCGATATGCAATTTGAACAATGGATGAAAGATGCCATTGATGCTAAGGTAAATGAAGTACCTGCCTGCAATTTAGCAACCGTTGATAAAAATCATAAGCCATCCGCACGGATTATTTACTTACGCGAATTTGCTAATAATGAATTTTATTTTTATACCAATTACGATTCCCGCAAGGGACAACAGATCGCTGAAAACCCTCATGTATGCTTAACTTTTTTTTGGCCCGAATTGGAGCGACAAATTCGTATTGAAGGAATCATAACTCAAAAAGCGGATAAAGAAAAAAGTGATGCCTATTTTAATGCTCGTCCGAAAGACTCTAAAATAGGCGCCTGGAGCTCTCCACAGAGTAGTGTATTAAACAACCGCGAAGAATTAAATACCTTCATTGAAGGCAATAAGACAAAATTCGGTAATCAGGAAATTCCCCGTCCTGAATTTTGGGGCGGCTATATCATTAAAGCCAACTACTACGAATTTTGGCAAGGACGTAAAAATCGCTTACACGATCGCATTGCTTTTACTTTAGAGAATGGCAATTGGAAGATAGAGAGATTAGCACCATAAATATTAACTATTTCAGGTTTCTTGTTTCAAGTTACCTGAACAAGAAACATTAAACTTAAAAACCAGAAACATTATTATGAACAAACAAGAAAAAATAAAAAACTTTGATCCAAACAGCGTAGGAGACGTTAACGCCAATATGTTTGGTTTACCATTTACTACACTGGAATCTGAAACTGTATTAATACCCGTGCCTTGGGAAGTAACCGTAAGCTACGGCGGCGGCACCATTGACGGACCACAACAAATATTTGACGCCTCTTTTCAGGTAGATTTATTCGACCCGATTGTGAAAGACGCATGGAAAATGGGGATTGCCATGGACGATTTTAGCGAAGAGCTAAGAGAGAAAAGCGAGATCTATCGCCCTGTAGCGGAGATTATTATTGACAGACAAAGTAACGGAGAACCATCTTCGGAAATTGAAGAAATAAAAAACGTCAATAAAGTGTGCGAAGAAATGAACGCCTGGGTGAAAAAACGCGCCCTGCATTTCTTAAAACAAAATAAAAGCGTTGGTTTAATTGGCGGTGACCACTCTACTCCACTAGGCATGATTGATGCGTTGGGAGAGCACTTTGGAGAATTTGCCATTTTACAAATTGATGCGCATGCCGATTTACGTGTCGCCTACGAAGGTTTTGAATATTCCCATGCATCTATTATGTACAACGCCTTGAAAAGACATAGCGTACAAAAATTAGTGCAGGTAGGCATCAGAGATTATTGTCAGGCTGAGTTGGATATCATTAATAATTCTAACGGCCGTGTGAAAACATTTTTTGACAGAGACATTAAACAACAACAATACAAAGGCAAAAGCTGGGATACCATTTGCCAGGAAATTGTAGCCGAATTACCACAAAACATTTATTTAAGTTTTGATATTGATGGCCTTGACCCCAAATTATGTCCCGGTACAGGAACCCCTGTAGCAGGTGGTTTTGAGACCGATCAGGTATTATATTTATTAGAACAGGTTGTCGCTGCAGGTAAAACCTTCATCGCCTTCGACTTAAATGAAGTGGGTGGCGAAGACGAATGGAATGCCAATGTAGCATCGCGTTTATTATACCGCATTGCTAATTTAGCAGCACATAGCCAAGGGAAGAAACCATAGTAGTAACTAAATAAGAATTGAAAAAGGCTGAGAGAAATCTCGGCCTTTTTACATTAATTAGCTTGAACAGCTTCAATAAATATATAGTATTCCGTGGGGGGATATAATTCCATCTCATTTACATATTTTATTAATTCATTATACTGCCTTTGTTCTATTTGATATGGTCTATAGTAATCGGGGTCGTCGTCAAAATGCTTAAATAACTTTTTCAATAAATCAAGATTAATTACATCAACATTAATTTCTCGAAAAAATTTCCCACCTTCTTTTTTTTCAAACACGGTAATTAAACGTTCTATTTTCATCAGCATTAACTAAATCTCAAAATTATTTGACTCAACAACTCCACATCCACAGTCTCTATAGGATGCTTAGTATCAGGCAACATATACATCGCTCCGTTTTTTAATTGCTTATAAACGGCCGTGGTTTCTTCTAAAGTAACCATGGTGTCTTTATCTGCTAAGCCAATGAGTACTTTGTTTTCAATCGTTGTGTAATCATTTAAGGACAACGTATTTTTGTTACCGAGGCTTATCATCATCTCTGCTGTTTTTTGAAGCAACACTTCCCAATCCCTACCATGTCTTTGTTTCAGAGCTTCTGCAAACTTCGGCACTTTTTCTATGATGGTTTTTGCATCAAGCATCTTTGCTTCTTTTTGTGCGATCTCAGGACTCCATTCGAACTTGGTTCCGAGCGTAATAATAGTTCCTAAGACGTTTGGTTGTTGGTGCGCTAAATACAAGGCCACATAGCCACCCATGCTATAGCCAAACACGGTTGGTTTATTCAAATGGTTGGCTTTAATAAATTGTTCTAACTCTGTAGCAAATTGCTCAATACTAAAATTATCAGCAAAAGGTGTTTGTCCGTGCCCGCTGAAATTCAGTGTATGAACCTGAAAGCCTTGTTGCTGAAGCTCTTTAGCGAGGGGTTCTAATTGGTCTTTGGCGCCAATAGCACCGTGTAGTAAAATAATATCTTTCATATAAACTATACGCTATACATCACTTAGCATTTATCATGGCAAGCCACGCTTTCTGTTTCAAAGGTTACATGCTGAATGTTGAGATGCTCCAAATCATGTTTTAACTCATGTTTCAATTCAGCAATTTGCTCTTCTTTTAAATTATTGTCCAGTATTAAATGAGCCGTCATGGCATTTTTAGTGGTGCTCATGGCCCACACATGAATGTGATGAATATCTTTTACCCCTTCAGCTTGTACCAACTGTTCTTTTATTTTGTCAATATCAATGCCTGATGGTACCGCATCCAGAGATAATTTCAAACTCTCCGTTAACAAACCCCAGGTACTATATAATACTACCACCATGATCAATAAACTGATCAACGGATCGATCCATTTAATACCGGTGTAGGTAATAATAAATCCGGCGATTACTACTCCCAGTGAAACCGCGGCATCCAACATCAAATGCAAATAAGCCCCTTTTACATTCAGGTCTTTTTCTTTGTCTCTGAAAAATAATAAAGCCGATACGGTATTGATCACAATACCAATTCCGGCAACGATGCTGATCACACTACCTTTGGTCTCTTCAGGATTCATAAAACGCTGAATAGCTTCCCAGCCAATACTTCCTACTGCAATCAATAAGATAACGGCATTCGCCAACGATGCCAGAATGGTACTTTTATGAAAGCCGTAGGTATATCGTGTAGTTGCTTTTCGTTTCGCTATCTGAAAAGCAAACAACGATAAGCCAAGCGTGGCCACATCACTTAAATTATGCCCTGCATCGGAAAGTAGTGCCAGCGAATTGGTATAAAAACCGGTAGCAAATTCGATCACTACAAATCCCAGATTTAACACGATACCCCATATAAAAGCCCTGCTAACAGAAGTTAACTGAGTAGTGTGATGATGAGCGTGATCGTGTGCCATTACAGTAAAGTTACACAAAAAACAGAAACGGATCTGTTACAAATTTTTAGAACATTTTATAGTAGATTAATGTAAATTTCATTTGGGCATTTCCGCCAGCTGGCGGACCGGGCTGTCGCTTCAATCTTTTGTTCGTGCCTCACAAAAGGATTTTCGCTTGCATCCCTAATGCAAGTAACCGTTCTTTCGAAGTTTTGGTGCGTAAGGGATTGAGGCTTTGTCTGAGCTCTTTTTATTTGCGCTGAAAGCCAAATAAAAAAGCGAGTGCCGAAAGCCCGGCCCGCCAGCTGGCGGATACGCCCAAATATTTAAAATAAAAATTAAACCCAACCTACATTTTCTAATACCATGTATCCGGAAATAAAAAACCCCGAATATATCGGGGTTTAAAAATGTTAAGCTTTTGCTTTGAATTTATTGATGGCGTTTACCGTAAATTCAGAGAGGACTAATGTTCCGCTCATACCGGCACGTTCAATTAATAAGGTGTCCCAGTTTTCTGTGCCTTCCCACATGATCTTTTTCAACATCATCATAGCCTCCGGATTACTGGTCGCTAATTTTCCTGCCAAGGTTGCAATTTGTTTATCCATATCGGCAGCATTTGCAAATACTTCCGCATACAAGCCTTTTTCTTTAGCCCACTGAGCCGTTTGCCATTCGGTAGCATTGATGGTCAACTGACAAAAAGCAGAGGTTCCTACTTTACGTTCTACAGCCGGACCAACTACAAAGGGACCAATACCAACGGCTAGTTCAGATAATTTAATAGATGCATCATTCACCGCAAATGTGTAATCTGCACTGGCAGCAATTCCTACTCCACCGCCAACAGCTTTTCCCTGAACGCGGGCAATCACAAACTTAGGCGCTTTACGCATCGCATTGATAACCAAAGCAAATCCTGAGAAAAATTTTAAACCTGTATCAATGTCTTTAATAGAAATTAATTCATCAAAGCTGGCGCCCGCACAAAATGTTTTTTCGCCTTCGCTTTGTAATACGATCACTTTAGCATTATCATCTTTTCCTAATTTCTCGATCTCTGCCGCTAAGTTACGCAATTGCGTTCCCGGCATAGAGTTACTTTGAGGATGAAAAAATGTAATGGTTCCTATGCCATTTTCAACCGTTGATTTTATTGTTCCTTCCATTATAAATAGTGTTTAGTATTTAGTGCTAAGTTATGAGTTGAGTTATTTTCTATTAAAAACTAATCACTCAACACTTAATAACCGCTATGCAAGCATCGTTACCGGATTCTCCAAATATGTTTTTAAAGTTTGTAAAAATGCGGCACCAGTTGCCCCATCTACTGTTCTATGGTCGCATGCCAATGACAACATCATTGTATTTCCCGGAACTACTGCCCCGTTTTTTACCACAGGCACCTGACGAATAGCGCCAACAGAAAGAATACATGATGCCGGCAGATTAATGATAGATGTAAAAGATTCTATCCCAAACATGCCAAGATTCGAAACAGTGAATGTATTTCCTTCCATCTCTGCAGGCTGCAACTTTTTATCTTTGGCTTTTTTAGCCAATTCCTTAGCATCTGCCGCAATTTGTGTAAATGTTTTTTGATCGGCAAAGCGAATAACAGGCACTAATAAGCCATCTTCAACTGCAACAGCCATTCCAACATGAATGTGTGAATAGTAACGCACTTTATCTCCCATCCATGAGGTATTCACCTGAGGGTGTTTACGCAATGCTACTGCACAGGCTTTAATAACCATATCATTGAAAGATACTTTTGTATCCGGCATTGAATTGATGGCATTACGTGAAACAATGGCATTATCCATATCCACCTCAATATTCAAATAAAATACCGGGGCGCTTGTTGTAGATTCCAACAAACGACGGGCAATTGTTTTACGCATTTGTGTTGCCGGAACATCTTCAAATCCTTCTGCACCGGGAACAAATGAACTAACTGTTTTAGAACTGCCGCTTGCAACTGATTGTTGTGGCTTGTAATTTTCGATATCTGCCTTAGTAACACGTCCGTTATCACCGCTACCGGTTACCTTTGAAATATCGATACCTTTTTCTTTGGCCAGTGCTTTTGCCAAAGGACTTGCTTTTACTCTTGAATCAGAAGAACTTGACGTCTCGACTACGCTCGAAGTGACAGATGTTTTTTGTTCTGCGACTTCTGCTTTTTGAGAACTACCGCCTGTCTTCTGTCCGCTGTTAACTGTCGCCAAAATAGCGTTGATATCTTCTCCCCCTTTTCCTAAAATAGCAATGATAGAATCTACAGGTATACTTTTCCCTTCTTCAATCCCAATATGAATTAACACACCATCCTGAAATGATTCAAATTCCATGGTTGCTTTATCGGTAGCAATATCTGCCAATAACTCACCGCTCTTTACTTTATCCCCTACCTTTTTATGCCATTTTTCAATCACCCCTTCTGTCATCGTATCACTTAACTTAGGCATACGAACTACCTCAACACCTGCAGGCAATGTTGTCGGAGCAGAATTAGTTGCTGCTGAAGTAACCGTTGGTGCGGGAGTTTCCTGAACCGGCGCTGCTTTCTGCTGGCCGCCTCCTGCAATCAGTGCGCTAATGTCTTCTCCTTCTTTTCCCAATATAGCAATCACTGAATCTACGGGAACAGCTTGTTTTTCGGGAATACCAATGTGCAATAACACACCATCCTGAAATGATTCAAATTCCATGGTAGCTTTATCAGTTTCGATATCTGCTAATAAATCTCCGCTTTTAATTTTATCTCCCACTTTTTTGTGCCATTTCGCTACCACACCTTCTGTCATGGTATCACTCAATTTGGGCATTCTAACTATTTCAGCCATGTTGTATTTAAATTTTGAATGATGAATTTTAATTAATTCATCGCTTAAACTTTTAATAATTTAAAATTACTCTTGAATGTAAGGATAGTTTGGTTCAGCATAAACATCTTTATATAATTCATCTGCTTCCGGATAAGGGCTTTCTTCCGCAAACTGAACAGATTCATCAACTAAGGCTTTTACTCTTGCTTCTGCTGCTTCTATTCCTGCATCATCGATCCATTTATTCTCGATTAATGTATTTAGTACCTTTTGGATCGGATCCTGAGTCTGGTATTCTTTTACCTCATCTTTGGTTCTGTATGTTTGCGCATCACTCATCGAGTGACCTTTATAACGATACGTTTTCATTTCCAGAAATGTAGGTCCGTCACCACGGCGTGCACGGGCTACCGCTTCTTCCATCGCTTCATGAACAGCTTCTACTGTTAAACCATCAACCGGTTTGCTTGGCATATCATAAGCCAATCCTAATTTCCAAAGATCATGTACATTACTGGTACGTTCTACTGAAGTTCCCATCGCATACATGTTATTCTCTACAATAAAAATTACCGGCAATTTCCAGTTCATGGCCATATTAAATGCTTCATGCAATGCCCCCTGACGAACTGCTCCGTCTCCCATCGAACACACGCATACATTATCATTGCCCATAAATTTATCCGCAAAAGCAATACCTGCTCCCAAGGGGATCTGTCCGCCAACAATACCATGTCCGCCAACAAAATTGTGTTCTTTACTGAAAATATGCATAGAACCACCTTTGCCTTTACAGCAACCGGTCACCTTGGCATACATTTCGGCCATAATGTATTTTGGATGCATTCCCAAACCAATACCATGTGCATGACAACGGTAAGCGGTGATGTGCTTGTCGTCTTTTTTGGTAGCACTAACCGTACCTGCTACAATAGCTTCCTGACCAATATATAAATGGCAAAAGCCTTTTATTTTTTGTTGAACATATACTTGTCCGGTTTTCTCTTCAAACTTGCGCATCAATAACATTGACTCATACCATTTAAGGTATTGTTCTTTAGAAAACTTGCTCTTTTTTTCAGCTGTTTTAGCCATAGAAATTACAATTAAATAAGGTACAAAAATAAGAGAAATTGTGATATAGAAAAGCTCTAAAAAAAGCCTGCCTACAGGTACTTTTTACTAAACATCAGGGGTAATAAGCTTTCTATACTTTTTGCGATGTAAATCTGACCTTTTTCGCCCGACATGATGATTCTGATAGGTTTTCCGGACTTATTCTCATACTCCGCAATAGCCTGCCGACAGGCGCCACAGGGAGACAAGGGCTCGTTTACTATTACATTTTTAGACTTTACCGCTACAGCAATGGTTTTAATGCCAACATTGGGGTATTGTGCTCCCGCGTAGTAAATAGCCACCCTTTCGGCACATAAACCGCTGGGATAAGCTGCATTTTCCTGATTATTTCCTCCGATTATCTTACCATTTTCCATCAAAATGGCTGCCCCTACCTGAAAATTGGAATAAGGTGCATAAGCCGATTTTACCATTTTTTGAGCTTCCAGCAATAACTCAGCATCCTTTTTGGATAGATCTTTTGCTGATTGGTAAACTTCGAATTCGGTTAATATGGTGAGTTTAGAGATTTTAGATTTTGCCATATAAGTGTTTTATAAAATAAATAAGAAAGGTAAGAAAGAAATTGAAGTTCATCAATCTTTCAGGCTTTTCTTTTGGGGTTGTCTTTAATAAAAGCATCCCAGCCGGAATACGATTTTTTAGCTCCGCCGCCTGCTGCCTTGTTTTGAAAATAATGACACACAGCGGCACCCAATGCATCCGTCGCATCCAGATATTTATCGTCGTTTTTAAAATTCAGTAGATTTTCCAGCATTGCCGCTACCTGCTCTTTAGACGCATTCCCGTTTCCGGTGATCGACATTTTGATTTTTTTAGGGGAATACTCCGTCATCGGAATATTTTTAGACAGAGCTGCTGCAATAGCCACGCCCTGAGCTCGTCCCAGCTTTAGCATCGACTGAACATTCTTTCCAAAAAAAGGTGCTTCAATAGCTAACTCATCGGGTTTATACTCCTCAATTAAACCTACAACGCGCTCAAATATCTTTTTCATTCGATCCGCTTGCTCATCAAATTTATCCAATTTAATTACACCTAAAGCAATTAGCGATAGCTTACTGTTTTGAATATGCACCAGACCATAACCCATTACTAATGTTCCAGGGTCAATTCCTAATATGATGCGATCGGTAATAGCCACAAATGAAGTTTATAGCCACAAATGTAAAATAAAAAGCCCTCCGTTAGTTAACGGAGGGCTTTAATTTATAAAACGGTCTTATCTGAATAAATTAAGATAGCCTTGTTGCTTATACTCTTTACCATCGAAACCTGTACAATTTAATATAAAAAAATAGGTGCCGTCCGATGCATTTCCTCCATCCCAATAACCTGAAGGAGATGTAAATGAATACATTTTTGTGCCCCATCTGTTAAAGATATCACATTGCAGATCTTTGATGCCTGTACTGGTTATTTTAAAGAGATCATTTTTACCATCGCCATTTGGAGTAAATACGTTAGGAACAATCAATGAAGAGTTTTCCAAAACCTCAATGGATAATGTTGCCGTTCCAGAACATAAGCCTGAAAAATCGGTTACTGTTAAAGTCACAACATAAGTTCCCGTAGCATTATATGTATGGTCCGGGTTTGTCAACGCAGAGGTGTTATTATTGGTATCACCAAAATTCCAGGAATATGTATTTCCCACACCTGCACTTTGATTACTGAAATTCACGGCCAATGGAGCTGTTCCGGAAGTTGGATTAGCTGTAAAAGCAGCATTAATACCTCCTGATGTTACAGTTGAGACACCTGTATTTGAGCAACCATTATCATTATCAAAAACCGTTACTGTATATTGGCCAACGGATCCGGCTATTGGAGATGATGTATTAGCACCGGATAATAACGTTCCGGTTCCTGATGTTGTCCAGCTATAACTAGCGTTTGATGCTGTTGTACCGGCAGAAAGTGCTACTGTGGTGGAGCCGCATGGAATAACCGGATTATTAACCGATACAGAAGGAGGTGTCGTATTAGAACCAACCGTATAGGCAGTTGTTGCTAAACATCCATTAGATGTGTTCTGAATCGTTACTGAAATAACACCCGGAGCTGAGACATTGGCGTTTTGTGTATTACTTCCGGTAGACCAACTATAAGTAACATTTGAAGAAGGATTAGTATTAACGGTTAAGCTTACGGTAGGGTTTGCACAATTGATGATTTGAATAGCAGATGCAGGAGTAATAGTAGCTGTTGGAAGTGCTCCACTGGTTGTTACCACCACACTGGCTATACCCGAACAACCATTATCCGAATTCGTAACTGTCACATCATAATTACCGCCGGCATTTACACTTACGGAAGCATTATTTGCCGGTGTTGTAATTCCTGACCCTGTCCAACTATACGTATAATTACTTCCGATAGGGCTTGCATTTAATGTGACATTAGGTGATGTGCACGTAATGGTTGTATTTCCTGTAATAGAAGCGTTAACCGCTGTAGTATTAGTAGGTACCGTTACATTAGAAATAGAAGCACATAAACTATTTGTATTAGTCAGCGTCACTGTATACACACCTCCCTGATTAACATTAATGGTATTAGTCGTAGACGAACCAACAATTCCGGGCCCTGACCAGTTTACAGAAACAGGTGTCGTAGTTGTAGTTAAACTAACAGAGACTAATGTATTAGTGCAGGTAATAGAATTAGTGACGGAATTAATCATTAAAGAAGGATTTCCTAAGTTAGGAAATACTTCTACCGTTGATGTCGTTGTACAACCGGTTGTAGGATGTTGAGCCTCCAATGTATAAATACCAGCAGCGCATGCCGTAGTGGTTAAACTGGTTGCCGAACCACACACACCACCTAGCCAGGTAACAGTAGTACCAACCGGAGAAGTAAAGCTTCCTGTTAAGGTTACGGAACTTGACGAACAGGATAACGTTTGGGATAATCCGGCATCAAGTCCTGAAGGTACAGATACATCCGTATTGGCTAGTGCTGTTGTTGAATAAGTACAATTCGTATTTGGATCTACAACAACTAACGTATAGATCCCTGCTCCTGAACCGATAGCGTTCTGAGAATTAACACCATTACTAACAGAGCTTCCGAAAGGTGCTGTCCAGGTATAGTTCATTCCGGCCAACGATGAATTCAAATCCACGGTAGATGTGATACAGGTAATTAAACCGTTGGTACTGGCTGTAGTTGTTGGAACCGCCGTATTTTGAATAACAACATGGCTTCCTGCAGATGTGCAGTTTGAGTTTGTATTTGTTACCGTATAGCCAAATGTTCCGCCTTGCGTAACCGTGATCGTTCCTGCTCCATCATCCGAAGCAATACCTGTTCCTGCCCAGCTATAGGTTACCGGACTGTCGGTTGTAGAGACACTAACAGTAACTAGCGTATTGGTACATGTGATTGTGTTGGTTACTGCGGTTACTGTTACTGATGGCGCTCCCGGACTAGGAAACACCTGAACCGTAGATGTTGCCGAACATCCATTGGCAGGATCAGTTGCCTGTAAAGTATAAACCCCTGCACCACAGGCAGAAGTAGTATAATCAGTGGCTACACCACATACACTTGGCCCCGACCACGCCGCTGTTGCTGATGTTGGCGAAGCAATGCTTCCATTTAAGGTTACGGAAACCGATGCCCCGCAGGTTAATGTTTGATCCGTTCCGGCGCTAAGACCGCTTGGCGTTGCTGTATTCTGTATAACAGTAGCTGTTGTTGTATAACTACAATTACCTGCAGGATCCTGAACAGTTAAACTGTATGCTCCCGGCGAAGAAGTAACTGCATTTTGAGAATTTGCTCCACTGGCAATAGAGCCAGCCGAAGGAGCCGTCCATGTATAATTCATTCCTGCTAACGACGCATTTAAATTAACAGTCGTTGTTGCACAGGTCAGAACTCCTGATGGGCTTGCCGTAGTGGTTGGTATTGGATTTACAGTTACAACTACTGTATTTGTTCCCTGACAGCCAGACACATCACTTCCTGTTACGGTATAAGTTGTTGTAACAGCTGCGCTGGACGTAACCGAAGCGTTGTTTGAGGCGTTTAACGACCCGGAAGGCGACCATGTATAATTTGTGGCGCCGCTCGCATTTAAGGCCACTGTTGCTCCCTGACAAATAGAAGTGGCGGAAGGAGTAATAGAAACCGTTAAACTTCCGTTAACCACTACCTCAACCGTTTTGGTTTGTGTGCCACTACAATTAGGAGATGTGACGGTATAAATGGTAGTAACAGTTGGATTAACAGAAATAGATGCTGTGGTATTTGATCCGGTAATTCCGGTTGTTGGCGTCCACGTATAAGTACTTCCTCCTGTAACGGTCAGGGTACTGCTTTGTCCTGCACAGATTGTAGATGTAGGAGATACGGTTAATGCAGATGCTGCCGGTAATATCGTTAATGGAACCGCTGCCGAATTTGAACAACCGTCGCATCTGATCACCGTTAAACTATAAGCAGTAACTACAGAAGGGGTAATGGTTAATGATTGGGAAGTTGCTCCTAATCCTGCAGGAGAAGAACTCCAGTTATAATTATAGGTCATAGATTCTGTAAATACAACATCATCAATAGAAGCAGCCGGATTATTAACCGTTGGGCCTCCCACAATAGCAGCACCCGTATTTACCCATTGAAATACAATTCTGGCAGTTTGCCCAACATAAGGCGTTAAATTTAACGTTACATTTTGATAAGTGGTTTGTCCTGAATAAGGTCCGCCTAAAAGAACATTTCCTGATCCGGCAGTTATTGCAGTACCGGCAGCAGGAACAAAGGTATTAGGCACCAACCAAACGCTCAGTTCAGCTTGTCCTGCCTGACCACCGCATTTCCATTTAAAAGATAAATCAGAGGTACAGAAACTGCTGATAGCATAATCTCTGTAAGCATGATTAGTAGCAGTTTTTGGCGTGATAAAATTTCCAATATCATAATTATTATTTCCGGTTGCGGTACCAATATATAAACCTTTAGTACCTGTAGCAAAAGCTGCAGTTCCCCAATACCATTTATTATTTGATCCGTTTACAAGTGTAAATCCATTAGCAGATTCAAAATCCTGAGTATTTGTAACATTAGATCCTGTTGGAGCAGCAGTCAGTGTTGCCGTATTTCCCAAACACATGGTTGAAGGAGTGGCCGTTGCTACCACAACAGGCAGATCTCTTACAGGTATAGTTACTACAGCTGTTCCGGTACAACCCGCTGTTGTGCTGGTTGCCGTATAAGAAGTTGTTGTATTAGGAGAGACTACTAACGGTGCGTTAGGTGATGTTCCTGTATTCCATGTATAAGCATTCATACCCGGAGGCAGCGATAATGTAGCTGTTTCACCGGCACATAAAAATGGCTTACTGGCAAGGATGCCAAATGATCCGGCTCCAAATGTAATTTTAATTTGATCGGTAACCGTACAAGCGCCGTGAGGACTGGTAACGTTTACCTGATAATAAGTAGCGCCTGTTGATCCATACTGCACAGGAGTTGTAGAATAAGAACTGTTGGTAGCACCGCCAATATTGCTAAATGTTGGTCCGCCAAAAAAAGGAACCGTTCCTGTTTGTACCTGCCATTGATAAGTTCCGCCACCACTTGCATTCAAGGTTAATGGCAGGCCGGAACACATTAAAATATCCGGTCCTAAGTTAACCGTTGGTGCTGTTTCATTAAACACAGTTACCACATCTGTTGCCGTACAAGCTCCCTGAGTTACGGTTAATGTATAATTTGTTGTTTGGGTTGGCGCTACACTTGGTGATGCTCCTGTTGAGCCATCACTCCAATTATAGATACTACCTGCACCTCCACCGGAGCCATTTAATGTTACACTGGAGTAATTATATCCAATACCTAAAAAGCCGGGCGACTTGCAGTTATATTTATCCGGACCTGCATTTGCTGTTGGAGCTACCCCGAGTGTTACTACGTAATTGACATTCATTGGATTACCACACATATCAGTCATTGACGTTCCTACTCCACTATTCAATACACTTAACGTATAAGACGAAGGAGTTCCGGCAACTGCAGTTAATGCAGGATTCACCGCAATTTGTACATGATTGGTCTTACCTCCGTTACAGTAATCATTGATCATTGTAAATGTTCTTCCCGGCATTGTAAAGTCAGTTGCCTGAAGCGTTGTACAATTGATCCATTCCGAAAAATAAACATCCATCACCGTTGTATTGGTACAACCATTTCCTGTTACATATGTAATTGTTGGAGGAACATTATCGGTGATGGCTACTGACGACGCTTCATTTTTAAATTGTAAAGTATAACCATCATTAGATCCACCATAAAAATTAATACAAATAGCATACTGCCTTCCAACAGTAACTGTTGGCCTTGTGCATAATAAACTACCTGATGCTCCTTCAGACGCAGATGCCCCGGAAGAACTCGCTCCGGTGTTGCCATGTGTGGCAGAATAGTTACATAATATTTCTGTTTTTGATCCACATCCACCGGTGATATCCCAAACCACAAAATCATAATCCGTTGAACCGGCCGGAATAATTAAGAAATCCAATGGCCCTGTGGCTTGTGGCGTAAATGAATACCATACGGATCCACCTGAACCTGTTCCGCTATAACAACCACCATTGTCATCATTGATAGCACCAAGATCAACATATTGAGCAGCACTTACAATCACCGTGTTGTTAGCACATAAAGGAATAGCATTGGGGCAATCGCTTTCAGGAGCCGACTGAACCGTTGGGTTTTTAGTGATCTGACTTGTTTTAAAAACACCTTTCCAGCCTCTTCCGGGTGCATTTGATGGCGAGGCAAGGTATTCAATGGTTATGTTTTTTGCCTTGAAATTCCAGGGCTTATCACCTGATTTTAAAACAGCTAATAAATCGCCATTTGTAGAATTACCATCATATATCTTTACCATGGCATCATACGGAATATTAAAATCTGTAAAATATAATTCCAAAACGCCTTCTGTTCCAACAAATGTTGTAACCTGATGCTTATTACCTATATTTCCCTGTTCTCCACCATCATCAAAAAAAAGACCCTTCGACAATTCGATGGTCTTATTATGCTCCATATTATATTTAGCAGTTGGAGCAGATTCGCTTTTTTGTTGTATTACTGTAGAATGATTTTGGGCAATAGCCGAAAAACACACAGCAAATAACAGAACGGTCAATAGTTGTGTTAGTTTCATTTTTTAGAATTAAATAGTTAATTGAAAAGGGCCACTTCACGACCAGTGAAAAGCTCTTCTATCCTGTGAAAATAGGTTTTTATGCATATAAAAATAGGAGGGCTGCCCCTCCTATTTCATATTTTATGTATGCGAAAATTATCTGAACAGATTCAAATAACCCTGCTGTTTATACTCTTTGCCATCTAACCCGGTACAGGTAATCACATAAAAATAAGTCCCGTCATTGGAGTTTCCTCCATCCCATACACCACTAACAGATGTAATAGAAAATACTTTCGTGCCCCATCTGTTAAAGATATCGCAATTCAAATCTTTCATCCCTGTACTGGTAATTTTAAACACATCATTCTTACCATCGCCATTTGGTGTAAATACGTTAGGGATTATTAAAGCTGAATTATCAAACACCTCAATCGACAAGGTGGCTGTAGATGAACATAACCCGGAAGCATCTGTTACCAGCAATGTAACTACATAATTTCCGGTAGCATTATAAGTATGATCAGGGTTAGTTAATGACGATGTGTTATTGTTATCATCTCCAAAATTCCATGAGTAGATATTTCCAGTACCCGCAGTTTGATTACTGAAATTAACTAATAATGGTGCTGTTCCGGATGTAGGATTAGCTGTAAATGCTGCATTAATAGATGTTGTTGTAACATTAATCGTTGTTGTGCTTGAACAACCATTATTATTATCGGTTGCTGTTACGACATATGGTCCCACTGAACCTGCAAGCGGAGAAGCTGTATTTGCCCCGGATAATAACGTACCTGTTCCTGATGTTGTCCAACCATACGAAACATTTCCTGTTCCTGAAGTTGCATTAAGCGTTACCGAAGGGGAACCGCATGGAATAACCATATTTGTTGAAGATACTCCCGGAGCCGTAGTATTGGTTCCCACTGTATATGGAACAGAAACAGCTGTACAACCGGTTACAGCATCTAAAACCAATACCGTGTATGAATTAGCACTTGTTACAGTTTCTGTACTGTTATTTCCTCCGGTAGACCATGTATATGAATAAACAGGGCCCGAAGGATTAGGAGTTGCATTTAAAGAGACTGTATGGTTCTGACAAGTTATAAGACTATTTGATGTTGCTGCAGAAATAGATACTGTTGGAGGAATAGCACCCGAAGTTACTTGCACTGGTGTTGTTGTGGAGCAGCCATTCGAATTATCAGTAACAGTGACGCCATAACTTCCACCCTGATTAACGGTTACTGTTCCTGTTCCTTGTCCTGATACAATACCGCTTCCTGTCCAGTTATATGATGCACTGGCACCTGAACTAACCGTAACAGTTGTAGAAAGAACTGCCGTAGAATTAGCACAGGTCAATGTTTGATTAGGAGATATATTAACAACCGGAACCGCTGTATTTGTAGAAACGACCACCTGAACATTAGCAGAACAATTAGTTAAAGTATTCGTAACAGTGCATATATAAGTATTAGCCGTATTAAAAGAGACAATGGAACCATTAGCCGATAATGTGGCCGGTGTATTATTCCATGTATACGTTACATCCGAATTTGGCACACTGGTTACAGTAGCTGAAGGACTAGCATTGTTACAGTCAATTACTAAGGCCGTGGATGTAATACTTGCTAATGGCGCACCGGAGTTAGGGAAAAGCTGAACTGACGAAACAGCGCTACAACCGTTTGACGGATCAGTGGCTACTAACGTATATACTCCGGCAGCACAGGCATCCGTTGTAATTAAGGTTGGGGTTCCACATACCGCAGGTCCTGACCAAATATAAGACGCATTTGAAGGAGATGTAATACTACCCGTTAACGTTACGGAAGTAGAATTACAAGATAATGTTTGATTATTTCCTGCACTTAATCCAACAGGAGCTACTGTATTTTGTGTCACAGTCACAGAAGTTGTAAAAGAACAGCCATTAGCAGGATCTACAACCGTTAAACTATAATCTCCTGCTCCGGATGCATTGGTAGATTCTGTATTAGGACTTGTTACACTTCCTCCTGCAGGTGCCGTCCAAGTATAATTCATCCCTGTTAAAGTTGAATTTAAAGCAACCGTAGTTGTTACACAGGTTAAAGCGCCGGATGAAGTTGCGGTTGTTGTAGGCACAGCCGTATTAGTGGTTACAACAACCTGAACAGGTGTTGAGCAATTACTAATGGTATTGGTTACTGTGCATATGTATGTATTAGCTGTATTAAAAGAAGCTCCGGAACCATCGGGCGATGTTGATGCCGGACTGTTGTTCCAGCTATAAATCACGTTTGTATTGGGAGTACTACTAACAGTCACTGATTGAACAGGAGAATTACAATCCAATATCAGGGCAGTGGAAGAAATAGTTGCTGTTGGCGCACCGGAATTAGGAAACACCTCTACTGTTGATGTTGCTATGCATCCATTCGAAGGATCAGTTGCCGTAAGTGTATAAACACCTGCCGCACAGGCTGAAGTGACTGCATTTGTTGTACTTCCGCATACGCCGGAATCCCAGCTAAAAGTAGCATTACCCGGAGTTGATACACTTCCTGTTAATGATACAGAGGAAGATGAACAGGTCAATGTTTGATTTGAACCCGCACTCACACCCGTAGGAGTAATTGTATTATCCGTTACAGAAGCGGTTGTTGCATATGAACATCCGTTCGACGGATCTATAACGGTTAACGAATATATGCCAATTCCAGAGCCTATGGCATTCTGAGAGTTTACACCACTCGATATATTTCCTGTAGACGGTGCTGTCCAGGTATAATTCATTCCGCTTAACGAAGAATTTAAATTCACGGTATTAGTAACACAGGTAACAGACCCTGTTACCCCGGCTACTGTTACAGGAACCACTGTGTTCTGAGTAACGGAAGTGGTAGTGGAATAAGTACAGCCCGCCGCACTTTGAACGACTAAGGAATAGATCCCGGCAGCTCCGGAAGCTTCTGTGGTTTGTGAGTTAGCGCTTAAAACACTTCCACCTGAGGGAGCTGTCCATGTATAATTTACTCCTGCCAATGTTGAATTTAAAGCCACGGATAATGTGCTACAGGTTAAAACTCCCGAATTACTGGCTGTTGTAGACGGAATTGCATTTACAGTTACCGTTGACACGTTGGTTGATGAGCAACCGTTGGCTGTTCCTGTTACTGTATAAAATGCTGTACTGGTTGGATTCGCAGAAACAGTTGAACCCGAAGTACCACTTAAATTCGTGCCGGGTGACCAACTGTAAATAGTGCCTCCGTTAGCAGTTAAAACAGCTGATGAACCCAAACAAATAGTAGGGCTATTTACCGTAATAACAGGTAACGAACTTACTGTTACGGTTGATGTTTTCGTATCCGAACAAAGACCAGATGTTCCCGTTACTGTATATACAGTAAGACTCGTTGGATTAACAGAAACTGTTGAACCCGTTGTAGAACTCAAACCGGCTCCCGACCATGAATATGTAGATGCCCCGGAGGCTGTTAATATCGTTGAACCTCCTGAACATATTGTTGGAGAATTAACACTAATCGATAATGGCACAACAGACATGGTTAAAGCCACAGTAGCACTCGCTCCACAGTAGCCAAAGGCCGTAGTGGTAATAACTGATGTTGACGAAATATTATTAAAGACAGCCGTATTGGAAGACGTTGAAACCGGTGCCGGACTCCAGGCGTAACTGGTTGCTCCGGCAGTAGCTGTTACCGTAAATGTTTGATTAGGGCATATAGTATTTGAAGTTGCGCTCGATGTGGTATTTAATGTTTGAACATTTCCCTTAGCAGTAACTGTATAGTCGCACACATTTCCTCCATAACCATCTAACATTAAATAATAATCCTGTCCTGCAGTTAATCCTGTTAAGCTTAATGTAACAGTTCCGGCTGCCGTTGTTTGATTAAAATTACCTCCCGAAACCGGAGTAAAAGTCGAACAATTGGTAGAAGCATATACGGCTCCCTGAATTCCGCTTCCTGTGAATAAGCAATTAGCAGACTGAACCACTAGCGTGGAAGTTGTAGCACTCGACACAAAATTAATCCATGAATTATTTTCTATACTTCCTCCAAAACCCGGAGCTGCCTGACCTTCTAGTTGTGCATTATCTTCATTATACCAACCACCTGTATTACCACAATACCCAGCTAAATTACATATCTGAGGAGAAGATGAACAATTATCAGCTGCAGGGATGTTTCCATTACAACTAGTAGGAGGGCATCCTATCAATATTGACCAACCGTATACTTCATTTGGGAAACTGCCTAAGAACTGGCCTTTTGAGCCGTTAGATACAAAGCGGATCGTAATAACTGAACCTGTACTGGTAGCGTTCAATCCAGTAAAGCAGGTTGTTGTATTCCCTCCGGTCCAGGTAGCTATTAATGGGCTGGCAGCAGACGGACCATCATACACATAAATAAAGTCATCATCCAACACATGCAATGTTAAATTAGCATTTAGCACCGTTCCGGATCCGGAGACAAATGTATAAGCCCTGTCTATATTTGCACAATAAACGGGCGTCAAAAAGGCTCCTCTTGTACATGCCAATTCTACATCCAAAGTGGCTCTGCAGGAAGTAATTGTTTTAGTACTAGCTGTCATTATATAAGACCCATCCTGCGAATAAGCCTTTTCAAGTAAACATGTTACCAGAATTGTTAAAGTAAATAGTAGTTTTTTCATCATCTGTTCAATATATAATTAAGACTATTAGTTTTTATTTGGGATTTCTTTATGCATTACTTTTTGAGTCATACAGGTATAATAATCCATAGTTTTTATTTTGTTGCCATCAACTATGACATGATCTATAGACAGACTTAATAAATAATCTCTGAAATAATAGGGTGTATCTTCTGCTTCCTTGTTGAGTAATAATTTAACGTCGTAACCATCAACTACTTTATTAACAGTTACATCGGTTACATATTTATATTTAAAGGATTGTGCTTTAAATTCCTCAATCTGTTTTGAGTTATACGCGTTCGATAATTTAAATACCTGATAATAAGAATTATCTGATGCGCTTTCACGAATGGTGCTCAGATTAATAATAGCCAATTTTTCCTGAGATATCAGTTTAAAAGCGCTTAAAAACAAACTGCAGAAAATAAAAAAAATAACTTTTTTCATAGAATTAGGATTAAGTGTGACATACTTTTTTGTACTCGTTATTAAAATTAACAATTTTTTAACAAAAAAAGTGCCCTTTTTTGTTAAAAATTCAGATTTTTTTCAGAATTCATAATTAAGTCAAAAAAAAACAGGGGCATTAAGCCCCTGTTGCATATTGATTGATTAGATTTTACTTATTTGAATAAATTCAAATAGCCCTGCTGACTGTAATCTTTGCCATCCAAGCCGGTGCATTTTAAAATATAAAAATAAGTTCCCGAAGAATGATTTCCTCCATCCCAAAAATCATCAGCCGATTTTATAGTATAGACTTTTGTCCCCCATCTGTTAAAAATATCACAAGTTAAATCTTTCATACCCGATGCAATAATTTTAAAATGATCATTGGATCCATCTCCATTAGGTGTAAAGACATTTGGAACAATCAATACTGAGTTTTCCAACACCGTAATTGTAGTAGTAGCCGACACACTACATACACTAAATGCATCGGTTGCCGTTAATGTTACCACATAAACACCGGGCAAATTATATGTATGATCGGGATTTGACAACGTAGAAATATTATTATTTGAATCACCAAAATTCCATGAATATGCGGCTGCACCCGTACTTTGATTTGTAAAATTAACAAGTAATGGTGCTGTACCTGATAATGGATTAGCTGTAAAAGCAGCGTTAATAGATAAAGACGTAACATTTGAAGTTGCCGTATTAACACATCCATTACTATTATCTTTCACCGTAATTACATAGTTACCTGCTGAACTTACTGTAACAGTACCTGTTGTACCGCCTGATACGATTGTCCCATTTAATGTTGTCCAGCTGTATGTTACATTAGTAGGAGAGGATACAGCTATTATATTAACCGTATTGGAGTTGCAAGGTATGATCGTATTACTTACAGTAACAGTTGGCAAGGAATTATTTTGAGTAACTACTACTTGTATTGAAGATGAACAACTGGTTAATGTGTTGGTTACCGTACAAACAAAAGTTCCCGCCGAATTAAATGAGGCATTGGAAGAGGTTGAACCTGATAATGGTGCAGGGTTCCAGCTATACGTCAGATCGTTTGAAGGGGTAGCTGTTACTGTTGCTGAACGTGTTGCATTGTTACAATCCAAGATTAAAGATGAGGATGAAATGCTCAGCAAAGAAGCCCCTGCATTTGGAAACACCTGTACTGTAGATTTAGATGTACATCCATTCGAAGGATCTGTAGCGGTTAATGTATAAATACCAACGGCACAAGCTGATGTTGTAAGTGTGGTTGCAGAACCGCATATACTTGCACCAGTCCAGTTTTCAGTAGCATTTGTTGGCGTTGCTACACTTCCTGCCAATGACACTGAATTCGACAAGCATGTTAATGTTTGGTTTGGCCCTGCACTTACACCTGTTGGAGCTACTGTATTTTGTACTACCACTGCTGTTGTTGAATAGGTACATCCATTAGTCGTATTTAGCACGGATAAAGTATATGTACCGCCTGATCCTGAAGCAGATGTATTTTGAGTATTCGTAGTTGCCAAAACACCTCCGATAGGGGCTGTCCATGTATAACTCATACCCGATAAAGAAGAATTTAATGTCACGCTCGTATTTGTGCAGGTTAACATTCCGGCAGCGGTAGCCGTAGTTACGGGCACAATTGTATTACTGGTTACTACTACCTGAACAGGAACTGAACAGTTACTTATTGTATTTGTAATTGTGCAAATATATGTATTAGCATTTGTAAAGGTAGCAACGCTTCCGTCTGTTGAAACTGTTGCCGGAGGAGTGTTCCATACATAAGTAACATCGGTATTAGGCGTACTTGTTACCGTTACTGAACCAACTGAATTATTACAGTCAAGTGCTATAGAGGTAGACGAAATTGTTCCGGTTGGAGCGCCTGCATTTGGAAATATTTGAACCGTTGCATTCGCAGAACATCCGTTTGCCGGATCAGTTGCCGTTAGCGTATAAATTCCGGCTGCACAAACAGATGGGGTAAGTGTAGTAGCCGCCCCACATACATTAGCACCTGTCCAGTTAACCGAAGCATTTGTTGGGGAAGAAACACTTCCCGAAAGCGTTACTGAATTCGACGGACAGGTTAATGTTTGGCTGGAGCCTGCATTCACTCCTGTTGGAACAGGATTGATAGTAACCGAAGCAATTTGAGTATTAGTACATGTGCCAACACCACCCGTAACTGTATAACTTGTTGGAGACACAGGAGAAACAGAAATTGTAGAAGTTGTAGCTCCGGTACTCCAGGTATAAGAAGAGGCTCCGCTGGCTGTTAATACCGTAGATGCTCCCGGACAAATGGCTGCCGACGTTACAGAAATGGTTGAAGCAGATCCCACGATGATATTTTTATACTCAACAGCCGTACAGCCTAAAGATGATGTAGCCTGTAAGATTGCTACATATGTACCTGTATTAGGGAATACAACAGTATGAGGGCCAACACCCGTAGCTGTTGTCACAGGGCTTCCTGTTGGGTTAAAACTCCAGTCTAAACTACTATAATTTGTAGATGTTGAACCGTCAAAGGTTACGGATTCTCCGGCACAGATAGTCGTATCGGATGCAATGATATTTGGATCAGGTCCTAAAAACGTACCTGTGCCTCCCCATACAATATTAAATCCAGTGTTTCCATTTGCATTATTAATTAATATGGCATAGCTGGTTCCTGCCACCATATTAATTTGCTGGCAATATGCATTTTCGCCCGGATCACAACCCGGATCTTCAGATATATCAGTATCAGTGGCGCTTAATCCTGTAGAACCTGTTGCATTTAAACAAGCAGAAGTGTTACAACGTATAATGGTTCTTCCTCCGCAAGGGTTTGTTCCGGATAGTTGATATAGCACATAATCTATATCATTCGAAGGATCTAAAGGAGTTAAATCAAACAATAGAGTTCCTGATGTGCCACAAGTCCAGGTATACCAAACAGAATTACTTTCTGCATCTGTAAAAATATCACCTGTCATACAGGAATTTGTTTCGTTGGCTGGTTCGTTGGGATTTGACCCACCGCCTGACAAAGTACTAACACTCAAAGGATTTTTACTGCATAATTTACCGGCTCCACCACAATCTGCGCTAGCCGGTGGCGGTGGCGTGTAGTTATTAACGCATAGCTCAAAAGTTCCAACATTTGCAGCTGTACTACTTATTCTAATAAGATATGTCTGCCCCAAAACCAAACCGCCTACATATAACTGATTATACCCGCTACCTGCTGTACCATTACTACAGCCTAATTGATTTATCAATCGTTCCTCCAAAACCACTTCCATTAGTAGAGATCAAAACACTTGTTCCCGTAGCTGTAAATGAAAACCAAACATCAGATGTTGAAGCTCCGGTCCAGCAGGAAGCTACACCAAATCCACTGGCTGTAGAGCCGGCATTAGTGTAAATAGCCGCGTTCGAACAATAATTAGTAACATTAGTCAATGTTAATGCAGAAGAACAATCGTCTCCTTGCGATAAAGCAACATTAACAAAACACAAATTGACAAGCAATAGACAGAAAGAGTAGATTTTTTTCATAGTTCACCATATTTGGAAGTGACAATGTATAAAAAAAAATTAAGCAAAACGGAAAACCAATTTTTTTTCAGAAATAGAAAAATCATTCCCGGGGTCTAAAAAATTTAGTTTAACAAATAGTTCCAATTTTTTAATACTTTTAATGTTTTTATAACCCTTGATTTTATCCAGAAAAAATACCATTTTTTTAAGCAAATTACTGATTGGTGTCATTAGTTTTTGGATCATTTATTCACGTCTTAGTCAAATTCCTCAATTAAAAGAGCAATGCCTATTTTGGTTAAACGAACCTCATATGTATGTTGTGTTATTGATCGTATTATGTTTAATGCCTGTAAATTGGGGGATCGAAAGTTATAAATGGAACATGATTACTCAACAGGTAGAACAGGTATCTTATGTTACTGCTTTAAAATCCGTTTTTTCAGGTGTGTGTGTAGGAAATATAGCTCCCGGCAGGGCCATGGAATTTTTAGCCAAAATTATTTTTTTTAAGCCCGAGAACAGGCCAACTATTACCATACTCCATTTTATAAATGGCATGTTTCAAATGCTGATCACGGTGGTAGTAGGTATCATCTCTATTGCGTTTAAACTTAATCAAAGCAACCAATCTTCCAATTTTATTTATGTTGTTTTAGCAGGAGGTTTTTGTCTTATTCTGTTTTTCTGCTGGGCTATTTTAAATGTATCATTTATTCAAAAAAAATTAAGATTCATTAAATGGTTCAAAAAAATAGATGATGCGGGACATATTCAATTTTCAAAAACACTCCTTCTGAAATTAGTCTCTTTTTCCATCATCCGTTACGTTGTGTTTACATCTCAATTTTATTTAATCTATCAGTCATTATCACCACAGCATCATGCTGCACAAACCTTTATGAGCATAGCCGCTTATTTTATGCTTACCAGTCTTATTCCCATGATCAGTATTATAGAACCAGCCATTAGAGCCGCCATTGCTTTGTTTGTATTTAATAATGCCGACGATAATACAGTAACGGTGGTTTTGGCGTCTACCTTTGTTTGGATCATCAATGTAGTTGTACCAAGTGCGGTTGGCTATATGATCATTTTAAGAGAAAAAATAGATTTCAGATCTGCAGGTGCTAATTGAACTATACATATTTGCTTTTATTATAGTAGCGTACGGAACGTTTACAACACTGGCCGTTATCGGATTTAACAGATTAAATCGTGCTATTAAACCAACGCCATTTGCCGATACTCCATTTATCTCTATCGTTATTTCTGCCCGAAATGAAGCCGACACTATTGAACTTTGTCTCAGGCAAATTATAAAGCAGGAGTTTCCTAAAACCGGTTTCGAAGTGATTCTGGTTGATGATGACTCAAAAGATAGCACCTACGACATTGCATTTCAAACATTAAAAGATTCAGGCTTATCCTATCAACTCATTCAACAAACAGAACATCATGGAAAAAAACAAAATCTGGCGTTGGCTATCCAAAAATCAAGAGGCTCTGTGATTATAACCTCCGACGCTGATATTGTGTATCGTTCTGTCAACTGGCTTTCTACCATTTCTGATTATTTCAAAGTGTATGCTCCCAATTTGCTAATTATGCCTATCGACTTTGAAAGCCGTTCAGGTTTTTTAGAAACGTTTCAAATAGTAGAAAACATAGCCCTTACCGGAATTACGGCAGGTTATAGTGGATTACAAAAACCCTTTATGTGCAATGGTGCTAACCTGGCCTTTAAAAAAACAGCGTACGAACATGTAAATGGCTATGAATCACATCTTCACATCACATCCGGTGAAGACGTTTTTTTACTGGAAGATCTAAAAAAGCTAAATCCTGCAGCCATTCATTATGGTGCTATGAGGGATTTGATAATTAAAACAAGGTCTCAAACCACATTCAAATCATTATTTAATCAAAGGGTAAGATGGGCCTATAAAGCAAAATACAATACCAATAAGCTCAATTTATTTGCAGGATTTATTGTTATGGCTGCCAATATTTTATTTTTGGCTTTATTAGTCGCAATCCTCAAAAAATCAGTCATTATACCTTATTTATCGATTTTTGCACTTGCAAAGTGTGTTTTTGATTTTTTGTTGCTATTTTTAGCTTCAGATTTTTTAGGGCGCGCTAAATTTATTGTGTGGCTTATCCCTTTTGAATGTGTATATTGGTTATATGCATTTTTAGTGGGAACTGCCTCTTTATTTTTTAAGCCTTACTGGAAAGAAAAAAAAATTAACTAATTGCTATTTAAAAAACAACATAACGACTATATTTCAGAATCTCTTTCTGTGCAAACATGGCGACGTTTTAAAAGAAACAAGCTGGCTATGTTTGGGTTATGCTTAATTGTTATTGCAACTACTATTTCAATTTTAGGTTTTTTAATCACTCCTGATTCGTCGCCTTACGCCAATGACCAAAAGCCTGAATTACATATCAAAAAACCCGGATTTAACGCGCATATGTTATTAGCCAGAAAAAATGAGCTGTCTCATAAAGCAGGCTGGTTTAATAAAATGATCTTTGGTGAAATAAGTGATTACACATACATTCCGGCATATTCATATTCTTTTAAAGGATTTGACATTGTAATTGAAGAGTATACCGGTAACGAACCTAATAATGGAAATAAAGTAGCTTATAATTTAGCCGACGTTGTATACGACGTGAACAATAACTATCCTATTAAAAATGACAGCGTCACCAATCAAATTGAATTTTATCAATTAAGCACCGGAGAGAAATTAAAATTAAGCGCTACTGAATTACAAAAATCCGTTACAGAAAATAATATCAAAGACCGACGTTATATTTTAGGGACAGACCTAGCCGGCCGCGATCTTTTAAGCCGTTTAATGATAGGCACGCGTATCTCTTTATCCGTTGGTTTTATCTCTGTTATTATTTCCATTGTGATTGGTATTTTATTAGGCGCTATGGCCGGATACTTTAGAGGTTGGCTGGACGATGTGATCATGTGGTTGATTAATGTTGTATGGTCTATTCCAACATTATTATTGGTTATTGCTATCACTTTGGTGTTAGGAAAAGGAATTTTACAGGTGTTTATCGCTGTAGGATTAACCATGTGGGTAGATGTGGCGCGTTTGATCCGTGGTCAAATATTAAGTATTCGTGAAAAAGAATTTGTAGAAGCCGGCCGGGCTTTAGGATTTAAAAATATGCGCATTATTTTGCGTCATATTTTACCAAATGTAATGGGTCCTGTTATTGTTATTGCAGCCTCCAATTTTGCAGCGGCTATTTTAACAGAAGCCGGACTTAGCTTTTTAGGAATTGGTGCTCAACCTCCTACGCCATCATGGGGAGAAATGATCAATGCGCATAGAGGCTATGTATTGGTAGACGCAGCCTATCTTGCGTTTGTACCCGGTTTGGCTATTATGGTATTGGTATTGGCATTTATGTTGGTAGGAAACGGATTAAGAGATGCATTAGATTCCAAATCTTTGGACAGTAAGCCATTGATGGGGCATTAAGAATGATTCGTCATGTTAAAAAAGCATTTTGACGGCTATTTCTGAAATTAATTATTACTTTTACCAGCTTAAAATTAGCAGATAAAAAAGCATTTTTATGAAAAAACTCATTACTCTTATCTTTATATGTTTAGTAACTATTGGCTCTGGCCAGGTAAGCAAGTATTTGAGAAAAGGTTCCAAAGCACTTGAAAAAAACAAACTGGAATCTGCCAGAATCAATTATCAAAAAGCATACGACCTTGATAAAACAGCTTACGAAACAAATGCCAGTATGGGTTATTTACTGGCAGAGTTTTATTACAAATATGAAGAAGCCTTACCGTATTTAGAAATTGCCTATAGCAAAACACCCACGGATACCGTTGCCGATTTGCTGGGTGCACTGGCAAAATGCTATCAATACGTGGGGGAATTTAAAAAAGCATATTCCCTGTTTGATAATTTAATTGTAAGAGCCACATTGGATAAAGAACAAGACAAAGCCTACATCATTGATTTGAAAAAGCGCAAAGAAGATTGCTTGTTTGCGGAAAAAAACAAAGAGTTAGTTTATGATAAAAATATTTACGTTGGAAACGTAGGTCCAAAAGTAAATACTGATATGCCGGAATATGTACCTGTCATTACCCCAAATAACGAATTACTATTTACATCTCGCAGAAAAGATTTCGAGAAAGAAAAAACAAGTAAAATAGATGACAAGTATTTCGAAAATATTTACATCAGTAAAATAGATAACAACGGTAAACCACAAACCGCCAAAGTATATACCATACCAAAAGAAATTTTAAAAACAAATCCAAGGAAAAGTCATTTATCCATCATTTCAGCTTCTACAGACGGCAATACCATGTTTGTGTTTCAGAAAAATAAAATCCACGAAATTAAAACAGAGGGCAATACAAAAACAGTAAAAGCTTTATCTAAAAATGTGAATATCGATTTTTATCAAAACCATGCCACTATCAGCAAGGATGGGAATACGCTTTTATTTACAAGTGAAGATGACAGAGGAAAAGGTGGGCTTGATATTTATAAATCTGTAAAAGGCAGTGATGGTGAATGGGGTGTTCCTGAAAATCTAGGATCCACAATAAATACAGAATACGACGAAGATTCTCCTTACTTATCTGATGACGGAAAAACATTATACTTTTCATCAAAAGGACACGAAGGCTTTGGAAATTATGATATTTATAAAAGCACATACAGTAATGGTTCTTGGTCTCAACCACAAAATTTAGCACACCCTATTAACTCTCCGGGCAATGATATTTTTATGATCGAATCCGATCATTTCAATAACGGATATTTATCATCTCACCGACAAGGCGGCAAAGGTGATATGGATATATACAAAATTACGTATCTCGATAAATTCAAAAAAGAATGTTCGGAGAAAAAAAGTGCTTTGGTTTCTATTAATTCCAAAATAACCGATAAAGAAACATTTGCTGTTAATTTCGAAAGTTCTATTCCTTCCAACTTAAACGTGATTGCTTATCAATGGACCTTTAATCAAACCAAATTACCAAATGACGCTTCTCAAATTACTCATACCATCTCTTTAACGTCTCCCGGTGATTCTGTATTTGTAAAAGTGATCGCCGGTTGTGATACCTGTATCGAACCTGTTGTGCTTTGTAACAATCTTATTTACAAAGTACCTGCAGATATGATTGCGGTTACACCCGTTGAAGAAGCTGGTAAAAATCCTTACGATGATAAATTGATTTTACCATATTTAAATAAATCAAAACTGGATGCTTTAGGATTAAATATGACGCCTATTTATTTTAATTTGAATAAATCCAACATCAGAGAAGATGCTGTTGCTATTTTGAAAAATAACATTGATATATTATCCAAACATCCTGAATTATCCATATTAATCTATGGTTTTGCGGATAGCAGAGGCTCGGAAGCCTATAACCTGCCTTTATCTAAAAAACGTGCGCAGCATGTGAAAGAGTATTTGGTATCTAAAGGATTGAAAGTAAAACAAATTGAACAAGTGTCTGGCAAAGGCGAAGCTTTTATTTTAAACAAATGCACAGAGGGTGTAAGTTGTGAAGATGCTGAACATGAAGTAAACCGTAGAGTAGAGTTTATTATTTTTGAAAATAAAAAATAACTCATTTTATGAGAATAATGTAAACTTGTTTTAATCGTTTTTTATTATTTTTTTGGGCGTATCCCTTCGGGTCGGGCTTTCGGCACTCGCTTTTTCATTTGTCCTTCGGAGCAAATAAAAAGAGCTCAAGCAAAGCCTCAATCCCTTACGCAAATTTTACAATAATATTAAACTAATAAAATCATTTATTTAAACCCTTCAAAGGCACCCAATCCAAACAAAGAAAAATCGTATTTAATAGGATCTTTTTTATCGAAGCTTCTTAATACAGAGGTAATTTCTTCTACTGCCTGCCAGTCGTTTTGAGTGCGCTGTAATAAGCCCAGTTTCCGACTTACATTTCCGGTATGCAAATCTAAAGGCAGGCACAATTGATGAGGTTTTATATTGTTCCAGATTCCGAAATCAACACCGTGTTTATCTTTCCGAACCATCCATCTCAAAAACATGCAAAGCCGTTTGGCGCTTGATTTTGCTGCCGGATTAGAGATATGCTTTTCACTTCTGGTTTGATGTGCCGTTTTTAAAAACAGTGTTCTAAAATTAGTAATAGCATCTTTGACATCTGTTTCGTTTCCCGAAAGCTTATCAGAAAATGCGGCTTCCAAACCTCCTTGCTTGAGATAAATATACTTCAAAGAGTTCAAAAAGAAAATGCAATCCGTGGCATTGAATGTACGGTGAACAAAGTCTTCAAAGCGAACCGCATCCTTTTTCGTAAAATTCAAAATAAAATCGTGCGGTTCATTATTCATTAACCTCATCCATTTATGGCCGTTGTTGATAATAGAAGTCCGTTGGCCCCATGCAATAGTTGCCACCAACAATGCAGCAATTTCTATATCTTCTTTTTTGGTAAATTGATGCGGAATGGAAATAGGGTCTGTTTCTATAAAGGCGGAATTATTGAAGCGGAGATATTTTTCATCCAGGAGTTCTTTTACTTCTGCAAAATGTGACGCCATTATTCCAACTCTTTTAAATCAAGTTTTTTCAATTGAGGGTTCAGTTTATTAACACCCAATACAACACCAATGGTCATAATTCCACCAAACACGATAGAAGGAACCAATCCCATTAATCGTGCAGCAGCTCCCGACTCGAAAGCACCGATCTCATTACTGGAGCCAACAAAAATACTGTTTACTGCAGATACACGACCTCTCATATTATCCGGTGTCATTAATTGCAGAATAGTATGTCTTACCACAACACTCACATTATCAAAAGCACCCGTCAGCAATAACATGGCAAAAGCCATCCAATAATTAGTACATAAAGCAAATAAAATAGTACACACTCCAAACGCAGCTACGGTCCATAACAGATCAAATCCTGCTCGTTTACCGGGTTGCTTAAATGCCAACACGAAGGATGTTAATACCGCGCCTATAGCGGGTGCTGTTCTTAATAAACCATAGGCTTCGGGTCCCAGATGCAAAATTTTATCGGTATACGCCGGAATAATGGCTACTGCACCCCCAAACAATACCGCAAACATATCCAGCGACAAAGCACTGAAAATCATGTTATTATTAAATACAAATTTCAATCCCGAGCTTAAGCTTTGCAACAGGGTTTCATCTTTTGTTTTTTCAGGAATCGGTTTTGATTTTATTACCAGATAAGAAACAACACATCCCAAGAACAATAAACAGTTAACAGCGTAGCACCAATCTGCATGCCTGGCATCATGGTAACCATATATTAATCCGGCCAAAACCGGCCCTAAGATGGCCGCCGTGTGCCATACCGTTGTGTTCCATGTAGTAGCCTGAGTATATTGACTTCGATCTACCAACTGACTCATAAAGGGCTGTGTAGCGGCTGCCAAAAAGGCTCTGATGATCCCAAAAATGAATACTACAGAAAATAAAGCCGATGCACCCAGCAATTTCAGTGACGGGAAATACTCGCTACTGAAGGCCCATAAAAACATTGAACCTAATAACAATGCCAAGCAACCAACTATCAGGATCCTTCGTCGGCTCATCACATCAGCAATATGCCCTGAAAAGAAGGATGTAATGATAAAAGGGATCACCTCTGACAACCCAATCAACCCTAAGGTAAGCTCATTACGGGAGTGCTCATAATAGATCTGTAAATAAATGGTACTCATTTGCATTTGAATAGCCAGCGTGACGAAGAATCTGGCGTATATAAACCATTTAAACTCTTTATGTTTAAATATCTGTAGTGAGGAAGAAAAAGACATGCTGTACAAAAGTATTATTTTAAATTTTATTAAAAAGCATTAATTTTAAAACATATTGGAAGAATCTCCACATAAACATTTAACCATAAAAGCCTGGGCTGAAGATGATCGTCCGCGCGAAAAGCTGGTTGGTAAAGGAAGGCAGGCTCTTTCTGATGCAGAGCTATTGGCAATCCTTTTAGCGTCCGGTAATAGAAATGAAACGGCTGTGCAATTAGCTCAGCGTATTTTAAAAGAAAATAATAATTCTATCAATGACCTAGCCAAACTTCAGTTAAACGATCTGAAAAAATACAGAGGTGTTGGAGAGGCAAAAGCAGTAACTATTGCCGCTGCCTTAGAAATAGGACGCCGACGAACAGATGAAGTGATTGATGAAAAAACAAAAATAACATCTTCTAAAAGCGCCTATAATATTCTAAAATCCAAATTAAGTGATTTACCTCACGAAGAATTTTGGATACTGTTTTTAAACAGAAGCAATAGTGTCATAAAAACAGAATGCATCAGCAGAGGTGGTATTAGTGGTACGGTAGTGGATATTCGATTAATATTAAAACCCGCCATAGAATGTTTAGCCAGTTCATTGGTATTGGCACACAATCACCCTTCCGGAAATTTAAAGCCAAGCGGCGAAGACATTAATTTAACAAAGAAAATAAAAGAAGCCGCGAAATTTTTAGACATCAGTATACAGGATCATTTAATTATAGGCGATCAGGCTTATCTGAGTTTTGCCGACGAAGGAATTTTATAACTAAACACATGATTAAAATAGTAACCATCATTGGTGCAAGACCTCAGATTATCAAAGCTGCTGCGCTTAGCAGAGCAATCAAAAATAACTTCTCTGATTCTATTACTGAAATTATTGTTCATACAGGGCAGCATTACGATGAAAATATGAGTCAGGTGTTTTTTGATGAACTGGGGATTCCTTCGCCAAATTACAACTTGAATGTAGGAAGCGGAAGTCATGGAAAGCAAACCGCTACTATGATCACGGGCATTGAAGAAATTCTGCTTCAGGAAAAACCAAATGCCATTGTGCTATATGGTGATACAAACTCAACTTTGGCTGGTGCTATTGCCGCCAGTAAAATTCATGTGCCTGTTGTGCATATTGAAGCAGGATTACGTTCTTTCAATAAAGCCATGCCCGAGGAAGTAAATCGTATTATGTGCGATCATGTTTCTACCCTGCTGTTTTCGCCCACCAGGACAGGCTATCAAAATCTGGTGAATGAAGGTTTTAAAACCGGCAACTCCAAACCCTACAACGCCAATAATCCAAAAATATATCATAGTGGTGATGTGATGTATGATAATAGTTTACATTTCAGTGAAGTTGCTGAACAAAAAACATCGATTATTACTAAAAACGGCTTGCAAAAAAACAATTTCATTTTAGCGACGATTCACCGCAATAATAACACAGATGAGCCCGTTAGATTGAATGCTTTATTCAATGCTTTATATAAAATTAGTGAACAATATCAATTAGATGTATTATTACCATTACATCCACGAACTGCCAAATTACTGGAATTTAATTTAGACCATGAATTGCATCAAAAAATCAAAG
>JACQAK010000014.1 GCA_016194985.1 Bacteroidota bacterium
AGTATTAGGAACAACAGTCCTTTTAGTAGGTTTAATCGTTTCATGTTTGTTTTTTTTTATGATCGGTTATTAAATAATTGTTTTCGTCTCTCGTAAGTTTTGTTCATGTGTTGTTCCAAAAGTTGTATATCTTCAGCCATGAAGTGATACAGTTCATCTTTTATTTTGGAGAAAGAAGGGAAGGGCTGGCCATTGGTAAAATTGAGAGCCGGAAATTTTTCTTCCATAGCCTGAGTGAAGCGTAATGCTCTTTCTACATTAACAAAACAGCAAAGTGTTCTGTACCCTTTTTCAATGTCAGTTTTATCAGTTGCCTGGGCTTGATTAAACTTGCCTTCCATTTCGGAGTATTCCAATCGTATATTCATTTTTGAACGGTTTTAAATTCTATAATCACATCACTCATTGAAAAATGAGACTTAGCGTATAACTGTTAAGTAAGTCCTGTGCTTTTGCTTTTGTATTTTCAAGCCCAATGCACGTTTCATTGGCAATTCCATCGGTATCAGTTCTAATCAAATATTCATCTTGATGATTCCCTGTAAGTGTGATAAAAAAAGAAACATGACTAAGCATCCCGATTGTTCTGCCTTTCCATAAACAATGCTCTTTACCAATGTATTCCCACGTTAATGGCTTTGTCTGCATCATGAATATTGATTGTTAATGAAATTCATATTAATAGTCCGGGACATTTTTTTTCAAAAATTCGAGAATGCTTTTTTTAGAATACACAATGGTTCTTCTACCATGTTTAGAAAACTTTATGGATCCTGTATCTCGCAAATCCTGCATTTTAGATTTACTCTTTACGCCCAATAACTCTTTCGCCTGTTCGGTTGAGATCCAATCTCCATCCGGTTTTTTTGCTTCGTGTAACGCTTCCTGAAAGAGTTTAAATAATTCGGATTGCATTTTCCAGTACGTTTCTTTTTCAAAAACAATTATTTCCATTGTCAAAATAGGTTAGATTAATTCGTATCGAAATTTTCACTAAGAATGCGTGAACGTTTTGCCATAATTTTTTTTGTTACGATTTTATCCCGCTCAATGATTTTCAGAGCAGCTACGTATATCCGCTGTTGATGCTGAGAACGAATTTTGTTTCCTTTTAGAAATCTGTAAATCGTTGGGCGGGAGATACCTGTTTTCTTTGCAATCTCCATTACAGCGCTTGATGGTAGCTGATTGGCAATGATATTAACATCCTCTTGTGTAAACATTTTTTCAGTTTTGTAAAAAATAATTTCTTTTTATTTAAATTTGTTGTAGTTTTGACAATATTTTGTTGTGTAAAAGGTAACAAATGTATTGTAAAAAAAGTAACATTTCCAAATTTATTCTTTCTTATAAAACGCATTTTGTATTTAACTAACTATGAAACAGGACGTTAAGAGTAAAAAAAATAAATCCGATTCCATCAAAAGAATGGTGTCGGATAGGTTTTTTAAAATGGTTACTGAGGCGATAGACAAGGATATTGTAAAAAACCATAGAGACTTTGCTTTACGAATTAATGAAGACCAGGCAGAGTTTTCTAAGATTAAAAACCCTTCCGGAACCCGGTATGTTGATATTGAGATGTTATGGAAAGCTGTCAATGTGTTGGGTATAAATGCCAATCATATTCTCGTGGAAAGTGGTTTGGAGACAGAAAAGCTTCAGCGAGAAAATGTAACCATTAATGGAGGGTCCATACATGGTGGGCAAAACAATGTTGTTCTGAACGGACAGGCAGTAGCGAACAATGGCGATGTGTATTTTAAAGTAGAAAAGATAGCGAACAGAATGTCTGCAAAAGACAGAAAGGATTTACTTAAAAATTTTGATAGTCTTCAGAAACAGAATACGGTTATATCTGAACAGAATAATGAGATGGCCAAAGAGATTGAGGATTTAAAAAAAACGATTGACCGCTACGAAAGGGAGATTGCGAAGGATAAAAAGATCATCGAGACCCAAGAAAAGGTCATTAAGCTGATGGAAACCGATAAAAATCCAAAAAGTTAGTAAGAAACGAAAGAATATATCGTTCATCAAATGAAGAAAATAATCAATCTACCTCATACTATTTTGTGCAAGGAGTATCGATTGTAAGTTAAACCAGTTCTCCTGTTGATACTTAAAAGATGGGCGTTGAGTGGATTTTTCATTATCATTTTTATTAAAAGTTTAATGTCATTGAGTTTTCTCCCAATTCAAATGTAATATTGATTAAATTTGTAATAATAAAATTAGATACGTTGTAAAACGTTAACTGTCATAGGAATCTGGTAAATTTTATGTGGACAGGGAAACGGATTGAGCAACACGTCATGGGCGTGTCTGTCTTTCTGTTTTTCAATTCCACAGGGCTTACCAGAGCCTCTATGAGTTGGAGATAGTAGATAACACGCCCTCCTTTTGGGCTAAACTTTTTAAAAATGGAAGTCCAATCAACAATTACTCCCGGAAGTGAGATCACTATAATGCTTATAGATAGCTGTGAAATTGATAATTTTGTCAATAAACGGGTTTTGGAATTATACGGTTTGACAAAGGTTATTTCTTTTACAAATCCTGAACAAGCTTTGTTATATCTTCAAAACTCAAACACAAAAGTAGACCTTATCCTAACAGAAATCTATTTACCAATGATGGATGGTTTTCAATTGATAGATATGTACAATAATTTAAAGCTAGGGGAAACTCATGGTCAAATCATATTACTTTCTGCTACATTAAATCCAATCCATAAATCACTATCAGAAGAAAAGAACGTCCGTTTTATAGAAAAACCTTTAACCATAAGTAAACTCGCACTTACACGATAATCAGTATTTTTTTAAAGTTACATTTGATGCAAAATCAAATGAAAGTCATATTATTAGAAGACGACCAGGTCTATGAACAATTAATGTAGGACTTCAAAAAAATTAATTAAAGAAGTCATTCAAGAGATGCGTTTAAATGAAACTAAACATTCGGAGCAGGAAGATTGGATTTCAGGTAAAGAAGCTATGAAAATTCTCCGCTGTAAAATTGATAAGCTTCGGATGTTAAGAGATAAGAAGTTTCTGAAGGCATCCAGACATGGAAGAAAAGTCCTTTATTATAAACCAAGCCTATATGATTTTCTTGAAAAACATACTGACATTAAAAAGATGTCATGAATTAAATAAACCTCGAATCTGAGATTTCAGACCAGATCTCAAGGTTTATATCTTCCTTTGAAATCAGTTCAAGAAATCCGAAGTTAGGTCCGAGATCCATTTCAGTATTAAATTCAAAAGATACCGTTCCATCGTTGACAAGTTCAATTTCCTGTTTAATCCCTTGCCCGTTCGCATCCCTTAAAGCAGCTGTTAACCTTTTTCCAAACGCTGAAGCCGCGAAGCGAATATGGAATCTTGTTTCATAGTAGGTGAAACCTCCTTTCACAAAAATATCTGTAGGGATATTTGCTTTTAGAGAAAGCCCTCGTCTTTCTATAGTCGGAGTGCCGGTCATGATCATCACAGGTTCCTTGCTTTCAGGGTATAATAATTTTATTGCCTGATACCAGTAAAATAGTGCCTCTCCTTTGTTGACAGCCTTCAACTGTTTATTTAGGAAATTGTATTCAGGATGGGCTATTAGAAAATCTGTTAAGGGAATATTTTCTTTGAACCGGGCAATCTCTCCAGTATATCTTGTCAATGCTATCGTAGCTAAATAAGCCGCCTTTGCACTTGAAACCTGGGCATGTTCTATTCTAAATGGCGATGTATAAACGAAATGAGCAAACTGTCCAACTCCTTTACTTAAATAGTCAAAGATTTTTTTATCTCCATCATTCACTTGTTTGTCTCGCCTGGCGATTACTAACGCAGTAGCGATGGTATCTTTGAGCGCTTCCTCACCGGATTTGATCCCACGTTCAGGACGGTATTTGATTTCTCCTGCCACTGTTGCTTCATAGGACTTTTGGAAAGCCGTTATATCAGTAATAACGTCAAAGAGGCAGCCTACATCAAAAAGTTGTTTCATGATCTCACGAAACATCTCACTTTCCCTGGTTACTCCTTCAGCGTTCGTTGACGTGCGAAAGTAGGGAACACCAGTTGTATTTGGCGCAAAAGCAGTTAGTTTATCACCGGTGATGGAATTGACACATGGCATATTTACGATGAGCGGCTCACTTTTTAATTCAATCCATTCTGTTTTTATTGGCTTAGATATAAGATTAGGGTACGGGTTTTCTGCAAAGAGAACATCCAAAAGGATTTCTCTCTCCGCATTAGCGGCCACCTGTCCATCTTTACCTTTACCTGCGAAATTGGATTTATATTTGAAAATGTAGTGTGCTTTCGGAACAGCTCCTTTGTAGCTTCTTCTACCATCTAATTTCACTTCTGTAAAAAAACCATTTGAAGTCTGAACTATTTTATTCAGATAGGTTTCTAAGTCTTCCCGGCTTAAATCAGGCTTTACAATTATATCAATATCGACAGAGAATCGGGCAGCTTGTTCTAATAAGAGAACAAGGCTTGTGCCTCCTTTAAAAATAAAATTCAAGCCCGATTCTTGCAATCGCTCAAGTAAATACAGTGCATGGATCATACTTTCAATAATGGAAGGATCTCTTCCGTATTTCTTCTGTTTTGCAGTGATCCACTCCTGCGATAATGAAACTTCAGCAATCATATTAATTCTTTAATGGGGAATATTGTATTAGACAAAATAAAGTGTTCCAGATCTTTTCTCTTATTTCTTCTGTTCGCATAGTTATACAGACGTGTTGCATTTACATCGTATTTTTTAAAGGCATTTTCATAAATGTAAGTCATTTCACTTCCCTGGAATGAAGCATACAGTGATGTGTCAGAAAAAATATCAACCAGGATTTTTTCAATACTTGGGACGATAATCTTATTGACTTCAATGGTTGGCGACTTACTAATTAGTCCCAATACAATAATCGAATCATTATTGCCGGAAATATAATTTTCTATTTCCTTTTTACTTGGTTCCAGGAAAATATTCTTGTGGCCGGTGTCTTTAAGAAAATTAAAGACGGATGATTTCGCCTCATTTTCAACTTCAAGGATAGTGAGAAATTTACCTGGTTGATGTAGCATCATTTGATTTAACCACTTTGTATTCCATATAGAAATTTTGATGTATGGAAAATCCTTTTTCACCTGCTGAAAAATGTTTTTTATTTTCAAATCAATTTCAGGAAAGAATGCCGGTTGATAATACAAGGAAAAACCGGCTCGTGAAACCGAACGAATTATTTGCTTTTGCTTTAGGTCATGAATACGCCAACGGAAAGTTGTTTCTTTCAATTCCGGAGTGTAATGGGTAAAGAATTGATACAACTCATTTCTCGAAAAGACATCACGATCCTTAAATTCCTCTTTCAGCTTTTTTATGATAGCGGCTTCTTTCATTTTTATTACTACAAAGGTACGATTTTTTTCAAACAAAAGACAGTAAATTAAATATTTGTCTAATGTTTGATTTCCAACAAAGGACATTATTTTAAATATTAGGCAAATGTTTGAAATTTGATAATCAGATAATTAGTAATAAAAGGTGTTGAGTTGCTGCTGATAGAAGAAAAGACCGATATTGCTGACCTCATTGTGTTTGAAAAACTATTTACACACAATTGAACACAAAAAAGCCCCACATTTCTGTGAGGCTTCTTGATTGATTGTCAAGTCTGGTAAGGACTTGAGCGGTGTACCCCAGACGGGACTTGAACCCGTACGTCTGTAAGGACACAGGATTTTCGTACTCACTACAACTTTCGTTGCTCACGTAAACGTGATTTGTAGTCTGGACTATCTCTTTACCATGTTCTGAATATTCAGAATTTAGGTACTTCCCATTTAGTCTCTACACCTTCAACAAAATTTCTTTTGAAGCTTGGCTCGGGATTGCCATATCATTTTTAGATGATGAAGGTTTCCCCGAATTTGAGAAGTTCTACTTCCAGGATTTCCCCTGGAGCACTCAAATTTTACTTTAAGTCCTGCGTGTCTACCAATTCCACCACCGGGGCATTTGATCGCAAATTAAAAATTTAAAGAACGAATTACAATTTTTTAGCATTTATGTTACCCTAATGTAACCAACTACTATTTTTTTACTTCTCTCAACTTCTTCAACTCCTCTGTTATCAAGGCTTTTAAAGCCTTTTTAATTTCTGTATGCTCAGGCTTTTAAGTCCTGCGTGTCTACCAATTCCACCACCGGGGCATATTGGAGAATTATTGAGCGAAAGACGGGTCTCGAACCCGCGACCTTAACCTTGGCAAGGTTACGCTCTACCAACTGAGCTACTTTCGCTTGTAATTTTATTTAAAAGAACAACCAATTTTATTAATCGGGAGTGCAAAGATAAGTGATTTTTTAGTTTAACAAAATTTTTTTGAAAAAAAATGAAATATGTATCAATTCCTTTAAAGTGCAGGTGTTAGCAGGGCTTGTACCTCCTTTCTTTACCTGCCATTTTGTTTTTCCTGATACGTTTGAAGCCTAAAGACCCCTATATTAAGCGCTAATATCAGTGCAATACCTGCACAGATTAATATGACTGCTTAATGATATCTGCGTGAGGGATTGCAGTGGAAAGACCACAGCCATGAGGTACGAGTGGCGAGGACTTGTAACGAAAAGCCCGGTTCCTGCCTGTATCTTGCAGGAACGCGCCCAACTCTATATAATGTAAAAACTACCCGCCTATCAAACGCTTGATGTCATTGAGTTTCATCAGGGCTTCTACGGGGGTAAGGGTATTGATATCTGTTTTCACCAGCTCATCCTTCACCTGTTCTAAAACCGGGTCGTTCAGCTGGAAAAAACTTAACTGGTAATCGCTTTTGCTCTTGGTTTTGGCGGTCATGCTATCCACGGCATCTTCCGAACTAATGACTTCTACTTCCGACAATTCCAGTTCATGGTCTTTTTCGAGTTTCTTTAAAATGTCATTGGCACGATCAACTACCTGCTTAGGCATACCGGCCATCCGGGCCACATGTATCCCGAAACTGTGTTCGCTGCCGCCTTCCTGTAGTTTGCGTAAAAAGATAATCTTATTATTGACTTCTTTTACCGATACATTATAGTTTTTAATGCGCGGAAAATAGGTGGTCATTTCATTTAATTCGTGGTAATGCGTGGCAAACAGGGTTTTGGCTC
>JACQAK010000102.1 GCA_016194985.1 Bacteroidota bacterium
AACTTACCTGTAAGTAGTAACCTACATCTTTCCACGAACCTCCGCGAATAACTTTACGTTTTAATACGTTTGCATCTTTATCTTGAGCTTCATAAACATAATCAGGGTTTAAGTCATGAGCGAAATCGTATGCTGATTCATCAAATGCATTACTGGTCCACTCAGCAACGTTTCCGGCCATACAATATAAACCATAATCATTTGGGTTATAAGAATAGATATATACAGAGTGGAATCCACCGTCATCAATATATGAACCTCTCATTGGTTTAAAGTTACCTAAGAAACAACCTCTTGCATTACGAATGTAAGGACCTCCCCAAGGATATGGAGATAAAGCATTACCACCACGTGCTGCATATTCCCATTCTGATTCAGTTGGTAAACGGAAGTCATTAACAATCGTCATTCCATTTCCAATTAAAAAGTTATTTAGTAAGTTAGAACGCCAGATACTGAACGCACGTGCTTGTTTCCAGGTAACACCTACTACCGGATAATCATCATAAGCCGGATGCCAGAAATACATGTTAGTCATTGGCTCATTGAATGAATACGTGAAATCATGTACCCATGCTAATGTATCAGGATATACATTAATTACGTCTTTTAAAATAAATACGGAACGGTCAACGCCTTTACGTTCACGGGGAACATAATTTCCTTGTCCAACCGATACCTGATCCTCAACATTGTAGGTACCTAAGGTTTTTGGATCCTGATCAGGTTTTCCTACAGGAGTAGAAGGTTGTCCGGGAGCTCCGTTTTGACCATCATTTAAATGTACACCATTAATATACTCTGCTTTTTTGTATTCATGTGCAGCATCTTGTATATCTAATGATTTTTGAGGAAGGAAACGGTTTGATTTAGAAGCTGCCAAACGGATATCGATTCTGTAATATTCATAATTCAATTTACGTGCATCGATTTCTTTACGATTGTAGAAACGCTCTCCTTCCGGTAAATATAAAGGTTGTAAATCTAAACGGTAATCTTCATCATCACTATCCCATTTGATTTTTTCATCCCAATTAATATAAGGATCCTGCAAGTTGTTATCACCTTTATAGATAGGCCACATTTGCAAGAATTCGTCCTGAGGAATCTGGAAGCTTTCAGCGTCAGGTCCTGAACCGTATGCTAATAATTTACGGGCAATAGAATCACGCACCCAATATACAAACTGACGGTACTCGTTGTTTGAGATTTCAGAGTCATCAATATAAAATGCCTGAACGGAAACCATTTTGGATTTAGCTGTATGAGCCATAGTAATCTCTTCGTCGCTTGGCCCCATGTGGTAGCTACCCATAGGAATGTACAAGGTACCGAAAGGATCGGGCTGAAACCATGCTTCTCTACCCGCTACGCCGACTAACTCTCCTGCCTTTTTGTTACAACCGGTAACAACGGCAATAAACGAAGCTAATACAATCAGTTTTTTCATAGTGCTTTTGTTTAGTTTTTAAGCTAGTGAAATTTAATTAGTAGTTTCATTTCGCTTTCTTGTTGTTTATAATCCCAAACCTTATTTTTAGTGACAATTCTCTTTATTAACAAGTTATCAACAATTTAAAAATAAAGTTTGTAAGGGACTTAAACGAGCTTTTTTTTAAAAGGTTACAAATTAATCTAAAAATCTTGCGTTTTGGTAAGAGGTTATTTTTGATTTCGCTTTTGGTTTGAAGCAGTATCCTAACATAATCTCGTGAGTACCAGAACTATAACCTTTAATTTTAGATAAGGTTAAATCATAAGAATAACCGGCTTTTAAGCCTTTTAAAGATCCGTTTTGGAATTTATATCCCACCATTGGAGCAATAGCATCCTGCATACGGTAAGATACTCCTGCCCAGAACGTTTGATTGTATATATATGTTAAGTTAATATCTAACTGAGTAGAAGCAGCATCTGTTTTCACTTTTATGTTAGGGTTGATACCATGTTTACCACCTTCTCCTAAATTAAATGTATAGCCACCTACCAAGTAATAGTGACGAGCTAAAGAATATCTTACACTATCTGTAGATTTAATATCCTGAGCGGCTAAGTGAGTAGAAGAAATACCCACATACATTTTATTAGCAATAGAATAATAAGCGCCAAATCCTAAGTCATACGTTAATTTATTCAACCCAGGATTTGTATTTCCTGTACTTTGATAATCCGGAATATGTGCATCATGAACACCAGAACCGTCCGGAGTAATCCATGTTCCATTAAATTGCTGTTGTAGCACTCCCGCATCAATACCAAGTCCCAAAACACCAGGGCCAATGTGACGGTTGTAAGCTAAGGCCAAACGGGCAAATAAAGTTTTAGAGAATCCAATCTGATCACTCATAACGTTTAACCCAATAGCGATTGGCAATTGGCCAATTGGCATATCAAAACTCACTAAACCTGTTTTTGGAGCGCCAGGGAAATTAACCCATTGCTGACGATACAACACGTTAGCACAAATAGCTTCGCTTGTACCAGCATAACCTGGATTGTAGATCAATTTACTGTGCATAAACTGAGTGAATTGAGGATCTTGCTGAGCGAACGAAACGCTAGTAAATGCTGCTAAAGCAACAGTTAGGGTGGTAAAAATTTTCTTCATGTTATACCAATTTGTTTTAGTTTTTGTTAAGTATAGTTAAAATACCTAGGGTACTAAGTTAAAGCATATTTATTAAAAATCAAACTTTTTGAACTTTTTTTTGTTAAAAAGAAGATTTTTACAAAATTTTTACAGATTTGATAATTTCAGAGATTCACCAGAATTGAAATTCGAAGGATTTCGGATGATTTTTCAAAATGTAAGAAATTTTCAAAAAAATGCAGACAGAAACTATTTAAAAACAAATCGGGCAAAAACAGAAAAGTTTGTACTTTTAAACTTTTAAACCCTCCAAAATTAATGATTGCTTCAGTATTTCATAAAGGAAAAGACTATAAAATTGATCTGTATCAGCCCATTGATATTTCTATTCCGCTCAGCACCAACAAAGACTGTGTTAGTGCCTGGTATGTTGAACCCATGAAACTGGAACCTGTTGTGAATGGAAACTGGATCGGTGATGTGAGCAAAGGAGGTTCGGTAAACTTCAGAAATATCACCTTCAATCCTCATGGCAATGGTACACATACAGAATGTGTGGGTCATATCAGTAAAGAGTTTGTTACGATTAATCAGTGTCTGAAGCAATTTATGTTTTTGGCAGAAGTGATTACATTGCTGCCTACCCCCATCGAAAATGGAGATTTTGTGATCACAAAAAAACAGTTGCAGGATGCTTTAGAGGATGCAAAACCAGAAGCGCTTGTGATCAGAACGTTATCCAATGGGTTAAATAAATTAACGATGCAGTATTCTAATACCAATCCACCCTATATTTTGGAAGATGCGATAGTATTTTTAAACGAGAGTGGTATACAACATTTACTGATTGATATGCCTTCGATTGATCGTGAAAATGACGAAGGTAAATTACTGGCTCATCATGCATTCTGGCAATATCCGGACAATACGCAGTTTCAAAAAACAATTACCGAATTCATTTTTGTTCCTAACGAAGTGAATGATGGCACCTATATTTTAAATTTACAAATAGCAAGTTTTGAAAATGATGCCAGTCCGAGTAAACCGATTTTATATAAGATATTTTAGGCTTCATCACAGAGAAAAACAGATAAGCGCAGAGAGCGCAAAAAAATAAAATTGAACTATTAAACAAAAACTCCGCGTCTTTGCGGTTAAAATTAAAATGAAACTTTATCTACCATATAGCAATTCTTTAACCGACTATAAACGTTTTGTAACCCGCGAAGTAAAATGCGGAGGTATTGGCATCGGTGGTAATAACCCTATCCGCTTACAAAGCATGACTACTACCGACACCATGGATACCAAAGCCACAGTGGCACAGAGTATCCGTATGATAGAAGCAGGTTGTGAGCTTGTAAGAATAACAGCGCCAAGTTTAAATGAAGCAAAAAATTTAGAGGTGATCAAAAAGGAACTGGTAGCTGCCGGGTATAACACTCCGTTAGTAGCTGATATTCATTTTACACCTAACGCTGCGGAACATGCCGCCCGAATTATAGAAAAAGTTCGTGTTAATCCGGGTAATTATGCGGATAAGAAAAAATTTGAGGAAATAGAATATACTGACGCGGCTTATGAACAGGAACTGGAACGAATCAGACAACGGTTTACTCCTTTGGTAAAGATTTGCAAAGAGTATGGCACTGCCATGCGAATTGGCACCAATCATGGCTCTTTGAGTGATCGTATCTTAAGCCGATATGGAGATACGCCATTAGGCATGGTAGAATCTGCCTTTGAGTTTTTGCGCATTTGTGAAGATCTGAACTATTATAATATTGTGATCTCTATGAAAGCCAGTAACACACAGGTTATGGTATAGGCCTACCGCTTACTGGTACAAAAAATGATGGAAACCAACCGGAATTATCCTTTGCATTTAGGTGTTACCGAAGCAGGTGATGGTGAGGATGGGCGAATTAAATCGGCCGTTGGTATTGGAACCTTATTAGAAGACGGGTTAGGAGATACAGTAAGGGTATCGTTAACCGAAGATCCTGAATTCGAAATTCCGGTGGCCAAAGCGTTGGTTGACCGATACAGTGCCGAAAAAATAAATCTTCATCAGGCTATTGAACCTCTGCAAACTGAGAACGGAAAGGTTAAATTATCTTATAATCCATACGATTACCAAAGACGCGAATCCTTTTCAGTCAATACGATTGGAGGACATAACGTTCCGAGAGTTATCGCTGACTTTAGTGAACGTGAAAGCATCAGTCCTGCTACATTTTTTCCTGTTGGCTACAATTATTCTGTTCCGATGGACAAGTGGAATATCAATGATGTTGCCTGTGATTATGTATATGTTGGGAACAACCATGTTGATTTCGAAATTCCCGGAACATTAGGTATTATTTATAATTCTGAAGCATGGAAAGAATTAGAAAATCCGGTACGACAATATCCGCTGTTTTGCGGTGAAGAATTTTTTGCCAGTTCTAAAACGCATCCCGAATTAAATTTCATAGCAGTTACAAAGGAAGTACTAACTCCGGATTTTATTTCAAAGATAAAATCCCTAAAAAATGCCGTTCTGATCCTTGATAGCTTTAATCCCTATGCTATGCCTGAATTGCGCCGTTTATTTGTTCTACTGGCAGAATATAACGTTCAGCTTCCTGTTATCATTAAACGTAATTACCATGCTATTTCTGAGCAGGATTTTCAGTTAGGATCGTCAGCAGAAGCGGGTGCGTTATTATTAGACGGTTTAGGCGATGGTTTATGGTTGAAACAACAACATTGCACCTCTCCTCAGGTAGTTAATTCAACAGCCTTTGGCATTTTACAGGCCACCAGAACCCGTATCAGTAAAACAGAATATATATCCTGTCCGAGCTGCGGAAGGACCTTGTTTGACCTGCAGGAAACAACCTCTAAAATAAGGGAACGAACAGAAAAGAAAAACGTACCAAGTGATAACGCTGTGGATGAATTAATTGATCTGATAAAAGAACACGGTGATTGGGTGGAGAAAAATTAGTTTTGAGTGATGAATTATAAGTTATAAGTTAAAAAACAATTGAAGTTAAATTTAAAATATTTATTACTGGTTTTTGTTCTGGTGTATTTTACCGGCAACGGGCAAAATAATGCCCAAAAGGTCAAAGAAACGTTTAGTGCTAAAAATTATCAATTAACGATTGATGAAATAAACTCCATGAATTCATCCGAAATCCATTTTGATAGTATATTGTATTTAAAGGCTTATTCTCAAATCAAATTAAATCAATTAAAAGAAGCAACTATTTCCATTTCTCAATTACAGCAATTAAATCCTGATTATTACGAATTATATTTTTTAAAAGGTTTATTAGCCGCAAAAAAAGAAAAATATCCGGATGCTATTTCTTATTTCAACAAAGTAGTTGCGGTAAACCCTCATCACGAAAAAGCCTTGTATAATATGGCTTTGGCAAAGGGTTTATTGGAAGATTATCCCAACGCCATTAAAGACCTGGATAAATGCCTTGCCATTAATCCTAACTATTCGATGGCATTTTACAACAGAGGATATTGGTATGAATTATCAGAAAACTATACCGCGGCTATATCGGATTACAAAAAGGCCATTGATCTCGATCATCATTACACCGAAGCCTATCTTGCTTTGGCCTATGCGTATTCTCAAAACGGAGACAAAACAAATGCCTGCGAAACATTACAAGCAGCTAAAACAGAGGGCATTGAAGCCGCTAATGATCTTATACAAAATTTTTGCAAGTGATAAAACATCTTTACATAATATTATTTTGCATGCTAAGTGCTGCTGTTGCAACAGCGCAGGACTTATATGTTGAGTTAACCAAAACAGAAAGACCCTGTGAATTACGTTCTGCGTCTGTTAGTATTATTAATGGAATTCAACCGATTCATATTTTATGGAGCACGGGTTCTACCGAAAGCCATATTGAAGAGATAGAACAGGAAGGTGTATATTCTGTAGAAATTAAAGATGATCATAATCACGACACTACTATTCATTTCACCTTAGGTGCCATTATTTGTGAGCCGGCGGCTGCCAATAATTTCACTCCCAATAATGACGGCTATAATGATACGTGGAGTATCGGACGTTTAGAAAATTTTCCGGATTTTGAGCTCTTTGTATATAACCGCTGGGGACAATTAGTGCATCATCAGGAAAATCAATACATTCCGTGGGATGGAAAGAGTTTAACCATACCAACGCCCGATGCAACCTATTATTACATATTATATTTATCAAAAGACAACAGGCATAAATTTATTAAAGGCGACGTTAGCATTATCAGATAATGAACTATTTAAAATATATTATACTACTTATTTGTTTAAATGGTTTTTGTCAGCAAACGCCTCAGTTCACACAATTTACATTTAACAAATACGGCTACAATCCTGCAGCGGCAGGTATTAACCGGAATTCGGGAATAGAAGTTGTTTTGGGTACACGACGCCAATGGGTTGGTTTTGAGCACGCCCCGGTAACCAATTTTTTAAGTATTAATTATACTATCAGACCTCAGAGAAGTTACAGATTGTGGCATAATGTAGGTGCTTATGTTACCAAAGAACAAGCCGGTATCTATAGAAACGAAGGATATTATTTATCCTACGCCCTCCATTTGCCTATCAGTAAACGCTATACCATGTCGTTTGGTTTATTTGCTGGAGTTAGAAATCTGGCATTAGACAGGAATATGATATCCATGTCGGATCCTGTATATAAGGCAACTTATTCGGGTTACTTTGTTGCTTATCCTGATTTTATTCCGGGAATACGTATTTACAGTAAAAAAATATTCTTCGATGTTTCGGTTCAGCAGCTATATAAAAACAGACAAGTACAAGGAGATAAACAGATAGGCAATAAATCGGTACTTACCCCTCAATTGTACACGTCGTTTGGAAAACGATTTTTCCTTGATAACGGACTTACAGTGGTACCGGCTGTTAACATTCACACTTCCTTTATTAATATTCCCAGTGTTGAATTAAATGTGATGGCTTATTATGCCAAGAGAATTGGTATTGGAGCAACGTTGAGAAACAAAGATTTTATTTCGGGGATTTTCCAAATACGGTTTTTGAAAAATTTAACCGCCGGTTTTGCGTATGATTATTCTATTAACAGACTTAATTCTACGGCGGCTAATTCGCTGGAAGTAATGATAGGCTTAACACCTATGATGACCGCTATGGATGCGAATAAAGGCAGGAACAGTGTTGCCAAATGTCCAAATTTCGATTTTTAATTATCTAATTTATTATTTTGAACAACTCCTTGAATAGCCATTCTTTCGTTTCCATTTTTCTCAGTTACGTAAGTTTTACGCCTACAACCGACCAATCTGCCCTGATTGATCTATTAGGCGATTTTATTTCCAATCATCATGAACGGGAAATTATGGTCATAAAAGGATATGCCGGAACGGGTAAAACCAATATGG
>JACQAK010000103.1 GCA_016194985.1 Bacteroidota bacterium
ATCGTTGGTATCTACATCGTTATGCCCTTGTTTTAAGGCTGCCTGCACTCCTTTATGTAATTCTTCTAAAATTAAGCCCGGAGTGGCCAGACCTTTTTCTGAAACGATTTGATTGAGCAGATTGTGACCTATCATACTCATAAAGGCTCCGGGTACACCGTGTCCCGTACAGTCAACTACGGCAATAATTTTATAATTTTCCTTTTCGCCAAACCAATAAAAATCACCACTGACAATGTCTTTGGGTTTGTAAAGAATGAATACATTTTTTAGTCTTGAGAAAATAAGTTCTTTAGATGGTAGGATGGCTTCCTGTATACGTTTGGCATACTCAATACTGCTGGTAATATCCCTGTTTTTTTCGGCTAATTCTTTGGTTCTTTCGGACACTTTATTTTCAAGGATCTTATTTTCCTTTTTGATAGATCGTGTTCTATAGCTAATAAATCCAAATACAAGTGCCAGCGAAAAGGCGCCTGACAGTACGTAGAACCAGGTGGTTTTCCACCATGGTGGAATAACTTTGATCTTGATTTCTGTAGGTTTTTCATTCCATACACCATCGCTATTGGTGGCTTTAATTTTAAAAGTGTAATCACCACCGGGTAATTCTGTATACGATACATAACGAACAGATGTTGGCGAAGACCAGTCTTTATCGTACCCTTCGAGATAGTACATAAATTTTGTTTTTTCTACAGATACATAATCCAAAGCCACTAATTCAAATGTGAAGTAATTTTCTTTATAGGTCAGTTCCAGATGTTTTTTATAAAAGATGCTGGAATCGGTTGGTACATTTTTACCCTGACGGGAATAGGTATAAATAAAAGAATTGGGAGTGATCTTGCTTTCTTTGATTAATGATGGATCGAAGTAATTTAAACCGGCAATCCCACCCACTAAAATTTTGCCATCCTTACATAAAAAAGAAGCGCCCTGATTAAATTCGCGTGCCTGCAATCCATCATTGGTGTTATAGTTAGTAAAGGCAGATCCGCCTTCGTTTTTGTCGGAAGGATTAAATTTGGTTAAGCCAAAATTACTTGGTAGCCAAAGGTTGTTATCTTTATCAGGAATTACATCATAGATATAACTGTTAGGTAAACCATCTTTTTCAGAATAGCTTGTAAAGTGTTTGCTTTTTAAATCAAATTTATTCAAGCCATTACTGGTGGCAATCCAAAAGATCCCGTTTCGGTCTTTGTAAATATTATTAATAGTATTGGAGCTGATAGAATTTTTGTTATCAATGTGCTTATAAACGCTCACTAATGGTTTGTCTACACTTGTTACAAAATCCACTATACATAATCCGCCCCCATCTGTACCAAGAATTAATGTGTTATCGGATTTATTCTCGTAAACAAAATAAATATTATTGGAGGATAAACCGTGTGCTGTGGTGTAGCGTTTTATAGCATATGTATTGGGGTTAATACAATATAATCCGTCTTTATAAGTTCCTACCCAAATAACACCTGATTTGTCCTGAATCATTTTCATGACAGTGCCGCCAAAATTTTTATCGGCTAATAATTTGGTTTCTTTTTTTGTAACGGGATTGTAAATGATAATTCCCTGCCCGTAACTACCAATCCAGATATTTCCCTGATTATCTTCCAATAAACTTAAAACTGTATTGATAGAATATTTTTTTAAAAGGGCATTGTAATTACTTACGGTGTTTGTTTGGGGATTAAGGTTATATAATCCATTTTCGGTACCTATTAAAATATTTTTGTTATTTAATTGATAGACAGAGTAAACGAAGTCGTTTTCTAAACCATTACTGGCATTGTACAATGGGAATTTATTCAATGAATTAAAGTAAATATTTAATCCATTTTCTTCGGTACCGATCCATAAATTGCTTTGCTTATCCTTGAGAATACAAGAGATCTTATCACTGGATAAAGAATTGATAGAGGTTTCTTTTTTTTGTTCGATACTGTAACTGAAGTCTCTTAAATTTAGTTTCACTAATCCTCCCCAGGTACCAAACATCAAACGATTGGAATCGGCCGTTGCTGCAAAGCATTTAATACGATTATTATATCGGTTGTTTTCATCAAACGAAAATACATTTGTGTAGGTTTTTGTTTTCAAATTAAAAAACAATAAGCCTCCATCTGTTCCACAGATTAAATCGTCTTTATGTTGGGTAATATCATAAATGTTTTTTCTACGGGATGATACATCTTTGTTTAGTTTATCAAATTCAATGAATTTTTGAGGAAGTAGATAATTGATCAGTTTTAGATTTTCGGCATCATACTCAAAAATATAATTGGCTTCGGATCCAACCCATACGGTACCATAAGAGTCTTTGAAGAAATTAGTGAAACTGGTTTCTGCATCATCCGAATAAATTTGCCGGAATGTTTTAGAGGCTTTATTAAATAAGTTAATGCCGCTGGCTGTTGAAATCAGTAGTTCGTCATTATTCAATTCAATAATATCTTTTACAATATTATTAGACAATGAATTGGCATTTAGCCCTGATCTTAAATTTGTAAAGGTTTCGGTATATTTATTATAGATGGATAAACCACCGCCATTGCTTCCAAAATAAATGGTTCCAAATTTATCTTCTAAAATGCATTTAACATCATTAGACGAAATACTTTTTGGATTGAGAGGGTCATTCTTAAATGCTTTGAAATGATAGCCATCGTATCTGTTTAATCCATCCTGCGTTCCTATCCATATAAAGTCCTGAGAATCCTGATAAATGGCATTAACGGTAACAGCAGATAGTCCTTCTTCTATACTTAACCGTTTGAATTTAAGATTTTGAGAAACACCAAATGATTGAACCAACATATACATTAGCACAAACCAGAACAATTTTATCTTTTGGTTGTTTTTAATAATCATAACAAGTGTATAAATTTAATAAAAATGTGCAAACGATAGTTATTTTTTATAATCTTGTATAAATTAGCAACTGTGGATTTAAAGAGCAGAAAAGATATTGTATTTTTAGTGTTGGCAGGTTTTTTCATCACCAATGCGATTGTAGCAGAGTTGATAGGAGGTAAGCTGGTTCAGTTCTTTGGGTTGTTTACCCAAAGTATCGGTATTATTATGTGGCCTGTAATTTTCTTATTAACGGATCTGATCAATGAATATTATGGGAAAGATGGTGTAAGAAAATTAACCTATATCACTGTTGGTTTAATTTCGTTTACCTTCATTATTTTAACAGTTGCGTTAAATATCGAAGCGACTTCTTTTTCTCCCGTATCGGATAGTGTATTCAGAACTGTTTTTGGTCAATCGCAGTGGATCATTGTGGGGAGCATCATTGCTTTTTTATTATCGCAGTTAGTGGATGTTTATGTATTTTGGACATTTAAGAAAGTAACAGGGCATAAACATATTTGGTTAAGAGCTACCGGAAGCACTATGGTCAGTCAGCTAATAGATACCTTTGTGGTACAATTCATAGCCTTTGTATTGCCTGGTAAATGGGCCTTTGATGAATTTGTAAAGAATGCCAGCTGGGGTTACGGCTTTAAGCTTTTAGTGGCATTAGCGCTTATCCCATTAATTTATGTGGGGCATTACTTAATTGGCAAATACCTTAAAAAAGAAGAAATCGTTGTTGATCGATCCTAGTTGATCAATTGATATTTAACCGCCGCTGTTTGTTTACTGGTTGAGTTAAAATGCCACCATTCGCTGGTAATAGGTGTAAAGCCGGCTTTCTGCATAACGTATCTTAATAGCAAGCGATTATTTAATGCCTCCTGCGACAACTGTCCGTTTAATAAAAATTCCTTCTCATTTGTAGGCTTACTCAGCTCTCCAAAAAAATCAAACGGAGTTCCCATATCCAGCAGTTTATCATTGTTGCCAATAATGCCAACATCTACAGCAGCTCCATAGTTATGTAACGAAATATCGTTTGGATGTGCCAGATAATTAATTTTTTCTTTAGCCGGCATTTGTAATTCGTCCCACATTTGTTTTTGGATGTGTAAGGGTCTTACGGCATCAAATACAATGATATGGTAATTGGGAAATTGCGTATTCAAAAAATAATCGGCATTACATAATTTGATGGCTACATCGCAAGGTAAGTAACAATCGCTTAAGCCATTGTAAAGTGGTTTGTTTAAAAAGTTGTGGGAAGTAGAGTAGTGCAGTACGACTCTGATCCCTGAATCTAAAGAGGAGATATTGATTAGCTGTTTTTGAATGAAAAGGCGCTCCAGATCAGATGTGTCGTGTGCTTTAACAAACGCTTTTTTTTGTAAAGGAGGAGTAGTGGAACGTGTGGTGTAATTTTTTTTGTTATCAGAAGGGGAACTGCACCTGCCAAAGACCAAGAAAATACAATTAACGTATAATATGATAAAAAAGCCCTTGAGCATTATTTAACAGGGTATACAACATAGTTCCGGGGTGTTTCATACAATGTAATTTCCATCTCATATTTTGAATCAATTTTCGGTCTTAGTATTTCATAAATGATTCGGGCAATATTTTCTACCGTTGGGTTTAGTGTTTTAAATTCCACAGTATCCAGATTTAAATTTCTATGGTCGAAGCGTTCAATAATTTCTTCATTAATCAAATCTGTCAGTATTTTTAAATCGAACACATAGCCTGTTTCTTCGTTTACTTCGCCAACTAATTTCACGATCACATCGTAATTATGCCCGTGATAGTTAGGATTGTTACATAAGCCAAACACTTCCTGATTGGTTTTGTCATCAAAATGAGGATTATTTAAACGGTGAGCAGCATTAAAAGTAGCTTTTCTAAAGACAGCGGTTTTCATTTATTTAGATAGTTTTAGAATTAACGGGTTATTGATTTATTCAGAGTTCAAGTTTAGTATTTATTTTTTAACCCCCTAAATCTTTGTTTCAAAATTGTTTATTAATGTTTGCAATATGTTTCAATCAATTGAATGGCCATGTCATCACCAAGACTGTCGGCTTTGTTGAGATCTTCGCAGGCGCCCCGTTTATCTTTGCTGGCAAACTTAACAGCTGCTCTGTTTACAAAAGCTCCGGCATAATCAAATTTTAATTTGATGGCATAATCAAAATCTTTCAGGGCTTCTACAAACTGCCGGCTTTCTCCTTTAGCTACCCCTCTGTAATTATAGCTTACCGGATTTTTAGGATTTAATTTAATAGCGGCATCAAAATCGGCGATGGCACCCGAATTATCTTTTGTTTCAATTTTGCAAGCGCCTCTTGATACAAGAGCTTCTTCTTCTTCCGGAAAAGCCTCTAAATAAACATTCCAGTCATTTACAGCATTTTTATAATCTCTGACTTCAAACCTTGCTTTAGCTCTTATTTTGTAAGTAGTGTAATTGGGATTGGTGGCCGGCATTACTTTGATAGCTTCTGATAGTTCTTTAATGCAATAGGCATAATCTTTCATTGCAAATCGCACTTCACCTCTTAAATACAACACGTCTAGATAATTTGGTTTCAGATCAAGGGCTCTTGAACAAGCATCCAGTGCATTTTTATAGGCTTTGCCATCATACATTAACCGGGCCTGATAATAAGCCAGTTCAGGATCGTCTACATTTAACAGATAAGCCGAATCCAGTGTGGCTTTGGCTTCTTTGTATTTTTTTGTTTCGTAATACAAAATGCCCATTGTTTTTTGACTTTCGTAATTATCGGGCATTATTTTGGAAGCAGCCTGTAAGTCTTTTTCCGCTCCTTTGTAATCCTGAAGTTTAAGCTTGGCCAATGCCATTTTATTATAGGCTTCCAAATAGTCTGATTTTACTTTGATGGCTTTTTTAAATAAAACGATAGCATCTTTATATTTGGCAGAGTCCATGAGTTTACAAGCCGATTTATAAAGATCAACTTCTGCATTTTTGGTTTTGGCAGTATCTTTTTGAGAACATACCCAGCCAGAGAAAAAACAAAACAATCCCACTAATATCAAACGCAAGGAACCGTTCATAAAATAATATTTTGTTTTTTGTTTTGGATGATTAAATTTACATAAACTATTTAATATTTTGAAATTATGCCATTTATTATCTTCTTATTTGTTTTAGCAGTAATGCTCATTCTTTTATCATTTGTAACCGTTCAGCAAGGAACTGTAGCGGTTATTACCGTGTTTGGAAAGTATAAACGTATTTTAACTCCCGGACTAAGTATGAAAATTCCTTTTATCGAAAAGGTGTATAAAAAGATCTCCATCCAAAACCGAAGTGCTGAATTAGGCTTTCAGGCTGTTACCATTGATCAGGCTAATGTGAATTTTACGGCCATGTTATTATATGCAGTGGTTAATCAAACGGAAGAGTCTATTAAAAATGTGGCATTTAAGTTTGTGGATGACAAGAACTTAATGCAGGCATTGGTACGATCTATTGAAGGTTCGGTAAGAGCTTTTGTTGCTACCAAAAAACAATCCGAAGTACTTTCTTTAAGAAGAGATATAGTAGAAGCTGTAAAAGAACAGCTGGATGTGATGCTGGAAGAGTGGGGGTATCACTTGATAGATCTGCAACTAAACGATATTACTTTTGATGAGGAAGTGATGCGTTCTATGGCTAAAGTAGTAGCCAGTAATAATTTAAAAGCAGCCGCTGAAAATGAAGGGCAGGCCTTATTAATTACCCGAACAAAAGCAGCAGAAGCAGAAGGTAATTTTATTAAAATTTCTGCTCAGGCCGAAAAAGAAGCGGCGCAATTAAAAGGGGAGGGAATCGCCTTATTCCGTCAGGAAGTGGCTAAAGGTATGGCCGGAGCTGCTAAAGAAATGGAAGAGGCTAAATTGGACTCATCGTTAATTTTATTTAGCATGTGGACAGAGGCCGTTAAAAACTTTGCTCAGGAAGGAAAAGGAAATGTGATCTTTTTGGATGGAAGTGTAGAGGGAATGGATAAAACCATGAAACAAATGATGGCTTTGCATCAAATGGATGTAAATCCAAAAAAATAACAGAATTGAAAAATATATTTACGATTCTCTTGATATTGTAATTATAATTTTTTAACTTTATAACAACTGTAAATTCAAACACAAAACACGAACTCATGAACATGAAAAAACAACTATTATTAATTCTTGGAGCTACTGCCTTATGCTTTAGTTCTATAGCTCAAAGAGATCCAAATCTGGTGCCTTGTGCCACTTATGATGCGATGGATGAAGTTTTTAAAAATGATCCTAGCGCAAAAGTCAGATATAACAAAGTTCAGGCTCAAATGGAATTGGAATATCAAAATGAAATGGCAAAAGTTAAAACAGCTGCAAAAGTTGCTGCACCTATTTATACCATTCCGGTTGTTTTTCATATAATGGGACCTCAGGTTGTTTCTGATCAGGTATTTATAAACTTTATTAATTACGTTAATAATGATTATTCCGCTACCGGATCTGATGTATCAACGATTAGCCCTTTATATTCATCATTATATGTTGATGCGGAAATCAGATTTGCCTTAGCACAAAAAGACCCTAATGGGAATTGTACCAATGGCATTATTCGTCATGATAATGAGAATATCTACTGGAGCCAAACGAGTCCTGCCTATAATTATTCAGGATCCGGAACAAACAAATGGCCAACCAATAAATATTTGAACGTATATATTGTAGATTGTATTGCTAGTTCTACTTATTCTTGTCCTGTTACGTCAGGAGCCTATATTGGAGGTTATACCTATTTACCAGGAACCTATGCTACCAATGCAGCGCAAGATGCCATTGTTATGTTAAGAAATCAATTGGCTCAAAATGATCCTCACGATTCACGTACCATCAGCCATGAAATTGGTCACTGGTTAAACTTATCCCACATCTTTGGTAATAATAACTGTACCGGAACTTCTTGTGGTGATGATGGTATTACGGATACGCCTCCTACACAATGTCATTTTAGTACTTGCCCTGCCAGTGCCGGAGGTAATACATGCGATGCTTCGGGAAATGCCAATGTAGAAAACATTATGGATTATTCTTCTTGTCCAAAAATGTTTACACAAGGTCAAATCACCAAAATGAGAACCGCTTTGGCCAGTTCAACGGCCGGAAGAAATAATTTATGGTCGCCGGCAAATTTGCTGGCCACAGGAATTACATCTGGATACACCTGTACACCTGTAGCTGATTTTGATGCCAATAAAGTTAATAACTGTGTAGGTAATACTATTACATTTACCAGCGCCAGCCAGGTAGGAACATCAGGTGGCGTATCATGGACCTTTCAGGGCGGAACTCCGGCAACATCTACTGCAACATCACAAGCTGTTACTTATGCCTCTCCCGGAACCTATTCCGTTAGTTTAACGGCTACTAATACTGCAGGAAGTAATACGATGACTAAAACATCTTATATTACCATTTTAAATGGAGTAGGAGGCCCAACTCTTCCTAGTACTTATGATTTCCAGGGAACTACTTTGCCATCAAGTATTACTGTTACAAATGGTAACGCAGGTTCAGTTACATGGGTTCAAAATACAGCAACAGGTGGAAATTCAACTACCAAGAGTATTTATATCAATAATGCTTCCGCAACGAGCACAGGAGGTCATATTGATATTTTTGAAACACCGGTATATGATTTTTCAAATACATCTGCTATTACATTCTCTTATTACTACGCTTATGCTAAACGATTAGCCACACAGGCAGACACCTTTAAAGTTCAGTACTCTTTGGATTGTGGTGGTTCTTGGTCAAATGTATTGAGTACTCCTACAACGGCACAAATGGCAGCAGCTTCGGGAGGTACTACAACAACAGCATTTGTTCCAACAGCATCACAATGGATACTTAAGTCATATATCTCTTCTTTACTTAATACACTTAATAATAAACCAAGCGTTAAATTCCGTTTCTGGTTTAAGAGTGATGCTACTGTTGGTCGTTCAAATAATATTTATATTGATCAGATCAACATTACAGGAAGTATTGCTACGGGTATTACCGAGCTTGAAAAATCAATGGCCTTATCTATTTATCCTAACCCTACAGCATCCAGCGCAACGTTAGATTTTACTATTAACGGAAACGAACAAGCCAAAATCAACGTGGTGGATATTATGGGACGTGTGATGGAAGAAAATACAAAATCCTCTGATAATGATGGTCATGTTAACTACACGATCAACCGTAACGGAGATTTAGCGGCAGGTGTTTACATTGTTAATATTGAAGTAAACAATCAACGTGTTTCTAAAAAGATCATCATAGAATAATTTGAATGTTATAACCGATAAAAAGCCCCTTAGAAATAAGGGGCTTTTTTTATGCCTCATCGGTCATTTTTTCGTCGGAATGCATAAACTGATATTTATCAACTAATTTTCAACACCATAGCCAATTTCAACAAAAAATGTAAATATTTGTTATGTACTTAAAACCAAGAAAGATTATGTCTGAAGAGATAGAAAGAACAGAAAGAGAAGATTTATTTTCCAAAGCCGTTAAGGCAGGAAAACGCACGTATTTTTTTGACGTGAAATCAACAAGAGGAAACGATTATTACTTAACGATCACCGAGAGTAAAAAACGTTTTGGTACTGATGGTAAGTTTACATACGAAAAGCATAAGATCTTTTTGTATAAAGAAGATTTTGAGAAATTTATGGAAGGCTTAAATGAGTCGATAGAAGTGATCAAAGAAAATGCTCCGCCAATTGTGGAGAGAGAAGCTTACAGCGACAGAGAAAATACTTCTTCGGGGTCTGACGAAGTAAGTTTTGATGACCTGGGTAAATAATAATTGACATTTATATGGGGAAGCAGTTATTTAACTAACGTTAAGTAACTGCTTTTTTATTTGCCATTCCGGATAATAAAAAAGCATTGATAAAGCCCCTGATTATAGTTGAGAACCCTTATACAGGAAAGGGTTGTAAATAGATTACCTGCGCGAGGGATGCAAACAAAAATCCTTTTTTCGCGTAAGCAAAAAAGATTGAAGTGACAGCCCGGTTCGGCTCCCGCCGAACGCGCCCCATTAAATAATCCAGTAAAACAGAGCCTCCTTATTTGTATTTGTTTTAAATAGACCTGGCTTACATTTATTGAAAAAGTTTTTGACGTTTTATACCCTAAAAAAGGTAATTAATTCGTAAATTCGTAACGCAAAATCGGGGTTGCTTTTATACTTACGACTTGCCGGAACAGACACAATACAAACTAACAACTTATAACTAATCTCTAATAACTCAAATTATGGCATTTGACATTGAAATGATTACGAAGGTTTACGCTAATATGCCTGCGCGCATTGAAGCTGCTCGTAAAACCTTAGGTCGCCCCTTAACTTTAGCAGAAAAAATCCTTTACTCGCATTTGGATGCGTCGTTTGAAGTAAAAAACTACGAACGCGGAAAAGCATATGTTGATTTTAACCCGGATAGAGTAGCAATGCAGGATGCAACGGCTCAAATGGCTTTATTGCAATTTATGCAGGCTGGTCGTCCTACAGTGGCGGTTCCTTCTTCAGTTCACTGCGATCACTTAATTCAGGCAAAAGTTGGTGCTGCAGCGGATTTGGACAGAGCCAAACACGAAAGCGAAGAGGTATTTAATTTCCTGGCATCTGTATCTAATAAATATGGCATTGGTTTCTGGAAACCGGGAGCTGGTATTATTCACCAAATTGTACTGGAAAATTACGCATTCCCCGGTGGAATGATGATTGGTACCGATTCTCACACAGTTAATGCCGGTGGTTTAGGAATGATCGCTATTGGTGTTGGTGGGGCAGATGCCTGCGACGTAATGGCTGGTTTACCATGGGAATTAAAAATGCCTAAATTAATTGGTGTGAAGTTAACCGGTAAATTAAGCGGATGGGCCAGTGCTAAAGATGTTATCTTAAAAGTAGCGGGTATTTTAACCGTAAAAGGTGGAACCGATAAAATTATTGAATATTTTGGTGAAGGTGCTGTAAGCTTATCCTGCACCGGTAAAGGAACTATTTGTAACATGGGTGCTGAAGTTGGTGCAACCACTTCTACATTTGGTTACGATGATTCCATGAGCCGTTATTTAAAAGCAACCGGACGTGCTGACGTGGCTGCTTTAGCCGATGGTATAAAAGAACATTTAACGGGTGATAGCGAAGTGTATGCTGACCCTAAAAAATATTTTGATGAAGTAATTGAAATTAATTTATCTGAATTAGAACCACATGTAAACGGACCTTTTACTCCGGATTTGGCAACGCCTATTTCTCAATTAAAAGCAGCAGCTGAAAAAAATGGCTGGCCTTTAAAAATTGAAGCAGGTTTAATAGGATCTTGTACCAACTCTTCTTACGAAGATATTTCCCGTGCCGTATCATTAGCAAAACAAGTATCTGCCAAAGGATTAAAATCAAAAGCAGAGTTTATGATCAATCCGGGTTCTGAGCAAATTCGTTATACCATTGAGCGTGACGGTTTCTTAGACGTGTTTAATCAGGTTGGCGCTACGGTATTTACTAACGCCTGCGGACCTTGTATTGGAATGTGGGACCGTGTGGGTGCAGAGAAGCAGGAAAAAAATACGATCATCCATTCTTTCAACCGTAACTTTGCAAAACGTGCGGATGGAAACCCTAATACTTATGCATTTGTGGCGTCTCCTGAATTAGTAGCTGCTATGGCTATTGCAGGTGATTTGAGCTTTAATCCTTTAAAAGATACATTAACCAACGAAAAAGGAGAGCAGGTAAAATTAGATGAACCTACCGGATATGAATTACCTCCAAAAGGCTTTGCTGTAGAAGATGCAGGATATCAGGCTCCGGCTGCAGATGGAAGTAAAGTTCAGGTGTTGGTTGAACCAACGTCTAAACGTTTACAGTTATTAGATCCATTTGCTGCATGGACAGGTGTTGATTTTAAAGGCTTGAAATTATTGATCAAAGCCAAAGGTAAATGTACAACGGATCATATCTCTATGGCTGGTCCATGGTTAAAATTCCGTGGACACCTGGATAACATTTCTAATAACATGTTAATTGGTGCCGTAAATGCCTTTAACGATAAAACAGATTCAGTTAAAAATCAATTAACGGGTGTTTATGAAGGAGTTCCTGTAGTTCAACGTGCATACAAAGCTCAGGGAATTGGCTCGATTGTGGTAGGTGATGAGAACTACGGTGAAGGATCATCCCGTGAGCATGCAGCTATGGAGCCTCGTCATTTAGGTGTGAAAGTGGTATTGGTAAAATCATTTGCCCGTATTCACGAAACTAACTTAAAGAAACAAGGCATGTTAGGAATTACTTTTGCTAACCCTGCTGATTACGATAAAATTAAAGAAGACGATGTAATTGATGTGTTAGGATTAACAAGCTTTACACCGGGTGTACAATTAACCATTGTATTGAACCATGCAGATGGCAGCAAAGAAGAATTTAAAGTAAATCATAGCTATAATGCTCAACAAATTGAGTGGTTTAAAGCAGGTGGTGCTTTAAATATTATTCGTGCGAGTGTGAAGGCGTAATGTCATGCTGAACTTGTTTCAGCATCTCAGTTCTTAAAATAAAAAATCCCTCTGTTGTTTGACAGGGGGATTTTTGTTTTAAGCATATTATAAAATAACATATTGTAGTAAAATAATATTCAAAACAATAACCTATATTTTAGATTCGTATATTTGAAGGCTTTTTATAAACTATATTATGTGTTTAAAATTCTTTTCTTTTTGTTTTTTTCTATGTTATAGTATGATTTATGCACAGCTAAATAGTAGTATTGTCTTTGGAAAGCCTAATTTAGATGAAATTTTATTAAAAACATGTTCTCAAGATTCTTCTGCCGAAGCAGAATTATTATATGATAAAGAATCGATAGATTTTTTTGTAAATGAAAATAATATCTATTCAATAAGAAATACCTATCATGGTAGACTTAAGATTTATAAAAAATCGGGATTGGATAGAGGTATAATTAAGCTTACTCAAAAAAAACGTGATGGTTCGGGAGAAACGATTGAAAATATTAAAGGTTATACCTATAATGAAAAGAGTGGAAAAATAGATATAACAGCATTAAACTCCAGTTCTGTTTTTACTGAAAAAGTTAATGATTATGAATCGGTCACTAAAATTATAGCACCTAATTTGAAAGAGGGGTCTGTTTTTGATTATACATATACCCGTATTACACCATTTACAATAACCAACAGGCCAAATACATGGTTTTTTCAAGGAGTTATTCCTTATAATTGGAGTGAAGTATCAATAGTAATACCAGGTAGATTTTTTTATAAAATGTTTTATCATGGCTATATACCACTTTTAATCAATGAAACTAAGGATACTACAATTAATTTTGGTAATGATTTAATAAAGGCCGTTAAATATCGTTTTGTGATTAAAAACTCTCCTTCTTTTGTTTCCGAATCATACATGACTTCTTACAAGGATTTTGTAGCTAAGCTTGAATTTGAATTAGCAAGTTATACCCCACCTTATGGCGGCCAACAACTAAGATATACAGAAACGTGGGATGATATTAATGAAATCTTATTAAAGGATGGGAATTTTGGAGAAAGGTTAAATAATACAGGATTTCTAAAGGATCTAGCAGATGATTTTGATTATATTACTGATACAATGGAAAAAGTAAGAGCAGCTTTTAGATATGTGTCAAAAACTATAAAGTGGAATGGTGCTTCCTATTTATATATTGACGAAAATTTAAGCAAAGTTTTTGATAAGAGAACGGGAACGAATGTAGAAATTAATATGATACTTGTTGCTTTATTGCGACGTATGAATATTATTGCTAATCCGGCTATTATTAGTACTAGAGAAAATGGTGAAATCAATGAGGCTTTTCCTTTATTAAATAAGTTCAATTACACAGTTGCTCAGGCAAAAGTTGGAGGAAGAGATATTATTATGGATGCTACCGAACGTTTCTCGAAGCCCAATATGTTACCGTACAGTAGCTTAACCAAAAAAGTATTTATTGTAGAAAAAGGAAACGGAAGATTAATTTCGTATCAATCAAAAGAAAAGAAGCAAGAGATGGAAATGATTGATTATATAATAATTCCTGAAAG
>JACQAK010000104.1 GCA_016194985.1 Bacteroidota bacterium
AAAAAAAAGGAGACTTTATTGCATCAAATCGTTTAGCGAAAATTTTAGAATATTTTGTATTGCACCCCATTGTCATTCTGTAATTAACAAAATATCCTTTTTTAGGATAAGACAATAATGTTTTATCATTTTCTTTTAATATATATTGATAGATCAAATCCCAACTTTTTAATGCTGACTCTGCTTTTTGATTTGTATTAACACTACTCAGAGTTTCAGCCTTACCAATTCTATGATAAACCAGCTGCTGCTCAACTACCACAACCTTCTGAGCACATAAATATAATCTTGTAAAATACTCACCGTCATCATTATTTGTTAATGTTTCATTCCATTCTCCAGTTTTCTCAATCACATCCCTGCGAACCAACATAGAATGAATTGCGCCAGATATTCCTTTCATACCATAGCTTCTCATAATATCCTTCCCGTTTTTTATATCAGAATAGTCGATATGCCGAAAAATAAAAGGTTGAACATCTTCGACACTTTGCGTAAACCTCCCCCAAAAACAAAATGACAAATCTGCTGCATCTTTTTGCATGGCCTCAAGTTGAATAAGAAGTTTATCCTCGTGGAGAATATCGTCCGCATCCAAATACTGTATATAATCACCAGAAGCGTTTTTTAGTCCCAAATTTCTGGCAGCAGCAGCGCCCATATTTTTCTGAGAAAAGCACTTGACCCCCAGCTTTTCAAAGTCAGTAAATAATTCTTTTGTACCATCAGTAGACCCATCATCAATCAAAATAACTTCTATATTTTTATAATTTTGATTCACGGCACTCATCACGGAACTGACCAAATATTCTTTTGAGTTATAGGCCGGGATAATTATACTTACCAAATCTGTTTTAATATTTAAAAGTTTATTTATTACGACTTCCATAAATTCAACTTAAATAATTTGTTAACGAGTCTGATAAAAAACAACAAGCTCTTTTTTTCAAATAATTTGTCGTAAAAACTTATTTTATACTTATTTTTTTTTAGCTCGGCCATATAAAGGTAATCACCATAAAACTGATGAGGGATTACCTTTTTTAATCCCAACTTTTTCTCCTCAATCCTTAACTCATTGTTTAAACTACTAAACCCATTCGTATCATAATAACTAATATCGACATCGATATATTTAACAGTTACACCTGCTATTCCAATAGTTTTCAAAAAAAAGATCCAGTCACTAACTATTTTAAATTCTTCATCATACAGTTCGTATCTGTTAAATAGTTCTCTTTTTATAAAGACACTTTGATGAGGGATTGTGTGATAATACATATCCATTAATGTAAGTTGTGAACGGCCGAGGCCTTTATCCCTTACAAATGCAAGCGATGAATTACTTACCTTCAAAACATTTCCATATATAATATCTTCCGTAATATTTAAAGAAAACACAGTATCTAAACTATTATTATCCACCAACCAATCTCCACTGTTCAAAAATAAACAGTATTCTCCTTTTGCCTGCAGGATACCCTTATTCATTGCATTATATATGCCTTTATCTTTTTCACTTACCCAATAAGTCACATTATCAGCATATTTTTCAATGATTGCTTTACTTCCGTCAGTGCTTCCACCATCAATAACAAGGTACTCAAAATCGTTATATGTCTGATTTATTACACTTTCTAAAGTCTTCTCCAACCCAAGAGCATTGTTGTAATTTATTGTAATAATCGACAATTTCACCTTATTTGATCAGTGTTTTATATAAGTTTATATACTCCTGAATTTTATTTTGAATGTTAAATCTTTTTTTAACATCCTCCAAAATAGCCTGTTTATCAAAAGATGTAGCTAATGCTTTTACTATTGCATTAGCCAATTCCTGTGCAGAAAAGTCTTTTGCCAAAACGCCATTCATTCCATCTTTTATAATATCCAAACTGCCTCCGGTTGGAAAAGAAATAACGGGGGTACCTGAGGCTAACGATTCAATTGTAACTTGTCCAAATGCTTCCTCGATAGCTGCTGTTATAAAATAATCTGCTGATGAATATAATATAGATAATAGTCGTTCGTCACTTATTTCACCCACACTAATATATGATTTACTGAGTTCCTTGTTTTCTTTTCCAAAAACAACTAACTGTATATTGGTATCATTAATATAACCAAGGGCTTCTAAAGCTAAACCAAAGCCCTTACGTTTGTTTGTAACATAATCAGCCCCCAGTAAAATAATTATTTTATCGTGTGGAAGATTAAAAACATCGCGGGCCAATAATTTATTATGTGGCCTAAATACTTTAAAATCTACTCCATTATGAATTACCTGTTTAGGAAAATGACTTATAATATCGCTTTCATTAGCTTTTTCCAGAACCCAGTTTGAAATTGCCACAAAATTAACATTCGAATTTAGCAGAGCTTTTTTTCTTATCTTTTTGTTCTCTTTAATGTAATTATCATATATATCGAATGGGAAATTTTTCTCATAATGATTTCCTCCTCCGCAACTATACAAATCAGCCATCCGCCATATCACAGGCTTGGTAGTGTTTTTAAAGAAACTAGGTTCATCTATAAACCCGGAAACCCAATTCAACTGAATAATATCTGCCTCTTTATACAACGGATGTGCTGTAATATCAAAATTTGAAGTTGGTAAACTAAATATTTCCACATCAGAATGCTTTTGTATGTTTGGAGTTTTTATTTTACCAAACGTCAACATCTTAGAACCTTTTTTATAAATACGTTTCCAGAGAGAAGCTACGGGCAATTGATCAAAAAAACCATAACTCTCCGGGATATTTTTAGTTTTACGGAAAACCAACATTTTAGAATCAATGCCAGCTTCCAAAAGGCCCAAATGAATTCGCTTACATGCCGTTGCCGCGCCCCCAAAATCAATAGTATTTACATGCAGAATTTTCATTACTCAACTATACTATTTAGTTTTTCGATAGTTAAATCACCATAAAACAGATTCTTGTTTCTTTTAATTTTCTCTATATCCCAATTCCACCATTGTATTTCCAATAATTTAACTATTACTTCATCGGAAAATCTTTTTTTAATAACCTTTGCAGGTGTTCCCCCTACTATCGAATACGGAGGCACGTCTGTTGTAACAACTGAATTTGCAGCTACCACTGCCCCATCACCAATTTTAACCCCTGTTAAAATAACACTTTGTGTGCCGATCCATACATCGTTTCCTATTACTATATCTCCTTTCGATACCAAATCCTGATTTCTATTACTCTCTTTAAAAATGTGATACTTAATAAAATAGGTTGTAATGTTATGAATGTTGTGATTATGGTCCTGAATAGCAGTATGCCTTGCAATGGAACAAAAATTTCCTATTTTAATTTTATTTACAGAACTAAAAAATTCTGTACCGGGGCCATTAATCGATGTATTATTTCCTATCTGGATATCTCCACTGAGGTTTACCTTATAGATCAAGCATCTCTCCCCTATTCTTACATCACCATGTATTTCGCTGTGCTGAACAGTTGTTGAAAGTGGAATATTTTGTATTGAAGAAACATTACTTTTGACAATATTTTTGGGAGAATTCGTTTTTTTATCAAAATTTGTCGCAGATGTTCTTACTACATCCAATCCTATTTTACTTAATATTTTTTTTATTACTTGCTTCATAGCATTTAATTAGTATATAGTCCTTTCAATATACTATCCAATTTTTTTCTGGCTGCACCTACGGTATCCTTGCTCTCTTTATTAGTTATAGATTGATCATATAAAATTTTAGAAAGTTCATTTATATCAAAGGCAGAAAAAAAAGTTTCTGTTTCAATTTCTGTCTTATATACTGTATAACCTTTTCTTCCAATAATAATATTATCGATGTCAAACTCTTTTGCTTCAAGAGCTACACCCGAAAAATCAGTTATATTAAACCGGACTTTTGCAAAAAGTTCATATAACGGTAAAGCATTTGCCTGATCAATTTCTATTTTATCAGGAAATCTTTGTTTTAAATCAATCAGTTTTTGTTTATCGTCCGGATAACGTGGATGTAATCTGAAATACCATACATATTTTTGATCCTGTGCAATAAGCCTTTCCATAAAATCAGGAATCCAGACACCTTGCAATGAAACCAAAATTCCAGTATCTGCATCTGCTTCTTTGGCAACAAATTGTTCCTTTTGCTGAATAATAGACAAATTTCCACCAACAATAACTCTTGGCGTATACATTTTTCCCGAAAAATTTCTAATCAGTCTATCAGCGTCACTTTGTTTCCACACCCAAAAAGTTTTCGGGAAAAATTCCTTGTACATATCACTGTTTTCCCATCTCGCATAAGCAAAATGTTCATCGGATTGTTGACTATGTTGATATTCAATATTTTCAATAGCTAATTCATTAGCAGCCCTGCTTAATGCCATTACACTATTTTCATAAAAGCAATAGGACCAAATTAGTTTAGGTCGTGTAACTTTAAGAAGTTCCTTAAAGGTGTAGTAATTAATCTCTTGTTCTATCTGAAAATTATTACTCAGGTTTATAAAATGATCTGTTTGTTCTATCTTCTTTTCGTCAAGAAATATCTTTATGAACTTCGAATTACTAATATATTTTTCAATCTTATTTATTCGCTTATTCCTATAGGCAAATAATAAACGATTATATTGTTTCAATTTTCCATAAAAAACAGCCAAACTAGACAAATCATAATTGACAGGTTTATTGCGGTCTATCAATAACTCCTCAAAACCGCACCCATTCTTTAATAACTCCTTTTTTATGGGAGAGAGATATAAATTTATTTCTTCTCCATTCTTTTGTTTATAATAGTGTGCTTTAAAGCCATATATCAACACTTTGTTCTTCAGCAAGTTTTTATGATTAATCTTTAAAAAAAACAAAATAACCTTCAATTTAAGAAGTTGGAAAAGAGATCTATAATTAAAAATCGGTATAGGATATGCTATCTTTGGAGATGAACTATTCGGCAAAATTTTGTTGGTCTCTAACAAATTTAAATAATACCCAAGTTGAGCTCTAAACAAGGGATAATTAACATATTTAAGTTTTGAATTCTTTAATAAATAATTTTCAAGCTCATTTAATAAACTATTAATATGAAGAGTTTTATGCTCCAATATAATGACTATCTAAATTAGATTATCCTGTGCCTTTTTATAATCATCTTGTTGGCCAATATCCAACCAATATTCATCAATGGTAAAAACCTTTGTATGCTTTTTTTCATCAATCAGCATTTCAAATAAAGATGGCATATCAAAATATTCTTCTTTTTTAAGGTATTTTAAACTTTCAGGATTAAGCACATACATTCCTGTATTAATAAAGTATTGATAAGACGGTTTTTCCTTAACAGATTTTAAATTCATTGAGTTATCAAATTCCACACATGCATAAGGAACTTCGTAGGAATATCTTTTCACGCACATTGTTGCCTCTGCATTTTGACTTGTATGAAAATTTAAAAAGTCATTAAAATTAACAGTTGTCAATACATCTCCATTCACTACGAAGAAGGGGGCATCAATATCAAAATCAATTAAAGACAGGGCCCCTGCAGTGCCCATACGTTTATTTTCTCTTGTATACCTTATTTCAATTCCCAATTGCTTTCCATCGCCAAAAAAATCTTCAATAATTTCAGATTTATAATTAACACACAAAATAAATTTACCAAAGCCATAAGATCTAAAATGTTCGATAATTCTTAACAGCATTGGCTTACCACCCACTTCAAGCATTGGTTTTGGAACATGCTTTGTTAAATCTCCTAATCTTGTCCCCAATCCACCAGCCATAATCACTACCCAATTATTATGAGTCAATTTTTCAAACTCATCCAAAACAACAACTTCAACTAATTCTCCGCTCGCATTAATAACAGGCATATGACGACGATGAAGTTCGCGTAAACGTTTTTTAATTGTAACATGCGACTCCGTATTAAGAGCAACTGTTGGTTTTTTATTGATAATAGAATCTACATCAAACTTTCGGTTTAAAACACCTCTTCTTAAATCACCATCTGTTATAATTCCTATTAACTTATTTTGATGATCTACAACCGGCAAAAAACCATTTCCATTTTGGTCTAATAATCTAACAGCTTCTTCGAAAGTTGTATTTACGCTGTACAACAAATAATTCATTACTTTACGTTTTGAAATTTTACAACACAGTCCATATCAAGATCAATTAATAGTGTTTTGCCAATTAGATCTTCAACATTACTAAAAGAATCAACCTGATCATCAATAAGTTTAAGAGAAATCAATTCACTTGTTAAAATTGTACCGCATTTTAAATCCGCTCTTGCTACACATCTCAATTGCCTTTCTCTATATATACTCTCTGCAGCAGTAAATTCAAAAGAGGTAGCATAATCAGTCATTACATAATTATTTACAAATTTTACTTTCTCTATAATTTTTTTCATTTTATCTAAAGACACTGCAGCAGAATAATCAACCCGTTCAACACCTTCAGTGGTGGTGATATGTTTTTCAAAAATTGTGGCACCTAAAATAGAAGCGTACTCATTGCTTGTTATCGCATAATCGCTATCAAAAGCCGAATGATCCGCATAGCCTATTTTTAAATCCGGAAACTTTTTTTTCAAAAAAGAGATTTTCCCAATTTTTACATCTTCCAATTTACTTGGAAATGATTGAAATCCAACCATCAGTACTTTTAAGTTATTTCCAAAAAAATTAATTTTCTCTTCGATTTCTTCTAATGTTCTACCTCCAACTCCCAAAATAATATCTTTCTGCGCGTTTTTCACAGTGTTCAATATCATATTATCATAAAAAGAAACAGAATGAATGTCTAAATATTTCACATCAAAAGTATTCAATAACTCAAATGCTTCCATATTTAGAGGCATCATCACTATGTCAAGCCCTAAACTATTCGTATAAGTAAAGATATCATGCCATTGAGATAAATTAAAACAATAGCTATCTAAATCTTTATACGCCTTGTGTTTGGTAGATACAAAATCTGCAGTTCGTGTCATAACTTGAAACTTAACACCTTGTGCTCCTGACTTTTTTGACACATCAATTAAATCTTTCATGAAATTCATATCACCCTGATGATGAAATGCTGTTTCTGTATAAAAATATATATTATTCATATAATTTAACTAAAGTAGCGCTAGCTTTCCTACGATTCATATCCTCACAAAATTCTTCAAAAGATATAATTTTATCGTAAGGATATTTAATGCTACCTCCGGAAGAAATTTTCATTGCTGGCAATGTAACGTTTTCATTTTGATATAATGACATTATGTCTTTCAACATAATATCCGTATGTTTTAATCCCAATAAAGTCAAAATTCTTTTTGTTCTTATTAAATCATTATTTGTATCTACAGTAACAGAAAAATTCGAATAATCATCTTTAAAAGCTTTAATAATACCACACTTAAAATTATCAGGTTCAAATAGAAACAACATTAAATATTCGCTAACACCTGGATCCATTAAACTATAACATTTTTTTAAAGCATCAGTTGTCATCACTTCTGTTGTTGCACCAATGGGAACATCCACAACTCTTACATAATCCAATTTATTACTTTCAAGTAATTGTAATTGATTTTTTACAAACTCTATCGATGCTAATGGATTATCGCCGGTAATTCTAATTAGCACATCTGCATTTTCCATTTCTCCAACCTCAAGCATTCTTTCAATAACTGCATCCGGAGAACCCCGATATAACTTTATATTATTTCTAAAAGCAATATCTTCTAAAATATCATCAGCAGGATCTACTGAAGTACATAGGTATACTTCATCTATTTCATCAACAGATTTCACTCTTTGAACAAGAAAATCTATCATCGATAATCCTGGCTCTAAATCTCTTAAAATCTTTAAAGGTAATCGTTTTGAAACTGTTCTAGCTATGATACACGCAACAACTTTTGCCATTACTTTCTACTTAATTTTTAAAACAATTTTTTTAGAAAATTCATCTTCTATTTGATTAGTATGAATTTCTTCTTTTGGAATAAAGGCAAACGTGTTTTTATACATTTTACAACTTGATATTACTTTAGATGAATACAATGTATAGTCCCCGTTTTCGTCATAAGGTTTTGTAATTGAAGCGCTCAGTTTATCCCCCAGATAAATTGTATCACTACCATCAACAACAATATGTATATCGTTAAATTCAGTATGGGCTTCAAAAACACCATCAATGTATCCGCTCTTACATAGAACTATTGCTTTTAAATCATCTTTAATTTTAATCCATTCTCCAATTGCCACTTCATTAGCATTCACCTTATCAATAAATAATAAAACCGAATCAATATATTTCGAGCCTACATAATTTTTTAAACCTGGAAGAGCATCTAAAATCATAATCCTATTTAATATAATCCCATTTAACCAACATATCTTCTTCAATATCAACAGTTAATTTTCTTCCAATCAACTGATCAATTAAATCCGGAGAGATACCTGTTCCAGGTCTTTTACTAGTTAAATCATTTGATGTAAGAACATGACCAGCTTTTAAATCTTTAGCAAATACAGCACTCCGTCTGAATTTTAATTTCTTTTCTTGTTCTGCTTTAGAAACCACTTTCACAAAACTCCCCATTGACTTAGCAATATTAGACGACTCTTTACAAATAATCGCCATTTCATGAGGATCTGCAGAAATTTCATGATCCCATCCGGGCAGGTTTTTATCAGTTGTAAAATGTTTTTCAATAATACAAGAGCCTAATGCCACACTTGCCAAAGGAATTGAAAATCCTATAGTGTGATCCGAAAATCCAACAGGAACTCCAAAAGTTTTTTGCATCATGGTAATATTATTTAAATTAATATCCTCATACGCCGGAGGGTAAATCGATATACAATGCAAAAGTGCCATTTCTTTACAACCCTTCTTTGCCAATATTTCTAAAGCCCTGTCTACTTCTGATAGGGTAGCCATGCCTGTTGACAAAATAACAGGTTTACCTCTATCCGCCAGATAATTTAATAATTGAAAATTATTTATATCCATTGATGCTACTTTAAAAAATGGCACTTCACATTTTTCTAACAAATCAACTTCATACTCAGAAAAAGGAGTTGAACAAAAATCTACATTTTTAGTATCGCAATAAGCTTTTAATTCATAATGCTGTTCTTCTCTTAAATAATATTTTTCCACCATTTCTTTTAACGAACCGAAATGTTTTTTTGGAGAATCATCATATTTCTGGTTTCTGTCATACTCTTCTTTGGCAATTAAGGTTTTTGGAGTCCATGATTGAAATTTAACAGCATCTGAGCCACAATCAACTGCCTAATTTCCTCATCAACACTAAAACCTACCTCCATCAATCCATAATAATGAGATAGTTTAACATCAATCACATATTCCAATCGTTGTTTATTAAATTCTTTTACACCGGCCATATTATCCTGATGTTGTCTATAAAGTGTTTGACATCGGCTGGTAAATAACACTTTAAAATTACCTAAACACATTAACTGATAAAACATAAACCAATCAGCTACTTTAGGCAAACTACTATACGCTATCTTGACTTTTAAAACATCTTTTCTGATACCGGAATTACCAATGCCAACAATATTTTTTTTCAGAATGTAAGTAACATCAAACTTTGATAAATCGTTAATCTTGTCAGCCCACACTGAGGCTGCGTATAGAATACCATCATTATTAACAAGGGATAAATCATTTGAAACAATCATATTATCATCAAGCAACTCCGCTAGAACAGCCACTCTATTTGATGTCATTTCATCATCAATATCCTGAAACACTATTTTTTCGAAGTTTGTTGATTTTAAATACTCGAAAGCCTGAAACCTAATCTGAGTGGGAGTTCCGGAAACATCTACAAACAAAATAGTATGACTATATTCATTAAAGGCATCAGAAATATTTTTCACCCCATCGTTAAAAACTAATAAAGTAAAATCTTGCTTAGTCTGATGCCTAATACAATTTAAAAATCCGGCAAGATAAGTATGAGCATTAGGATAAAAAAAAGTTACAACTGCTAAACTCATTTTATTTTTCGGGCAGGATTTCCTACATAAACTGCATTATCTTCTATATCCTTTATAACAACTGAACCGGCACCTATCACAACATGTTTACCTATTTTAATGCCTTGTTTAATAACTGCATTTGCACCTATAAATGTATTTTCACCTACCAAAACATTTCCTGCTAAAACAGCTCCTGGAGCAACATGTACGGCATTAGAAAGAATACATTCGTGTTCAATTACAGATGATGTATTTAAAATACAAAAATCTCCAATAACAGCTAAAGGATTAATCGATGTGTGTTTAGAAACAAAATTACCCACCCCCATTTTCACACTTTTTGAAATAGAAGTCAGCGGATGGATCACATTTAAAATTGTTTGATTTTTTTCAATGATCCTAGCAGCTACTTTTTGCCTAATGATATTATCTCCTATTCCTAATATATATTGAAATGATCCTTTCCATCCACTAAAATCCGGATCATGCTCACTTCCTATATACTCCAAATTATAAGGATTTATACTGACTTGTTTTTGATCTGCATAAAAACGCAGGGGCATATGACTTTCAAAAGCAGCATCTGCTACTACAAAACCGTGTCCAGAATAGCCCACTAATATAATGTTAGATTCTGACACTACTGGGAATATTTACAATTCTTTCTTCCAAAAAACAAGCATTATCCAAATTACTATGCAAACAATCTTTAAACATTGGCAATCTATTCATCAAAGCCCACACAGGTCTTGTCATCACTCCATTGTCATTAGTATATTGCAAAAACTCGTTCCTGCTTTTACAATCACTTAACTGGACGGCGCACAACCAATAGTTTGCTTTACTATTTACCGGCTCTGTCATGAATTTGAACCTTATGTTTTCGAAAAACTCCTTATAGTTTTTTGCAAGCTCTCTTTTATTTTCAACAAATGTATTTAACTGCTCCAGTTGAGCGCACATTAATGCCGCATTTAAATTTGGCATCCGGTAATTATAGCCAATTTCATCATGCACAAATTCCCAACGATGTGGTACTTTAGCTTGAGTAGTTAAATATTTTGCTCTTTTAGCTAAAGCTTCATTATCAGTAACAATGGCACCACCACCACCACAAGTAATTGTTTTATTTCCATTAAAGCTAAATGTGCCCAACAAACCAAATGTACCTGTGTGTTTGTTTTTATAATAACTTCCTATAGATTCGGCAGCATCTTCAATTAAAGCGATATTGTATTCCTTGCATAATTCTCCAATTTCATCAATCTTGCATGGGTGACCAAAGGTGTGCATGGGAACACAGGCTGCAATTTTTTGATTGGTTACTTTATGGTAAGTAAAACCGTCGGATTTTTTAAGAGCGAATTCCTGCAAATAATTTTTTAATTTTTCAGCACTTAAACCCATACTATCTAAATCCACATCAACAAAAAGAGGTGAAGCACCGATGTATGAAATAGCGTTACAAGTAGCAATAAAACTTAAAGGTTGAGTAATAACCATATCCTTTTCTTTAACGCCTCCAACAATCATTGCCATGTGTAAAGCAGCCGTTCCATTAACACAAGCAACCGCATATTTTGCCCCGGTAAATGAAGCAATCTGCTTTTCAAAATCATCTACATATTTACCTACCGACGACACAAAGGTTGAATCGATAGCGTCCATTACATATTTTCTTTCGTTACCAACAAAACGTGGTTCATGCAAAGGAATAAAATCCTGATTTGGAAATTGTGATTTTATAAAATCTACGGTTTGTTTATACATTATAAATATCCGCTTTGTATCTACTTAAATTTTCTGGCTTACTAAACCACTCAATGGTTTGTACTAAACCTTGTTGTAAATTGTATTCAGGATTCCAGTTAGTTAATGATTTTATTTTGGCGGCAGAACCCAATAATCGTTCTACTTCACTTTTTTCAGGTCGTAAACGCACGTCATCTGATATAATCTTAGCTTTAGGATTAATGGTATCTATTAATAATTGAGCCAAATCCTGTATTGAAATTTCCTGCCCAGTAGCAATATTTATTTCTTCTCCAATAGTTTTCGTGGATTTGGCAATTTCTACAAATCCATTAGCGGTGTCTTTCACAAACAACAAATCACGAGTTGGATGTAATGCTCCTAATTTAATTTCAGTTTTACCTGCCAATAATTGTGTAATGATCGTAGGTATAACAGCCCTGGCACTTTGACGCGGGCCGAATGTATTAAATGGACGAACAATAGTAACAGGCAAATTAAAACTTCTAAAAAAAGAGTCCGCCATAGCATCTGCACCAATTTTAGTTGCTGAATAAGGAGATTGTCCCTGACGAGGATGTTTTTCGTCAATCGGGACATAAAGTGCTGTTCCATACACTTCTGAAGTTGACGTTACTAATACTCGTTCTACATTATAATCACGTGCCGCCTGAAGTACATTTAATGTTCCTTTCAAATTGGTATCAACATAACTATCAGGGGAGTGATAACTGTAGGGTATAGCTATTAATGCCGCTAAGTGATAGATTATATCAACACCTTTCACCGCAGTTCTCACTCCATTAGGATCTCTCACATCACCAGCAAAAATCTCTATTTGACTTAACTTTTCTTTAGGTAAAGTATCTAACCACCCCCATGAATTAAATGAATTATAATACACAAAAGCTTTTACTTTGTATCCATCTTCAATTAATTTTTCTACTAAATGACTGCCAATAAATCCATCAGCCCCTGTTACTAACACTGTTTTCATTTTAAATTATAGGTATAGTTTTTACAATCCTTTCAAATAGTTTTTGATGTCCTTTTTTTGTTAAATGAATATAATCAGTCATAATATCATCTTGACAAAAGTCATCTACTGAAATAAAATTATGAATAGCCGTAACTTGTATTAAAGCATTGTATTTATTAATATTTCCAACCACACCTGGAACTTTTTTCTCATAATTTTCATTACCAGGTAATATTCCAACGAAGTATAATTTATCACCAAATTCCTTGGCAAATAAGTTTAAATACTTTTCAAAATCTTCAAAAGATGTATATGTCTTATTTCTTTTTTTTCTTAGCTTTTCCGTCCGGTCTTTTGTTAAATATAAGTTCAATATTTTTTTTGTCACCTTAAATTTATTAAAGAATTCACTTTCAAATTTCGTAAGTGCTCTAGGTGCACAATCTACGATTCCAGACTGTATAATAACAAAATCCGGCTCAAACATTTTTAGATATTCTATTTGGGAAAACAAATTACTTATTGTCCCTCCTCCAATTGATAATTGATGAACTCTATAAAGCTCTGATAATTTATTAACCCATGTTTCATTATATTTCACAATTTCAGGCGTTGGTCTTGGTAGACCTAATGAATCTGTTATTACAAGAATCTTTGTCACTTAATAAGTATGCTAGAATTTTGTAAAAAACCAGAAGAAGAGGGTCTATTAATATTTCCTGTTTTCCAAAAATCACCTTTTTCAACTTCAAAAAAAACTGCATTATCAATCTTGTCTAATATATCATGAGATGCAACAACACTTTTCTTTTCACTAACCATATAAGTCAAGGAATAGTTACCTCCTCTTAACAACAATTGAGAAATTATAACTTCTATTACACCATTTGACTTGTCGCAGGTTAAATTAATACCCAATTCGTCGGTTGCAATAACTGTTTGAGTTATTTCAGAATCATTTTTTATAGTTACTCCAATAAACAAAGGATGAATAGATTTCGTGATATTTTTCTTATACTTGAAAACAATTTTCACATATTCACCGGAAATCAAAGAGTTTATATTTTCACCAGCTAAATTTTGAAAGTAAACATCTTCAATAACAAGATTTCCATTACCAACTCGATCCATACGATCCATCAAGTGAACCTCGGCCTCTTGCATCGATTTCCCCAAATAATTACTACAGGCATTTTCAGCATCTCCAGAAAAATCTAAAATACCATTACGAAGTATAATGCCCTGTGTACATAACGATTTAACTGCTGCCATATTATGACTAACAAATAATACGGTTCGCCCTTGACCACTAACGTCCTTCATCTTGCCTAAACACTTTTTTTGGAATTCGGCATCACCAACCGCTAATACCTCATCAACAATCAAAATCTCAGGTTCCAAATGTGCTGCAACAGCAAAAGCCAAACGCACATACATCCCACTACTATAGCGTTTAACCGGCGTATCAATATATCGTTCAACCCCACTAAAACTAACTATTTCATCAAATTTTGATTTGATTTCCTGCTTACTCATGCCTAAAATAGCACCATTCAAAAATATATTTTCCCGGCCTGTTAACTCCGGATGAAAGCCAGTCCCTACTTCTAATAATGATGCAATTCTTCCCTTTGCTTTAATATTCCCTAGAGTTGGGGCAGTAACGCGAGACAAAATCTTTAATAACGTAGATTTACCAGCTCCATTTCGTCCAATAATACCAAGCACCTCACCCTGCTTTACCTCAAAATTAATATCCTTTAGGGCCCACACCAAATCGCTAGCAGCCCTTTTTGTCCGATCATTAGCTTCTCCTATCTTCAAAAAAGGATCTTCCTTTCCTCTCACCTTTGCCCACCACCGGTTCAAATCATGAGAAATAGTTCCTGTGCCAACACTACCCAGGCGGTATTGTTTAGAAACATTTTCAACTTTTATAACAACATCACTCATGTTTATACCGTATCCATAAAGGATTTTTCAACTTTATTAAAAATAATAACTGCCAGCATTACCAAAACTACCATAAATCCGAAACTATAGATCAGATCTCCGAAATGCATATAACCGTTCCCCAAAAATATATATTTGAAAGTTTCTATGATTGAAACCATCGGATTAAAACTTACTATTCGTTTTATATTATCCGGCATAGCTGATAAAGGTAAAACTACAGAACTTGCATACATTAATAACTGAACACCAAAACCAACCAGAAAAGTAAGATCTCTATACTTAGTGGTTAAGGATGAGATAATAATGCCAAAGCCAAAACCCAAACCCGCCATCACAAAAATTAACCCCGGCAAAAGCCACATTAATCCCCAATGAGGTTGTATATCACACGACCCTTTTAAATAAAATAACCAAACTATTATAAAAATCAGAAATTGTATTCCCAGCTTGATGAGATTCGAAATTAAAACGGATAATGGTATTATCAGGCGTGGAAAATATACCTTTCCAAAAACTCCCGCATTAGCAATAAACGTATTGGATGTTTTATTTAAACAATCAGCAAAATAAGACCATAATGTTATACCTGCCATATAAAATAAAATGGGTGGTGTTCCGTCTGTACTTATTTTTGCAATTCTCCCAAAAATAATTGTAAAAGTTAACGAAGTTAAAACAGGCTGAATGAATAACCACAAAGGCCCTAAAATGGTCTGCTTATAAACCGACACAAAATCTCTACGAACAAGTAATAACAAGAGATCCCGGTAACGCCAAATAGCAGACAAATCCAATTGATACCATTTGTTTTTAGGCCTAATGATTAAATCCCAATTTTCTTCTGTTTGCATTTTCTGTTAATTTTTTAATAATATCCTACCAGCAGCTAATCCTGCTTGCAAAACGCCTTTAATTTTCTGAAAAGAATGAATATACTTTATCAACAACATGTTTTATTTCTTCTTCTTTTAAATCATAATAAAACGGTAAGCGTAATAAGGTATTAGAATAAATATCGGACATTGGTAAATCCATGCCAGTATGTCTATCCCTAAAATAAGGGCTTTTATGCAAGCTCGAATAATGAAATACAGAACTTATGCCATTCATTTTTAAATATTCCATCAATCGCCCTCTTTCTGTTAAATTACGACACAGAATATAAAACATATGTCCATTATTACTTGCGTATGAAAACATTTTTGGCAACGTCAGCTTCCCTGCTTCCTGCAAGTCTTTGAGTCCATCATAATAGTGTTCCCAAATTTGTTTTCGCTTGTTCTGAATGTCATCTATGTTTTGTAATTGGGCGTACAAAAATGCAGCGATCATATCAGAAGGAAAAAATGAAGAACCTACATCCACCCATTCATATTTATTTATTTCACCTTTATAAAAAGCAAAACGGTTTGTCCCCATATCGCCAATGATTTGCGCCCGCTCTATAAACTGAGGATCATTAATAACCAGTAGTCCTCCCTCGCCTGAAGTGATGTTTTTTGTTTCATGAAACGAAAACGCGGCCAAATGCCCTATTGATCCCAGTGGTTTATTTTTGTAATAAGCGTCTATAGAGTGAGCAGCGTCTTCTACTACAAATATATTATGCACATTTGCCAATTCCATGATTTTATCCATATCGCAGGCAATGCCGGCATAATGCACAGGAACAATTACTTTTGTTTTAGTCGTAATTAATGCTTCAATTTTATCAGCATCCATGTTTGGGCTATTCATACTACTATCCACAAACACAATTTTCGCTCCTCTTAAAACAAAAGCATTCACCGTTGAGACAAATGTATAAGATGGAACAATTACTTCATCACCCTCTTTGATGATGAGTAAAATGGCAGCCATTTCTAATGCTGAGGTGCATGACGTTGTTAACATTACTTTTTTGAACCCATATTTTTCCTGAAAAAACTGATGACACTTTTTAGTGAACACACCACCTCCCGAAATTTTACCTAAAGCCATTGCCTCATGCATATAAACGGACTCCTGTCCGGTAAAATATGGTTTATTAAAGTTGATCATCATTGACTTAATAGCTTTTTCACAAAAACTATTATTATTATTTATGGCTTCGCCACCTTAGTTACATGTAACTTAGTGCTTCTCTATTTATAACAACAAATTAAATTGCCAAAATACTTACGTTATTTAGTCCATAATAAAAGAGGGCTATGGCCTTGTTCTGTAATATCCTGTAATTTAAAATCCTTTTCCTTATAATGTATGTAATATATTCTTTTATTTATTCTCTTTTCGGCTTTAGCGATCAATTCTTTTAAAAAAGTCTCGTTAATATCTCCAACTAACACCAGATCAATTACTGGTGAATCTTTACCTTTTGATAAATTACCTACCAAATACACTTTTTTCAAATCACCCATATGCTGCAGCACATAATCAACAACATGATCTAAACCAACAATTTTTAAAACAATGCTATTTATATCTTTGAAAAGAGGATGATTGACATTTGCTTTAAAAACTTTTTTATTAGCCTGACTGTATGATTCTAAAAAGCCAGCATTTTCAAACCTGTTCAATTCCAGGCGTATAGAGTTAGTAGACTCTCCAAACTCTTCTTCCAAACCCCGTAAATAAGCAGTTGTACTACTGTTCAAAAAAAATTTAAACAATAACTTTATTCTTGTTTTGGAAGATATTAGTGTCTCTATCATTATTGAGTAACAAAATTACTCAATTTTACAAAAAAAGCAAGAAAACCTTGGTTAATTAGAGTGATAGCAATTGTTAAAAATGAACCTGCTTGCTTGGCTATAAATTGTCTTTATACCAATTTATAGTTTGATTCAATCCTTTTTCCAAGTCAATTAAGGGTTCATAACCAAGCAGTCGTTTAGCCTTATCGATATTTGCCAAACTATTTTTTATATCACCTTTTCGTTCATCTTTATATTCAGGACTGATCTCACTTTTTAAATTAGATTTAATCTGGGCGAATAATTGGTTCAAGCTGGTAGATGCTCCAAAAGCAACATTATATACTTGGTTTACAGCCTGAGGATTTATTGTAGAAAATGCTAAAACATTGGCATAAACAACATTATCAATAAACGTAAAATCCCGACTTGTAGTGCCATCTCCAAATATAGACGGTGTTACTCCTTTGATTAAATGAGATATAAAAATTGGAATTACCGCTGCATAAGCTCCATTAGGATTCTGTTTAGGTCCATAAACATTAAAATATCTTAATCCAATAATTTCCATGCCATAAGATTTTGCAAACACATCAGCATATAACTCATCTGTTTTTTTGGATACAGCATATGGAGATAATAAGTTACCAGTAATATGCTCTTGCTTTTCAGTACTTTTATCATCACCATATACAGATGACGAAGAGGCATAAATAACTCTTTGTACTCCTTGATTTTTAGCTGCGAATAGAATATTGACAAACCCGGAAACATTAGCATAATTGGTTGCCATAGGATCTTGCATACTGCGAGACACAGAGCCTAATGCCGCATTATGAAAAACACCATCTATATTCTCACAAGCGTCTAAGCAGGTTTGATAATCTGTAATATCCCCAAAAATAAACACAAATGAAGAATTCCCTTCATGTGCACTCAGGTTCGCTTTGAAGCCTGTAGATAAATTATCTAATACCCTTACTTGTTTCGCTCCATTAGCTAATAAATAAGAAACCAAATGAGATCCTATAAAGCCTGCTCCACCGGTTACCAAAAATTGTTTTCCTTTTATACCCTCTATTGATGGGATTGTAGTTTGTAATGACATTAATTCAGTATAATTCGTTTTTTTAAAATTTGTTGTGGCAATTTAACCGTAATGCTTTGACGTAAACTTTCTAATTGAATTTGAACATAATCCATATTTTTCAAATGAACGATGGTTCCTTTTAACCCTTTAAAAGGACCCTCAGTAATTTCAACTTCATCCAAAATCTTCAAATCCACTGCTTCCTGATTAACATCATACCCATTCATTTCGATTGATTTAAGTATGGCGATCTCTGTATCCCTGATTTTAGCTTCAACGCCATCAAATTTTATAAAAGCAAAAATACCGGGACAGTTTAGTACTTTTTCTTTTTCCGATAAGTTTATTTTCACAAATACATATCCACTTAACATCGGAAACTCTACCCACTTTTTTCTATCACTCCATTGCTGCAATTTTCTGGATATAGGAGTATATGCCTCTATATGTTGCTCCTGTAATTTTTGCACCACCTTTTTTTCGTGTTTTACGTTTACATATACAGCATACCAGTTCAACATGACCACTTATCTGTGTAATTATGCCTTCTTATTATATCCGTATCCATAGCCATATCCGTATCCATAACCATACCCATATCTGGAATAATAGTACTTGCTACGCTTACGCTTTACCCCATTTAGTACCAGATAAACATTTTGTATAATATTATCCGTAACTACTTTTTCAAACATTTGAATAGATGATTTTGTAGCATATTTTGTATTCACCACCAATAAGTTAATATCGGAATACTGCATCAGATAAGAAGCGTCCGATAACATTCCTGCCGGGGGAGTATCAATCAACACATAATCGAAATTTGCTTTAGCATAATCAATTATCTCCTTTAATTTTTCAGATAACACCAAATCTGATGGATTTGGAGGAATTGGCCCGGATAAAATAGTAAATAAATTAGGAATAACTGTAGGTTTTACAATCTCATCCAACACACTTCCCCCCAACATAAAAGTGCTAATACCAATATCAGCGTTCATTTGTAAAGCCTTTTGTATTCTGGGTTTATGTAAATCCAACTCTATCATAACAACTTTTTTCCCACCTTTGGCTAAGATCGCTCCAATATTAATGGTTGTAAAGGTTTTACCCTCACCTGGGCCATTAGATGTAATTAATATTGTTTTTCTATTCGAACCTAATATAACATACTGCAAATTTGTTCTGAGGGTTCGAAATGCTTCCGTGATATATGAATTCGGACTTTCATCAACAACGAATCCCTCATTTTTAACATCCCTCTGGAAAGGCAAATCAGCTATTATTGGAAGGCCGGTAACTTCCTTCAATTCTTCTACAGTTTGTATAGTGGTAAAAAGTAACGACCTCACTATAATGATCAACAAAGCTATGGCTAATCCGATTGTTGAAAAGGTAGACATGATTTTTTTCTTATCAGGACTAATAACCCCGTTATTTCTGGGGCTATCAATTACTTTAATATCAGGTACAATAGTAGCTTTCGCTATTTTAGTATTAGCCCTCTGTTGCAATAAAAAGTTATATAACGATTCATTTACAGCCACTTTACGGGATATGTTTAACATTTCTCGTTGCTTGGGAGGAATCGACTGAATATCTGAAACATATTTTGCGATTTCATTATCAACATTTTCTATAATTTTAAAAGTAGCCTTTCTGGTATTATTCAAGTAAACCAGCATACTTTGTTTTAGTTTTTTGACATTTTCTCTGGATTCAATAACATGAGGATTGATGTCCTTCGCAAAACTTAACTGATTATTGATTTGTAGCTGTAACGAGTAAAGATCCTTTACCGAATTCATTAAAAATTGATCATCAGAAACCAAATAAACATTTGGGGGCAAAAACTCAGGGTCTTTATCTTCAATGATGTACTTTTCCAAATCATTAATCGCATCTATTTGCAATTTTAAAGACGATTTTTTTCCATCATACGACGCCAATTTTTGAAAAAAATCTTCCTTTTCCCAGTTTAAGTCTAAAATATTGTTTTTCTGTTTATAGATCTCCAAAGTATCTTCTACATCATTCAATGAAAGACTAACTTCATCCAATTGCTTATCAATATATGAGATAGTGCGCTCATTGATATCAAATCGCGAATTCAAGGATTTGTTAATATATACTTTTGATAAAGTATCAAGAATTAAAATCGCCCTTTCAGGAATGATATCATCCATTGTTAAAACCAAAACATTGGTATAATCAGGATTTACAACTTTCAAAGCTTGTTTGAATTTTGAGACCAAATTTGGCATATTATGAATAACAATCTGATAATTAAGCTGGGATAATTGTTCAGCTGCCCCCTTGATAAATCCGGCTTCGCGATTAATGATCAAATTAAAATCTACATCAATCAGTTGCTCATTAAATGTTCCATTTTTTTTGATTTCAACATCATTTAAGAAATATTTTAACTCATACTGATTATAATCCAATATTTTTAGCGTAAACGGCGTTTCGTATAATTTTGGGTTTATATTGTCAACAGATACACTGAAAGGCGTTCCTGTGAACTGTTCTGTTGTTCTTACCCTTCCCGATAAATAATATGAAACCTGTAATTGGCCCTTGAGTTTTTTAACAGTCTCATCCATGATATCATACGACGTGATAATTCTAATCTCATTCGAATTATCTACATAAGATCTGGCTGTACTATAAAAACTATTATCAGTAATAACACTTCCTCTATAATAGGTGTCGTTCGACTTCAACAATTCAACAGAAGCCTGATAAACATTTTCAAGCTTATACACATAAAAATAACCTATAAGATAAAATATGGGTACAATTAAAACCGGAATATACCAGTTTTTAGAAATAACCCTCCAAATGAGTTTGAAATCATTCATTTGTATGGGTGACGTATTCTTTTTTTTCTCCACAAACTGGTTTTAAATCATACAAATATAACAATTTGGCATGATTTTTACTCACAAATTGTGGTTACATTTTTTTTACATATATTTACGTTCGATTATTTTATATTAATGCCAAAAAAAATTATATTTTTAGTAGTATTTGTATGTGGTCTTAGCTTTTTATCAAAAGCTTTACCTCCTCCTCCTCCTCCTCCTGGCGGTGGAGATGAGCCAGGTTGTTGGCCACCGCCATGTATTCCTATTGATGGAGGTATTTCCTTATTAATTGCTGCTGGCGCTATATACGGAGGCAAAAAACTCTACGGTAACAAAAAAGAAAAAAACTCTTTATAACTCAAACCCTCCTGAATAACGGAGGGTTTTTTATATATGCTAAACAAACTTAAAAGTAACACATTTCAATTTTTCATTCTTAAAGCAGGTCTGCTATATGGCTTATGCTACGTTACTTATGAGTTTGTAATAAAACAATATACCAAAGGAGACCAGTTATTTGTAAGGCAGATTATAAATCTCTGTCAGTGGATTTTTAACATTATCGGGTACAAAACGTTTGCCAGCAAAGAAGTTAATGATGTTCAGGTATTTGGTATTGATGGCTCTAACGGAGTTTGGATAGGAGGCCCCTGTAACGGAGTCACATTAATGTTTCTCTTTGCTATTTTTGTTATAGCTTATCCCGGAAATGTTAAAAACAAGCTATGGTATTTACCCTTAGGTATTTTAACAGTTTTTTCCATCAATATTTTAAGAATCATTGCATTGGCATTAATTGCCTACTACGCTCCTCAGTATCTCGACTTTAATCACACCTACACCTTCACATTTATAGCCTACAGCGCTGTATTTGGCTTATGGATGCTTTGGGCCAACAAATTCTCTGCTAAAACATCTATTGAAAACTAGCATTAAATACCTTCTTTTTATCGGCATTTTTGCCATTTTAGGCTTCAGCCGGGAGTTCTTGTTTGTTAATGTAAATAGCCAACTCTATAGTTTATATTATCATCACTCCAAGTTTATACTTCCGGATAGCCTGTTTTTCCTCAAAGGTTTGGATTATACAAGCCTCTACTTTCTTAAATTTCCTTTTACAACCGTGTACTTCTTAGCTTATTTTTTTACCAGTTTCTATGCTGTAAAATTCATTTGTGCTCATAAAAAAAATGCCTGGTGGGTTTTTTATATCTATGCAATATTGTTAGTTTTGTCTGGTATTTCAATGTCTTACAATTATTTCTTGAATAATCAACTGGGAGGCAACGAATATACATTTAGCCGTTGGTTAATGGGCATTGCTCAATCGCCAATAGTTACATTTTTTACGATTGCATCCAGTAAACTATATAACAAATTTCAAACTGAACAAAAACCACAATTATGAAAAAAGACACTGCTATTTTTAAATTGATCAAAGAAGAAAAAGACCGTCAAACACGCGGTATTGAGTTAATTGCCAGCGAAAACTACGTGAGCGATCAGGTAATGAAAGCAATGGGCAGTGTATTAACCAACAAATATGCAGAAGGATTACCATCTAAACGCTACTATGGCGGGTGTGAAGTGGTGGATAAAGTAGAGCAATTAGCCATTGACAGAGCAAAAGAATTATTTGGTGCTGCCTGGGTAAACGTACAACCTCATTCAGGAGCACAGGCAAATGCAGCCGTAATGCTGGCCTGCTTAAAACCGGGTGATACTATTCTAGGATTTGACCTGTCTCATGGGGGACATTTAACACATGGCTCTCCAGTGAACTTTTCAGGTAAATTATACCGTGCTACTTTTTATGGTGTTGACGAAAAAACAGGTCAGGTAAACTATGATAAAGTAGAAGAAACCGCTAAAAAAGAAAAACCAAAGATGATTATTTGCGGTGCTTCGGCATATTCCCGCGACTGGAATTATGAGCGCTTGCGAAAAATTGCGGATAGCGTAGGTGCTTTATTATTAGCGGATATTTCTCACCCATCGGGGTTAATTGCCAAAGGTATTTTAAATGACCCTTTACCTCATTGCCATATTGTAACAACTACCACGCATAAGACCTTACGTGGGCCAAGAGGTGGTATGATTATGATGGGTAAAGATTTTGAAAATCCTATGGGCGAAAAAACACCTAAAGGAGAATTAAAAATGATGAGCGCTTGTTTAGACATGGGCGTTTTCCCCGGAACTCAGGGTGGGCCATTAGAGCATGTGATTGCTGCCAAAGCCGTAGCTTATGGGGAGTGTTTATCAGACGAATATATGTTGTATTGCGTTCAGGTAATTAAGAATGCGCAAACAATGGCTAAAGCATTGGTTGAAAAAGGGTATAAAATTATTTCAGGCGGAACAGATAATCATTGCATGCTCATTGATTTACGCAGTAAGGGGTTAACCGGCAAAGAAGCTGAAAAAGCCTTAGGAGAAGCTGATATCACTGTCAATAAAAATATGGTACCATTTGATGACAAATCACCGTTTGTTACTTCCGGTATCCGCATAGGAACTCCAGCCATTACAAGCCGTGGCTTGAAAGAAAAAGATTGCTTAAAAGTAGTTGAGTTTATTGATGCTGCTCTTAAAAACAAAGATAATCCTAAAGAATTAGCCAAACTAAAATCAAAAGTTAATACTATGATGAGCAAATATCCTTTATTTAAGGATTAGTATTTTCATTTTATAGAACACTGGTGCGGCTGATTAAAACAGATTGGCTCAGATTTTAAAAACAAAAAGGAGCGATTTAATTAAATCGCTCCTTTTTCATGTTGTTTAATGACTTTTAAATCATATAGAATCTGTGTTATCAGAATTCCATGGACTACTTAAAATTAATATCCAAATACATCTTTTAAGGTAAGGAACTTCACTGTACCATATTTTTCAAGTGTTTTGATATCTAACACATCTTTTTTACCTAACACCAAAATAGAGGTTGGCTTGTTCTTAATTTTTTCTTCCTGAAATTTTCTCACGTCATCAAAAGTCATCATTGCCACTTTCGAATAAATATCTTTTCTGATATCTGTTTTCAAACCAAACTTTTCGGCATTCAAATAATCGAATAAAATGTCTGCTTTGTTGATACGTTCCGTTTTAATATTTTGTAAAATTGCTTCTTTAGCGGCACCAAACGAAATATCCGATTTAGGTATGTTGTTCAATAAATTCATCATACCTGCCATTGCCTCCGGTAACTTATCAGCCTGAGAACCTATGTACGAGAAATTATAAAAAGGCAATTTCGGTGTTTTTGGCCCTCTGTAAGTTGAATAACATGAATACGCCAGTGCTTTAGATTCTCTTAAATCCTGGAACACAACTGAGCTCATTCCTCCACCAAAATATTCGTTATACATATTAATGATCGGCGCATCCTTAGCGTCATATTTTTCGCCCTGAGATAAAATAACAATTTCTGCCTGTTTCATATCATAGTCAACTACATAAACTGTATTGTTAAACGGTTGCAGTGCAAAATCAGCCTCAGCAGGAACAGGTTTTAATCCTGCTGCCGGAACTGCATGTACTGTGTTCAATACTTCTTTCACATCTCCCACCAATTTAGGCCCGTAGTATAAGATCTTATGTTGATATGTCATTAATGATTTTATTAAATTAGCTATTTGCACCGGTTGAAGTTTATTTAACTCTTCCTCAGACAACATGTAAGTAGCCGGATTTAAAGGGCCGTACTTAGCATAATTCACCATCATTTTTTGAAGGATTGTGCGTTTCTCCTGTTTAGCATCACTCCGTTTTTTCAAAATATCCGACACCAGATTTTTAAGAGTAGCTTCATCTATTTTAGGGTCTGCAAATAAGCTTTCAAATAAACTGGTTGCTTTTTCAAAATTCTCATTCAAGCCTGTTAAGCTTACCCATGTCTGGTTATCAGAATTAAACACATTAAACGAGCAGCCTAATTTATAAAACTCTTGCTGAACCTCAGCAGGAGTCATTTTGCTCGTTCCTAAATAAGGGATATAGTCAATTGCTACAGGTAATAACTTATCATTATTGGTTCCCATATCAAATGCATAATACAAATCAAACAATTGATTTTCTGTGTTCTGACTGTATAATACCGGAATGTTGCCATTCATAGTGGTTCTCATCAAATCTTTGTCATAATCAATAAACTTAGGTTGCATCTCTGCTGCCTTAGCGGATAAGATATTTTTCACGAACGGAGATTGATCTTCTCTGTTTACCTCAACAGGTGTTATTTGAGGCTTTTCAACTTTTTGAATATTTTTATCTTCTCCAATACGTTTATAAACTACCACATAGTTATTCTCGTTGTAATTTGCTTTTACAAAATCCATAACTTCCTGCTTGGTGATCTTTGATAAACGCTCAACCGTATTAACCGCTTGTTGCCATTTGGTATCATTCACAAATGCCTCTACAAAAGCACTGGCACGTGACTGATTACTTTCCAATTCTTTCGTTTTGGTCAACTTCAAATCGGTAATAACCGCATTCATTAACCAATCCGGGAATTCTCCTTTTTTCAGCAATTCCAATTGACCGTACAATAACTTCTCTGCGTCTTCGAGTGTTTGACCTTCTTTAGGCTCTGCAAATAAGATATGTGTAGAATAATCTTTTAACACATATGCAAAACTACCACTATTCAATACTTTTTGTTGCTGGTTCAGGTTTAAATCCAATAATCCCGCTCTTCCGTTTGATAACAATAAATTGATTAAGGTGATCATATCGGCATCTTTACTGCCTGTTCCGGCAAAACGCCAGGCCATTGCTAAATTGGCCGCATCAGGCCCTACAATTTCTTTCGTGATCTTTTGTGTAATGGGGGCTTCTTTATCAAATTTATAAGGGGTTACAGGCCTGGCCGGCATAGAACCAAAATTCTTTTCAATTAATTTAATGGTAGCATCCGGATCAAAATCTCCACTAATGCAAATGGCCATATTATTAGGAACATAATTCGCATTGAAATATTTCATAATCTCCTTCATGGAAGGGTTTTTCAAATGATCTATGGTACCAATTGTTGTTTGAGTTCCGTATGTATGGTTTTTAAATAATCCCGCAAATACCGCTTCCCATAACTTACTGTTATCATTATCCAATCCTCTGTTTTTTTCCTCGTAAACAGCTTCTAATTCTGTGTGGAACAAACGTAAAACCGGTTTACGGTAACGTTCTGCCTCAATTTTCAACCAGTTCTCCAGCTGATTAGAAGGAATGTCGTTCACGTAAACTGTTTGATCAAAGGATGTATAGGCATTGGTTCCTTGTCCGCCAATACCAGCCAGCATTTTATCATACTCATTGGCAACGGCATATTTTGCAGCCACTCCCGAAATACTATCGATTTCGTGATATATTTTTTTACGTTGAGCCTCGTCTTTTGTTTGACGGTAGGTCTCGTAAAGGTTTTCAATTTTATTAATCTCAACCGATTCTTTAGCAAAATCTTTGGTTCCGAATTTATCAGTGCCTTTAAACACCATGTGCTCTAAATAGTGAGCTAATCCGGTTGCTGAAGCGGGGTCGTTTTTACTTCCTGCTTTTACAGCAATATAGGTTTGAATACGGGGCGCATTTTTGTACACGCTCATATACACTTTTAAACCATTTTTTAACGTATATATTCTGGCTTTAAAAGGGTCATTTAAGGCATATTCGAAATTTAGTGAGGGAACTTTTGAGCCATCTTTCGCAGCTGTTTTAGTTCCGGTGTTTTTAGCCGCGGCCGGTTTGGTTTGCGCTACTGTATTAGTAACCACAAAGGCCAATGCTAAAGGTAAAAGAGATTTTAATTGAATCATATGGGTTTTAATTATGTAACGAATGTAAATAAAATAGTTGTGTTTGGCTAACCGTTTATCCAATAAAAAAGCGTTGCCTGAACAACGCTTTTTAGCTATTTATGCCACTTTTATTTAAAATCAAGGCCGTCCTGGTTTCCTTCCTGTCCGCCCATACCTTTCATTTGCTTGCCACGTTTAAATATAGAGGCGTCCATTTTTCCAAATAAATATGTCACGGTAAAACGGAAATAACGGGATTCTCTTCTGCGCGACAAATCCTGATTATAGTAAGGCGTTTCGTAATGTGTACCCATTCTTCTGGTATTAAACACATCGCTTAATGTAGCGTTAAAAATCCATTTGGTTTGGTACATGTAGTTTAATGAAATATCCATTGAATAGATTTCTTTAGCCACCCCTAATAGCAATATTTTAGGTGATTCGTAGTTACCATTTACCTGTAGTGTAATATTTTTAGGGAATTTATAAGAGATGGTTGTTTTTGCATTCCAGGCATACCCTTCAGCCTTTACTTCAGGCTCTGTAGCAACCACTTTTCCTTTAATATAAATATAATACGCATTGGCATTAATGGTCCAATCCAGATTTTTCCAGAATGTCCATTTAAAAGTATTTTCCATACCATAACGAACGGCATTATCTCCATTTATGGATGTATTCACCAAAACCGTAGGATCGGAAGGTGAAGGGTAAGCAACATCAGTAATAGGCTGTTCTTCATATCTGAAATAGCCAGATGCTAAATAACTTCCTTTGGAGAATATTTTATTATAATTTAACTCCGCAATGTTTTTAAACTCCGGTTTTAACTGAGGATTCCCAATACGGTAATTTTGTTTATCAGCAAACATCACAAAAGGCATCAACTGAAAAAAGTTAGGACGGTTAATTTTTCTACTGAAATTCAGCTGTATTTCCTGGCTTTTCTTTAATTTCTTGGAAAAGTATAAAGCCGGAAATAATGACTTCAAAATGTCATTTGAGGTGGACGGATAATTATAGTAAAAAGATTGATTCTTATCGGTAATGTTTCCTTTGTAGTAAGACTGCTCGAAACGCAAACCGGCCTGATAACCAATATCCCAGAATGTTTTAGCACTATAATTCACATAGGCGGCATTAATCATATCATCAATAACGTAACGGTTACTCATGATACTGTCTCGCTGGTAGCTATCTTCAGTTCCTGAAGCCACGGAGGTATTATTAGCACTTGTAGATCGCTTATAATAGGATTTTATACCGGCCTCAAATTTTTTGGTATCGGAAATAGGATTCACATAATCAGCCTGAAAAATATATTGATCGGCCGTTGTTGAACCAACATTCTTTTGATAAAAAGTAGGATCTGTATATGTTGTATCCAACAATCCTATATAAGTATTTGAATTTCTGGTAAACAAATAGCCATTCTTTGAATTTGTATAGTTATAATTAGCATCAACGGTCAATTCCTTACCTACTTTAGGGAATGTTTTTTTATACAAAACCTGAGCATTGTAATTTTGAAAAGCTGCTTTTTGGTCATTGATCTGATAACCATTTGACGTAGCATCCAGAGCATAAACCCCACCCTTGTAACTCTGCACATCATTGGTTTTAAACTGACCTCCTACGATCATTCCGTTTAATGAAATGGTGTTGCGATTATCTATATTATAATCTATCCCCAGTCTTCCAAAATTAAACAAATTCATCATTTGTGTTTTATTGTCCTGATTAAAAAATCCGGTAGCTATTCCGCTATCCAATTGTGTTCTTTTGGTATACCCTTTGGTGTTATTAATGGCCTGATTGTAGGAATACATTAATGAAAAATTCCATTTTGCGCCTTCTTTAATATTTAAATTCGCCATTCCGCCATATCGGTCGCCGGTTCCAACATAAGCCATCACCATTCCATTGTAACCCGGTTTATTATTTTTTTTCATTACCACATTTAGCACGCCGCCTGTGGTACTAGCGTCAAATTTTACCGAAGGGTTTGTAATAATCTCTACCCGTTCAATTTGATCGGCCGGAATTTGCTGTAATGTTAACGTTGTTGGTCTTCCGTCTACATAAATCATCGGAGATTGATTCCTTAACTGCACATTCCCATCTGCATCCACCGTTAAACCGGGTATATTCTTCATCACGTCAACAGCTGTTCCTCCCTTTACCGACAAATCTTTATCCACATTATAGGTACGCTTATCAATAGATAATACTACGGCGCTTTTTTCTGCTACAACATCTACTTCTTTAAGCAACTTGTCATCGAGCTGAAGTTTAATATTTCCTAAATCCTGATCTACTTTATCAGGCGGAACGATAAACACTTTTTGTAAATAATCTTTATAACCAATAAATTTTACTTTTACACGTACCTGACCAAAAGAGGGTAATCCTTCTACTGCAAAATCGCCATTTTCCTTCACCAAACCACCACCCAAAAGACTGTCTTTACTGAACCACAATACCTGAACAGAAGCATACTCAACAGGTTTACCGGTAGTAGCGTCTAACACTTTTCCAAATACCCTTCCTAATTTAGGGTCTTTCATGTTTTTCATGTTCCCCATTCCGCCACTCATTCCGGGCATCTGGGCATTAGCGGTAAACCCAATAAAAAGGACAATTATAGATAGCAGTTTTTTCATTTCAAAAGTTAAAGTACAAATGTATAAACAATAGGAACTCTATTATAACAATTTATATAAACGGTAGTTTAGCCTGACATAGCATAAAAAAACCCTCTTGAGAAGGGTTTTTAGTATTAGTCAGGCTTTTTTGCCGATTTGCTTTTTTCTTCGGCTTTTTTGTCTTCCGTGCCAGCCGGTTGTTCGTCTTTTGCCTCCGCTTTATTATGTGTTTTTGTCTTTACCGAAACACCCGTTTCGTTAATCGATCGTTCCTGAGTGGAAGAAGGTGTTGATGAAGAGGACTCTTTCTTTTTTTCCTTTTCCTGCGCCTGAACCGTTGCGCAAGCCATTAGTATCAAGGCGGATAAAATTATTCTTTTCATTGTCTGGTATTTTAAATTTACAGATAAAAGTAATCAATTATTTTAAGAGTTCCTGTGCCTCCTGAATAGAGATGATCTCTCCTTTAAACACAGCAATAACAAATGCTTCTACAAAGCCTTTATCCGCCAGTTCCTGACGATACTTATCTGCCTTAGAGTAGTCGCTGAATGTACCGGATGTATACCTTATCATTCCTGAACCTGTGCCTTGTTTTTCAATACCTTCAATATCTTTTATTTTTTCTTCCATATCATTAGAGCCGGCTTTTCGAAGCGCACCTAATTGAATTTTAAAGCTTACCAACGATTTATCGACAGAACTGAATGATTCTATTTTAGTGATATCTTCTTTCTCAGTAGTTTCCATAGTAGCCTTGGTTGTATTCATCGGAATACGCTTACCGTCTTTATATGCTGTTATAAAGGCATCTCCGTAACCTTCCAGCACAAGATCTGCTTTTGCATTAGCCGCTCCTTCAATTGTTTTATAACCTTTCGTTGCATAACGGTACACATTGTCGTCTGTTTTAAGCTCCAATACAGTACCCGCATTTCTAAAAACTTCTTTAGAGATCCTGTTTTTATAGGCTCCTAATTGTACACGATAAACAATATCTCCTTTGGCAAATTCATTTTCATCGGAAGCGCCAAAACCGTCATTGGTTCCCCCGGAAGTACCTGCAGAATTGGTTCCTGTGCTATTTGCCAATTCACTCGCTTTTTTGCTTGCTTCTACTAAATTATTGATCTCATCATCGCTCAACGTTACCAAATCACCATTCTTGAAATAACCTACTTTGGCATTTTTATTTCCTTCGGCTCTGATAACATCTCTTCGTTTAACGGCATTTTGAATTTCCTTATAAGTTCCGGCAGTATATAAAACAGTTGTATTATCAGGTAATATGGTAGATTTAACATCTCCCACACTTAATAAATAGGCCATTTCATCATTCGGTACAGGTCCCGAATACCTTGCCAGTTCTACAGTGTATTGGTTTTCATTTTTAGCAACATCGGCAGTAGCCGAATCTTTTTTTACCGCGTAAACATTGTTAAGGATTTCTGTTTTCACTACCGCGCCACTATCCATATACTGGTTGTACCAGTTTTGCCAATAATCGTCAGTTAAAGCAACGCCTTTCATATTGACTTCAACCCCTGCAGGCGAAGCCAATTCATCATCTGCATGGTTAGGCACTCCATCATTATCATCATCAAACGGGCAGCCCATGGCGTCTACTTTTACACCTTTAGGCGTCCCATGGCATTTATCATCCCAGTCTTTAACACCGTCTTCATCATAATCTCCATTATCAATCGCCAGCCAGTCAATGCCATCAAAATAATTATCAGGCAAGGTATCTATTTTCGATTTTTTCTTTAACACCAAATCGTATTGCAAGGCAAAGGATGTGTAAACAAAATTATCTTTTTGGCGTGTTCCGCTTCTCGTGCCTATGCTTTTATTCGTAATACCATCTATATAATCTGTGGTAGTAAAATAATATTGAAATCCGATTTTCAGATCCACACGATCCGTTACTTTCATTAATGCTCCTGCTCCAACCGGAAAAGCCCACGCTCTCTCCTGATATTTCCCAAACCCATCTTTGTTGGACTCTCTGATATCTGTTTCATAAACATAATCTCTGTTAAGGTTTACAGCCAAAGAAGCCGTGGGAGCACTCTCATCAATGTTTTTAATAGATCCGTCGCTCCAGTAATAATAAGTGTTTCCATTCTTATCTTTTCGGTCTGTTTTAGATAAAAATTCAAAGGAATTAACACCTACAGAAACCCATGGACGGATACGACATCTATCGGGAATAAAATTTCCAAAATCATACAACAAACTTAAGCCTCCGGAACGTATTTCAGATTGAAAATTCTCCTGCCGGTTATTAATCCATTCATTTGCTCCAAGTTTTCCAAACAACACATTAAAATTCAACTGCAGGGGTTTAAATAATCGTTGAGAGATATTGAGGTCATATCCTATGCGGGCAGTCCATGGTGCCTGGTAATGTTTGGAATACAAATCGCCATGAAAAGATAACATGCCGGCCCCCAGAGAAATCTTTGGTTTAAATACATCTCCTAAAGCCGGTGGTTCCGATTGCGTTTTTTCAGATTTTGAGGAAGTTTTTGAAGTAGGTGGTGATGTGGTTTTAGCAGAAGAGTCCGCCGTTTGAGCTTTTACAAAAGAACAAATTAAAATAAAGGATATAAAAAGTACTTTTTTAAGCATGTTTGAGGCTTATACGCAAAAATAAAAAAATGGTTTTATTTAAACCATTTTTGACTCGTGATCATTAGTGCTTCCTGAACGGTTATTCGTTTAGCTCCATTATAAGCAACTACGAAAGCACTGTTGCAACCTTTTTGCTTCATGTTTTCGCGGTGTGAACGTGCTTCTTTGTATTCGTTAAAATTACCTACCATAAATTTATTATAACCTTCGGCCATCTCACTTTTAATGGTTTCGGTAATATTGAATTTTTTTGCCAATACATCTGACTGGATGGCATTTTTAAATGCTCCTACCTGTACATTATAAGCGACATTGCCTTCTTTTTTGGCAACTGTTTCTTTCGGTGTTGTTTTCGCTGGTTCCGTAGTAGTAGGTTCTGTTTTAACAGGCTCTTTAGAAGTTACGGGTTGTGTTGTTGGTTCTGAAGCCACTGTTTGTGTTTGAACAGGAGTTTCTGTTTTTGCCACCGTGCTGCTTCCGGCTTTAGCTCCTATCACATCTACAGGCATTTTAATTTTTTTACTTTGGTCGTTTTCCAGGTATGAAAATTCGCCATTATCTAATTTTGCATCTGCTGAGGCTGTAGCCGTTTTTTCCAAAATATAAGACACAACCAGTTCTTCTTCTGTTGGTAATGATACCCAAACGAATTTCAATTTACCATCGGATACAGAAAATGAACTACCGTTTGTTTTGCCTCCTTTTGCATTAAAGCCGGCCGGAAGTACTTCCTGATATTTGGCGAATCCTTTAATGCCTCCCTTTTTTACTTTTACTTCCACATTATATTCGTTTGCAGTAGCTCCATCTGTAATAGTTCTGGAGCATAAAATATTGGAATTAGGTTCTGAAGGATTTTCAAAAGAAGCATTTGAGGTTGTAGGATTAGTGGTATTGGCAGGAGGTGTTGTTTCTGCAGGGGGTGTTTGAGAAGCTGCTACCGGAGCAGACGTTCCATCGCCGATCATTATTTCTGCCGGAGTCATTTCCACAACTTCCTTATTGTTATTGTTAACAAACGAAAATTTAGAGGCAATGGTTCTTGGACCTGCCGCAGAGGCATCTGCACTGATTGTAAACTTAACCGTAAATTCCTGATCGCTGGGCATTGCTGTCCAGATGATTTTAGCAATGTTAGCAGCAAAGGAAAAATTTCCTGTTTTGCTGTCCTGCTCTTTTACGGTAAATCCTTGCGGAACTTCTAATTGAAGCTTAGCAAAACCACCTATACTTCCTTTATTAATTTTTACTTCTGCCGTAAACTCTGTAGCGACGTTAGCATTTTTAGGGAAATTTCCTGAAATAGTTACAGGTGTATCGCCGAAGAAAAAGCTAAATAAAAATACTGATACAGTGTTAAAAAAAATAATAAGTGGTTTTATCATATGCTTATGTTACTGCTCAAAGAAATAGTCTATGAGCTTATTTATCTTCTCGACGTTAAATGAGTTTTCTCCTTCGAAGAAACCATCTATCGCTTTTGTAATTTCTGCGGCCGAAATAGTACCATCTTTATTGTAATCCGCTTCTATAAATTCAGCCGGAATGGTTGATGCTTTACCTGTTTTTGCCTGATTTTCTTTAGATTTTGCTTCTACTTCTTTTAAATAGGATAAGCTGGGGGCATTATTAAATCCTTCGCTTCTTTCTACTGATAAGCTATCCCATGCCAATTGACGCTTTGCCAGTTCTTCTTCATTAATCGTAACCCCATTACCATCAACTCTTGCTCCTTTTTTAGTAGTTAATTCTTTATCCATGTAATCAAATACACCGTCATCATCTTTATCTTCAGGACAACCTTTTCCGTCTACTTTTACACCTTTAGGCGTTCCAAGGCATCTGTCATCCAGATCTTTAACTCCGTCGCCATCAGTATCTGAGTTATCCACTGCTTTAAAGTCAACATTGCTATAAGCGTCTTTTGCTTTCTTACCAAAATGTACGTTGATACCAATATTAGCAGAGGCCCAGCTATCGTTTCCTCCTTTTTTGTAATTATCAATATAATCAGACATACATAAGTTATATGATACGCCCACTCTTAAACTTGTGCGGAAGCCCATTTGAAACTTAGCTCCAATTCCTAAAGGGATATAAAATGTATTTCTTGCATAATTTTTAACCGAATCTTTTAACTGAGTTTCGTACGTATAATCTCTTTTGATAATAGTGGATAAAGGCTCATTAGCTGGTGATTCCTGTAAGTTACGAATTGACCCGTCGCTCCAGTAGTTATATAATGTGGTATTCTTATCTCTCAAATCGCCATACGGATCAAACATCATGTAACCAAATCCTGCCGTAATGTAGGGTGCTACATCTTTTTCCTTTTCTCCAAGTCTGTCGAAGAATGCAAATAGATTTACAGCTCCTCCGCTTATTTTGGATTGAAAATTTAAATGAGATGACTTATCATTGTCTGTACCGGCCAATGTGCCGTACATTCCTTCAATGCCTACACCTAATATCTTGCCGATACGATATTCCACGCCAAGGTTATAACCCAGACGAACGTCACTAAAAAAATTAGCATTGCTCTTACGACCAACATCACCTAAAAACTTTAGCCCACCTGCTTGTGCCGTAACAGACAATTGAGCAAAAGACGTATTGATAACAACTAAGCAAACCGCTAAAAAAGATAGTTTTGTAGAAATTCTTTTCATAAATTTATCGTTTAATAATCGATTAAATTAGTTGTTTTCTCGACAAAAACAAAACTAAACCAAAAAAAAGGGAAGTTTTTTGAGGTAAAATGTTAATTTTAAACAAAAGGGTGTTAGTTAAGTCTGAAAATTATCATTTTAACCATTAAAAAAACGATTTTTTCGGATAGAAAGACCCTTTTTGATTTTCAGAGCATGAATAATGGAAGGAACATCTGTTTGATTAGTTTTAAGCATAAAAGCGATCATTAAAATTTCTATCTGCACAATTATTCCGTACCAAAAGGAAATTGTAAAACTGATGCTCCCGTTATTATTCAAAATAATATCTACAAAAAACCATAATAAACATAATGCCCAGCATTTTGATAAAATAGTATGATACGAGATGCGGTCGTTAAATTTTAATTTTCCCACTACTATAATAAAGAGTTCAGAAAATACTAAAATGAATATTTGCAGAAAATGTGTTTTCAAAAACGAAGAGTGGTTAATGCATAAATAAAACAAGCAGCTAAACCAAAACACCGTATCGATCTTCGTATCCAATTGCCTCATTTCTATCGTTGAGATCCTGAGATATCTGGCAATAATCCCGTCGAGTATATCACTTATAATAGCATAAACACTCAGTAGTATCACCGCCAAGGGTGGTACTTTAATAAATGCAACTCCTATAATGAGTATGGCTGTTACCAAACGGGAATATAAAAGTATGTGTGGGATCTTATAAAGGACTTTCTTTCTCATCTGTTTACGATTTAAAATTCCAGTTAATAAAAGGTAAAGAGCGTTTTTGGTTTTTGTTCCAAAGACCTAATTGTATGCCGTGCAGATACTCCGAACTATTTTTTGCGCCAATTTGAAGACCGTTGTGAATGGTTGCATCATTAAACAAAGCTATTTGAACTCCTCGGGACGATGACCTTGATACATTAATATAGAAAGAACATTGTACACCATTCATAAATGCGGAATCATTTCCAATGAAAGCGAACTGAATGCCGTTTGCTATCTGAGCAAAATTTGCAAAAATGGTCATGCTCAATCCATTGGTTATATTGGCATTGGATGCCATACCATTTATATTGACACCATTAATGTTACAATCACATATACTACCCAAAGGAGAAATATTAATGCCATTGATCTGCATGGCCACCGTGTCGGATTGGAATTCGCTCTTTAATGTGCAACTATCTCCACAAACCGGACTTTGTGGCATGAGGGGCGCAATAATTCCTAGTCCAAACAGTTCAATATTAATTCCATTGACTTTTACCTGCTGTATATTAAAGCTTTGATTAAAGCCCACAGACAAACCCTGGATCGTCGTGCTATCGTCGTGGAATGTCCAGACCGGAAAGCATACTTTGTTTTGAGCAACTAATGTATTTTGTATTAAGTATACTAATAGTATTGTTTTTTTAAGCCTTATCTTCATAATATTAAGATTTTAAATGATGGGTGATTTTTTAAGCGGCTTTTAATTCGCACACTTCGTTATACATATTTGTTACTACTTCTTTGGCATTTTGTCCTTTGCAATAATGCAATTCACCAAACACAACTCTGCAATTAAACGGAACAGGAATGAATGCATCTTTTGGTAAGACTTTACCTGTGTTTTCGATGTATGTGGGAATATAGGCAATGTGTGGGTACTTCAATAAAATATGTCCTATGCCATTTTTAAATTCCTGCATTTCGTTTGCTTTTCCTCTCGAGCCTTCAGGATAAATAATCAATGATTGTCCGCGCTTCAATGCTTTTATCATGATTCGAAAGGGTTCATTTTTTTTATTCTTTGCCGAGCAACAGCGTGGTATCAGTAACGCATTAACAAACATTTTTGTAATAAGGGATGTCCACTTATTAGCGCCAAAATAATCTCCGGCAGCTACCGGTTTTATTTCCTTTATTTTATGTCCAGGCATGACGCTCATTAAAGCCAGTGTATCGATATGACTGTTATGATTGGCAATAATGATGAACTGTTTTGCTTCTGTTAATACTTCACTATGCTTATATTTTACGCCCGTTAAAGGTTTCAATACAAAAGGAACAAAGCCTTTGTAAATGATATTTAAAAATAATTGTCTCATGATCTTATATTTTATTTAATTATTTAATTTTTGTGGGCTTCGACTCCGCTCAGCCTGACTTCGACAGTTCAACCCTCCGCTTAACAGGCTCAGGTTAACAGTTTGAACTAACAGCCATTTATTTGGTAAAAAAATAGACTAAGTGAAAAAATACGGGAGCGGCTACAACTAAAGAATCGATTCTATCCAATACACCGCCATGTCCGGGAATAGCCGTTGACGTATCTTTTAAATGCAAATCTCTTTTTACTGAACTAATGATTACATCGCCTATGAAGCCTGCATTAGCTGTAACAAAACTGATGAACAGAATCTGAGTTGTTGAACAAGGAGTTAAAAAATTTAAAGCAAGCCCCAAAGCAGTCGTTGTTAAAATACCGCCTATATATCCTTCCCATGTTTTGTTGGGACTCACTTTTGGCAAAATTTTATGCTTACCCAATAGTTTGCCCCACACAAACTGAAACACATCGTTCATTTCGGTGATAAATACTAAAAAGAATAATAAGCCGCGTCCGCCAGGTATTGATAACAACAAACCCAAATGACTTAAACCGAACAGTGCAATCATTAATGTAGCTGGTATTACTGCCATGGATTGAATAATGCCTTGTGTTTGACCAACCAATACTAACCGGAATGGTAATAGTACAAACATAAATACCGGAATAAAAACCAAACTGGCTATCATATAACCCTGGTATGTAAAAAAGTATTGAACAGGAATAGCTATATAGCAAAGTAACATGGCGCTTCTGTCTTCCTGACGCAATTTTAAAATAGTAAACAATTCGCGTAAGGCCACAAATGATAATAAAGCAAAGGCGATATAAGAAATCTTAGCGCTAAATACAGTTGCTATTAAAAACACCAATGCCATAATCCACCAGGATTTGCAACGCATTTTCAATTCCGTGAGTTTGGCTTCCGGCTTTAGTTTTCCCAAAATAAAAAATAAAAGGCTGGCAAATGTTAATACAGAGAATACGATCCCAATAAATAAAAGCATCGTTGAATCAATATGATCACATAATTTTTTCATCGTTATTATTTTAAAGAGTTAGATAATCGTTTGTAGGTACTCAACATTAAAAGAGAGACCGCTACAGTGAATATTGCGTTAAATGCAACGCTCAGAGCAGGGAATATGAAATACAAAATACACCACACTCCTATTAATAAGGCTCTGTCGCTCTTTCCCATTGGGCCGTCGTAACGACGTATACCGGAAACTACTTTTGCCAATACACCTGCAAATTCATTAATGATAGAGAAAGTGATAAACAAAAACAGTAACGGCTTATTGACAAATGACAAACTAAATAGTCCACAAAAAATCATGGTATCAGAAATCACATCCCCAAATTCATTGAGCACTTCACCCAACTTACTTTGCTGATGATACATTCTTGCCATCATCCCATCCAATGCATTTAATGCCATTCTTATCAACAATCCAATGGCTACTATTACCAAATAGATATGATGATTAGGAGACATCAACAACAATGCGCCCATTAAAGCAGACCATAACATTGCAACTACTGTCAGTTGATTAGCTGTAATGTGTTGTTTGTGCAGCTGATTCAATAAGGGCAACAACAACTGCTGGAATTTTGGCTTTAAATGATAAACTGATAACATGGTTTTATTTTTTAATGGATATGAATACTAGAAATAAGAATAAACGGTAGTGAATAATGTCCTTTTTCATCTGCATGTGTTTACTTATTGAATGAAATCGAAAAAACAGGTGGTTCCACTACCGGCTGGTTCTAAACCATACAGGTATTTCACATTGTGAATAATGCTTTTGGTAATTAGTATGGAGGCAATGATAACGGTACACACTAAAGTGATGTGAAGTACATTTTTGAGAGTTCTTGTTTTCATGGTATATTGATTTAAATTGATAGGTCAAAATTAGACCTAAGCCAAAGCCTAATGAAACGGCTTCGTGGTCCAGACTTCTGTCTTGTTGCAAAAAATCCAAAATGCGGTTTATTACAAAGTAGTCCGGGAGTAGTTTTTTGCAAAAAACAATAGGATAAAAACCATTTTTTGCATTTTTTGCAAATAATCACTATATTTATTAGTACTAAATACCATAAAATGGCAACAGCAAAATCTACATTTGAAATGCAGGAAGTGTTTATTAAACATCTAAAACAGATGGTTCCTTCCAATGTATCTCTGGTTGACGATATCGCCGATTTATTGAAAATAAGCAATGACAGTGCTTACAGACGTTTGCGTAATGAAACTGAATTAAGCCTGGATGAAACCTATAAGATATGTAAGCATTATCGTATTTCGGTAGATTCTGTGTTTTCAAACAAAGGCGATTCGGTAACCTGCAATTATATCAAACTAACCGATTCGGCAGATAATTTTGAAAGTTATTTAACGAGTTTATTAACTCAATTAACCCGTTTACAAAAATCAGAAGACGCCAAGATCATTTATGCTGCTGAAGAAATTCCTATCTTCCATTCATTCTATTCAAAAGAATTGGCTGCCTTTAAACTATTTTACTGGCAACGTTCGGTATTAAACATTCCTGAATACCAAACCAAAAAATTTGACTGGGATTCTATTCCCGAAAGACAATTGCAATTAGCGCAGGATATTCATGAAACTTATTTGCAGGTACCAAGTACTGAAATATGGACAACCGAAACGATACAAACCACAATTAAGCAAATAGAATATTATTTTGAATCGGGCGCCTTTAAAGACAAGGAAGACAGCATTACTGTACTTCAGGAATTAAAAAAAATGATGCAGGCCATCAACCGCTATGCCGAGCATGAGAATAAAAACGAACACCACAAATCGTTGGTGACTCCATTTAGTTTGTACAATAGTGATTTAGTGATCGGTACCAATTGTATTTATATTACGGTAAACGGCACCGCTTATTCGTACATATCGTTCAATACGCTTAATTCTTTAACTACAGGGAACCAACAGTTTTGCGAAGAGATTGAACACTGGATGAAAAACCTGATCAAAAAATCAACACTTATCAGCAGTATTGCCGAAAAACAACGCTTTCAGTTTTTCAGTAAAGCGTATAAGGCTATTGATTTATGTATAGAGCGCATTAAAAACTATTAAGATTGTCCTCCTTTGGGGTCAAATAAATAATAAACAACTAAAGTCTGACGCTTTGATTATGAAAAGTATAATTACCTAAAGAGCAGGTTTACTTAAAAAATAAAATATGAATTCACAATATAACATCATCATTGTTGCAGGAGGAACAGGCTCACGAATGCAATCCACGGTCCCAAAACAATTTATTGAGATAAAAGGCAAGCCTGTTTTAATTCATACCATTGAAAAGTTTTTGGAGTTTGATGAATTCATTAACGTGATTGTTTGTGTTCATAAAGATTATATGACGGATGCCAATTTTATGTTAGCTGAATATTTTCCGGATAAAAATATACAGATCGTTAACGGCGGTGAAACCCGTTTTCATTCTGTAAAAAACGGATTAAATGCCATTACCAACAAAAATGATATTGTTGGTATACATGATGCTGCAAGGCCATTTGTGAGTGTAGGTACCATCAAACGTTGTTTTGAAACTGCTGCTCAAAAAGGAAACGCCATTCCTATAGCACCTGTTAATGAAAGCCTGAGAATGGTAACTAACGGGATCAATAAGGCTGTGAGTAGAGATGATTATAAAATAGTACAAACACCTCAGTGCTTTATTGTTTCAAAAATCAAAGAGGCCTTTGAACAGGATTATTCTCCTTTCTTTACCGATGATGCCACCGTCTTGGAAGGCATGGATGAAACCATTCATCTGGTAGAGGGTAATTTCGAAAATATCAAAATCACCAATCCGTACGATTTAAAATTTGCTGAATTATATTTATGATGACTACCGAAGACATAGCAGATGCCCTAGAGCTCACGGGGAAATTAATGGAACTCCATGGAGAAAATCCATTTAAAATAAAATCCATTAACAGTGCTGCATACAAATTAAGCAAAACAAGACTTGATCTGAGTAATCCTACAGTTGAAGCACTAACTCAACTGGAAGGCATTGGCAAAAGCCTGGCAGAAAAAATCATTGAATTTACCACAACCGGTACCACTAAAGAGCTTCAGGATTTAATTGCCAAAACTCCGGCAGGTGTTATTGATATGCTTGGCATTAAGGGTTTAGGGCCCAAAAAAGTAAAACAGCTGTGGGAAGAATTAGAATTGGAAAGTGTTACCGATTTGCTATATGCCTGTCACGAAAACAGATTACTGGAATTAAAAGGATTTGGAGAAAAAACGCAAAATGCCATTATTCAGAATATTGAATTCAAAATAAAAAACACCGGCTGGTTTCATTATGCCTATGCCGAAAAAATTGGTCAGCCAATTATAGACGCTATTAAAGAACAAACAGATCTGGTAAGCTTTACGGGTGCTATGTACCGCAAATGCGAAGTCATTGAAGAGATTGATATTTTAGTAGGAGACGAAAGCATTGACCTGGATGATTTTGTATCTGAGACCATTCCTTTAAACTTTATACAGGTTAATCCCAATCTGTTTTACAGAAAATTAGTAGAAACGTCTTCCACTAAGGAACATCTGGAAGGTATTGATTTTAAAGCCTTGCCTACAAAAAAATATGACAGTGAAGAATCGGTTTATTCAGGGCTGCAAATTCAGTATTGTGAACCTGAACTGCGTGAAGGTTTATTTGAACTTGAAAAGGCAAAGCAACATCAATTACCAAAGCTGGTGGAGTTCTCTGATCTAAAAGGCATTTTACACAATCACTCCACTTACAGCGACGGTATGAATACGCTGGAAGAAATGGCCGTGTATTGTAAGCAGTTAGGTTACCAGTATTTAGGCATTTGTGATCACTCGCAAACAGCAGTGTATGCCGATGGTCTTAAAGTAGAAACTGTTTTATTGCAACAACAGGAAATTGAGAAGTTGAACAAGCAATTATTTCCTTTCAAAATTTTTAAAGGTATTGAGAGCGATATTTTAGGGAACGGGAATCTGGATTATGAAGAAGAGATCTTAAAAACTTTTGATTTTATTGTGGCTTCTGTTCACGCCAATTTAAAAATGGATGAAGAAAAGGCTAATGCCCGTTTAATCAAAGCCATCGAAAATCCTTATACAACTATCCTTGGTCATCCAACAGGCCGTTTGTTATTAGGTCGTCCGGGCTATCCGATCAATCACAAAAAAATAATCGATGCCTGTGCAGCCAATAAAGTGGTGATCGAATTAAATGCTCACCCCTACCGTTTGGATATTGACTGGCGCTGGATACCTTATTGCCTTGAAAAAGGGGTAATGATTTCCATTAATAAATTATCTGTCCACAAAAAAATAATTATTCAGGTTTTAAACTTACAATAATTGTATTGTTTGTTTACGGAATTTCTTTTGCACAAACCGACAGCTGTTCCTTTTTTGGGAATAAACCCATCTTTCCTTATTATCACCCTACACAACCAAGCAACGGTAAGGATTTTTACACTGTTAAAAAGGGATTTCATCAAACCATTACAGCCAAAACCAATTTCAATGGTATCATTACCGTTAGTTTTTTTATCAATTATAAGGGAGAAACTGATTTTTACAGAACGCAGATTTGTGATTTGAACTATCTGCCTTTAACCATGAGCAGCGACATCGAACCGTTATGTGCACAAATCCTGCAAGCTGTTAAACAAACGGCTCCCTGGAGGCCTGCTTTAGATGAGCAACGGCATCCCATCAATTCACGTAAATTTTATTCATTCAGATTTAATAAGGGTACACTCATTGAAATACTTCCTAAATAGTTATGTATTTATATGCCTGCTTCTGAGCTTATGCATTAAAGCCCAGAATGATTCGCTTAACTTCGCGCATCAACTTGAACGTTGCCATAAAGGCATTTCTGCAAAAGACATTCTAAAGATTTTGGAAGACAACCATTTTACCAAAAGACAAATTTTAGATATGGGGACTTATATCTCCTATCATGGGGATGACAAATGTGCCAATGAATTAATGAATCTTTGCATTGCCAAACACGACAGCATTACCGCTGGTGACTGGCATACCTATTCCGTTCAAAACACAAAACACGGAAATTATGCAGAAGCCATTCAGGCGCTTGAAAAAAGCTTAGCCATTAATGCGCGGGAAATGGAGGGGTATTACGGCTGGGTATTACTGTATTATTTCAGAGATTACGAAAAATCATTGAAGCATTTAAATCATTATGATGATCTGACTCCGCAAGACGTTGATGCACCCGTAGGAGAAAACATACACTTCCTGAAAGGCTTATGTTATTATCAATTACAACAGTACCAAAAAGCTATTAAAGAATTTGAGATCAACGAGGCTTTTGAAGTCAGTCATTTCGGACAAAAAAACTGTAATACGTATATCTACTTTTATATTGCACGCTGCTACGAAAAATTAACCGACTTTAAGCAAGCTGAAGTATATTATAAAAAAGCGATTAAGCAATCCCAATTCCCTATAGAGGCTAATTTTTATTTAGGGCTACTATATAAACAAACCGGGAAAACAAACCAGGGAATTAAACATCTTGAAAAAGCCTTAAAGGATATTAAGTTGGGCTATAAACAACAGGACATCTATATCGAATTATTTGATGAAGTATATCAAACTCAAATTGAAGAGGTTTTGAATAGCAAGTAATGTTTATTACCTTTAATACATTAATCTAAAACTATGGCTAATTATTTAATTTGTGATCGCTGTCAGCATAAAAACACCGTTAATTCAGAACGAACTGTGTTTTGCAAGGGATGCCATAAAAAACTAACGAACAATTACCTCGATTGGAAAAAATCAAAATTCAATTCATCTTTCGAAACTTATGTAGATAGTTTGAATGATTACAATGAGGGCATTCCCGAAAATCATCTCCGTAAAGATCAAACAGCATCTCCAGCCACTAACAGAAAGCCGATTTTTAAAACATCCCTTAGCTCTCCTTCAAAAAAAACCATGATTTTTCTTACTTCGGTTTTTATTCAGGCGCTGTTGTTTATTTTTATTCTGCAAAGTGAACCTGCAAGTATTACGGCAGTAGGCAGAGTTTCTCAAACCATCTCAACTACATCCAGTTATTTAGATGATGTAAAATGGGACACCTATCCTATCACACAAACGCTTTCTATCACTCTCCCCTTTGAGCTAAAAGAATCTCCATCGGTACTTCCCTCTCATATGAATTACTTTATTGAAAGTTTAAAAAGTCAACGATCGGAGTCTTCTAATTCTTTTTCCATAACAATCGAGAATGCCACGTTTGATCCTTCGTTCAAATCAAGAAATGATCATTTAATTGCAGTGACGGATGAATACATGAAAAGCCCCGGCGTTCTCCCATTAAAGGAAGAAGGCTTGCATACCATGATCAGAGATTACAACACCTATATGGAACATGGTAGTTATATACTAAACGGTAAAGAATACCTCTATGAAAATTATACGTTAACAAAAGGAAAGGAAGGGATCAAAATTATTTTAAGTTATTTAAAGAATGATCATTTGTTACGCAAATATGCGGATATTGTCACGCAAAGCTTATTAAACAATAAACACGTTATCTAGTTCCATGCCCATTCTTAATTCTATAGCATCATGGCTTATGAAAAAGCGCATGCACCAGATCGAGCTGTTCATGAAATATCCTCATGACGTTCAGGATGAGTGGCTGCATGAATTAATGGCGTCGGCAAAAGACACAGAATTTGGAAAACGACATGGTTTTAGATCTATCTCTAACTATGAGCAATTTAAACAACAGGTTCCTACACAGGATTATGAAAGTTTAAAACCTTATATCGAACGTACCCGACGAGGCGAACAAAACCTGTTATGGAACAGCGATATTAAATGGTTTGCCAAAAGCAGCGGCACAACCGATAAAAGCAAATTCATTCCGGTTAGTAAAGAATTCTTAAATGGCTGTCATTATAATGGAGGAAGGGATATGATTACTTTTCAATGTATTAATAATGCCGACACCAAATTATTTACAGGAAAGAATTTAGCTCTTGGAGGTAGCTTTAAAACGGATCACTTTGGGGAATATAATTCGTTTCATGGTGATGTGAGTGCCATCATTATTCAAAATCTCCCGATGTGGGCAGAATATTTCAGAGCTCCCGATGTTCACATTGCGTTAATGGAAAATTGGGAAGACAAATTGGAACAAATGGCCAAATCGATGGCCGATGAAAATGTTACCAGTTTGGCCGGCGTACCAAGCTGGATGCTGGTTTTGATCAAACGAATCTTAGAATTAAAGAAGACAGACAATTTAAAGGAGGTATGGCCTAATTTAGAAGTATATTTTCATGGAGGTGTCAGTTTTACTCCGTACAAAGAGTTATTTGACAAATTATTTAATAATAATAAAGTGGCCTTCATGCAATTATACAGTGCTTCGGAAGGTTTTTTCGGGATACAGGATGAACGTGTGAGTAACGAAATGCTACTGATGCTTGACTATGGCATCTACTATGAATTTATTCCTGTAACTGAATTACAAAAAGAAAATCCGCGCACTTATAATTTATCTGACGTACAAAAGGATAAAGACTATGCCATGCTGATTACTACCAATGCTGGTTTATGGCGCTATCAGGTAGGAGACACTATTCGTTTTACCAATTTAAGCCCTTATCGTTTTATCATTACAGGCCGCACCAAACAATACATCAATGTTTTTGGTGAAGAGTTAATGATCCACAATGCTGAGCTGGCCTTAAAAACAGCCTGTGAAAAAACAAGGGCCCATATTGTAGATTTTACAGTAGCCCCTGTTTATATGAATGAAAATACCGGTGCGCATGAATGGCTCATTGAATTTGAGCAGGAACCCAGTAATCTGGATTATTTTAAAAGCGTATTAGACGATACCTTAAAACAAATCAACAGCGATTATGAAGCTAAACGATTTAATAATTATGTGCTTCAGTTCCCGGTTATACAAGCATTGCCAAAAGGTTCGTTCTATAAGTGGCTCAAGATAAATAACCGATTAGGCGGACAATTTAAAGTACCTCGCTTAAATAACGATCGCAGGATTTTAGAAGATGTTTTAAAAAGCGTAACTATTTAAAAAGAGTTAACCGGTCTCAGCCAACTCTTTTAAATAATTAATTCAGGTGATAACGAATTAATCTTCTTTCCCATTGAGTTGGCAAACCTGCATATACCGGCCCACTTTCAGTGATCTTACCAACATTCTCTGCATATCTTAGATGTCTCTGTCTAAATGTACCTCCCTGATCAAAACCAGGATACATGTAGTAATTTTCATTAAAACTCGATGTTATGTATGTTCCTGATGGTGTTGTAATGCTAACATTTTTATCCTCCATTTTAAATACATATCTACAAGTTGTATCATTAGCACTTGACATATATCCGGATATAAACACAGTAGTAAAATCCTGCGAGGAAAATTTAACCTGCCCACCCCAATTAATGATATAGCTTAAAGAATCCCTAAGAAACTCAATACCCATAGGAGTACTCACTGTAGGGTCTTCAAACCACCCAAAACGTGGCGAAACATACTTATAATATGTAGATCCATTTATCACAGAGTCTTTTTCAATGTAACAGCTATCAATGATTGGCAAGGCTGTTTCATTACCGGTTCCATCTATTTGAAAGCGTTGATAAATCCAGTAGTTACCAGTTTTTAAATTCGAATAGTTAGGATACGTTACAACTGATGCATTTTGTTGAATATCTTCAACTGGTTCTTTCTTGGTGTCTTTTTTGCAGGAATGCAGACAAGCAACAGCAGCAACTGCTGTTAATAGCCATAGTTTTTTCATTTTACTTTTTGTTACTGAAAACAAGACATCCGAACTTTTTTCAGAGTTAAATGGTTAAGCGGATGTTTTAGTAAAAAAATCTAATAGCGTCTTTGTTAGTTTCTATTAAGAACGACATCCTTTAACATTTATTGTGCCTGCTCAATAAAATACATTTGGACTAGTGTGAGCGTTTAAAAATAATTTCGCTTTTCGTATTTTTTGTTCCGGCCGATACAGATACTGATGGCCTGCTGTATCAATCATTGGCATATGATAGTTCTTAGGCAACACGTCGTGCAAAGCCTTGTTTTGTAATACATTTCTTATCTGTTCTGCATCAACCCCTGTATTGGCTTGTAAATACTGACCATATTGATTAGCATATTTTACCTGTGCGCTTAGCAAGCCATGCGATAAATTTTGATACAAGCCTCCTTCTGTATTGATATATCCGTTGCCGGGAAATAAAGAATCATTTTTAACGATATTTCCTAATTGCCCGGTCCACATAGTGTTGCTCCTGTTCTGAATCTGTCCAGAATAGGTTTGGCGAGAATATCATTCTCTGTAATCAATGAAAAGTGATTGAATTGAAAAGCTACCGTTCCGGTTACCTGAGAGGTTTTAATTTTATTATAATAAATATTATAACTATAAGCCACTGAGTTTTTATAGCCTGTTTGGTTACCAACAGAACTCATGAATAAATTCCTCTCATGTGATCGATGTCCATAGCCCACACATAAACCCATAGATGCATTTACCTCAGCATGTTCGCCCTTTGGGCCAAGATCCCTGAAATTATCATATAATCTGAAAGACGCGTTTATTTGTGCAAATTTATAGACACCGTATCCCTGAACTACAATACCAAAACGCTGAACATGAGTTCCAAAAGAACTAACAAAGCCAACATTAAACCCATAATTTCTATGAAGTTCTAATTGCCCATATATGGAAGAACAACAGTTTATAAAAAGTAGGATGATAAGTTTACCACGCATTTACTTTTTGATAAAGTTTAAGACCGTTTCTTTAAATTCATCTTCATGTAAATTATTATGATACACGGTTAAATCCGCCTGTTCATAATAGGGAGCGCGTTTTTGCAAAAGGTCTTCAATATATGGAAGCATCTCTTTTTCATCCTGATTGGCCAGCAAAGGTCTGTGTGCTTTAATCCCAAACACCCGTTTAAGCAAAGCCTCCGCATCCATTTTAAGATAAATCAATTGCCCACTTTTTTTCAAAAGTTCAATATTATTATTAAAACAAGGTGTGCCTCCTCCCAGAGCAATCACTGTTTTTTGATTATCCTGAATACATTCGTTCAAAGAGGTCGTTTCTATATCTCTGAATTCATCTTCCCCAACTTCAGCAAATAATTCCGTAATAGATTTTCCGAATTTTTTCTCAGTATACTGATCCAGATCGATAAAATGGTATCCAATATTTCTTGCCAGCTTTTTACCGTGAGTTGTTTTACCGGCACTCATAAAGCCACAGATAAATAATAACTTCTTGTCTTCCATACTATTTAATATTCATCAATCTGATTACTTTTTCAATATCTTCCGGAGTATCAATACAATGACTATCAAAATCAGTCACCACGCATTTTACTTTAAATCCGTTTTCTAACCAACGAAGCTGCTCCAGTGATTCAGCCTGCTCTAAAGAAGAAGGCATCAATTGTGTAATCTTTTCCAAAACATCTGTTCGATAAGCATACATTCCCACATGCCTGTAATATGCATGGTGCTTATGCCATTCTTCCTGAGGTTTTCCTTTAATAAAGGGGATCACCATTCTGCTAAAGTAAAGTGCCTCCATCTCTTTATTAAGAGTGATTTTCACTTCACCCATATCAAACAATACTTCATGAGAATCTACCGGAATCATCAACGTGGCTAACTCGGTAGTTCCTGTACACACTTCACACAATAAATCAATTTGGGTAGGGTCGATAAACGGTTCATCACCCTGTATATTGATTACATATTCGAAATCATCCTGAACTTTCTGAAATGCCTCAAAGCATCGGTCTGTTCCGCTTGGATGGTCTTCCCTTGTATATACAACCTTTCCTCCAAACGACTCCACGTGTTTATAAATCCGTTCATCATCGGTTGCCACAACAACATCGTTCAACAATGCTGACTTGATAGCCTGCTCGTATACGCGCTGTATCATGCTTTTACCTAAGATATCGATCAACGGTTTTCCCGGAAAACGACTGGAGGCGTAACGTGCCGGGATTATTCCTAAAATGGGGTTCATGGAGTAGTTTTAAAAATTTCCTCTAAGTTACGAAAAACTACAAATACTTGTTTGGAATATCTCAAGCTAAGCTTATCTTCGTAAAACGATGTACAAGTTCCTTTTTGCCATATTGACGTTAATTTCACTGAATGCATTTTCTCAGCGGTCTAAAAAAAATGCAAGAAATCATTTAGTGGAAAGCCCTAAAGAAGTTTCAAAAGAGCATTTTAAAGACTTTAAATTAATTACCGACATGTTAGACTCTGCCAAGAAAGTATCTTTCTTACGCTATAGTATGACATCAGTTGAACGTGTTGAAACAGGTTATGTAACAGCCACCACTAAAGTAAAACTCCAAACCCATCCACGGAAATCCTATCTGGTAAATACCGATAATAAATTAGAAGTGTTGTATCATGAAAGCGAATTAGGAACAAAAGCATTGGTAAAACCTCATGTATTTCCTTATTTCACTATGAGTTTGGATCCAAGAGGTAATTTAATGCGTAAAAATCAACATTTCACTATACTGGATATAGGCTTTGATTTTACAGCAAGAACGATCGCAATTGCTCTTAGCAAAGAAAAAGATCAGATCGCCAAACACTTAACATATGTTGGAAAAGTAGAGAAAAACAAAATGATGTGTCATTTGCTGGTGTATGAAAATACGGAATTCTCTTATTATGATTATACTGTTGGGCATAAAGAAACAGTCAGTAGCATTGCCGGTAAGTTCACCGTAAACGATTATATGCTGCGCTGTAAGAATAAATTATATGACGATTACGGCTATTTAAAAGAAGGCTCAGTGATCAAAGTGCCCACTTTTTATTGCAAAAAGGCTGTGTTTTATGTAGACGAAAAAACAATGCTTCCGGTAAGCGTAGCTATTTATGATGAAATTGGCCTGTTTGAAAGCTACGATTTTTATAATCTGGAAGTTAATAAACCTGTACCGAATAGTGAATTTCAAAGAAACTTTAAAGGCTATGGTTTCTAGTAAATAGTGTACTTGTTACTCTGATTTTATGATTAAACTGATTTTCAATTTGCGTTATCAAATGTTCCAATTTTCGTAAAATCTGCCTGTTCTATTATTAATACGTCATCCCTAAATTAAAAAACACAAAGCTCCACATATCTGCAAATTCCGCAATTTGTTTATCCGTTGGTTTTCCTGCACCATGTCCTGCATTGACATCGATCCGTATGAGTGTAGGATTAGTGCCGGTATTAGCTTTTTGTAACGTAGCTGCAAATTTAAACGAATGTGCAGGCACTACTCTGTCATCATGATCTCCCGTTAAAATGAGTGTTGCCGGATAACTGGCTTTTTTAACATTGTGCAAAGGAGAATATTTATATAGGCATTCAAATTCTTCTTTGTTTTCACTGATGCCATAATCAACACTCCATGCTCTGCCAATAGTAAACAAATGAAATCTCAACATATCCAACACTCCAACCGTTGGAATAGCCACTTTTGCTATATCCGGGCGTTGTGTCATCACCGCGCCAATTAATAACCCTCCATTGCTACGCCCGTGTATGGCCAATTTTTGATGAGATGTGTATTTGTTTTCCACCAGGTAATCGCAAGCTGCTATAAAATCATCAAATACATTTTGTTTCTTGCATTTGGTTCCGTTCATATGCCATTCCTCTCCATACTCACCACCTCCACGCAAATTAGGCACGCAGTATATTCCACCGGCTTCTAAAAACACGGCTCTGTCAATTCTGAACTCCGGCGTATAAGATATATTAAACCCTCCGTATCCAAATACAAAGCAAGGATTATTGCCATTTAACTCTATGCCTTTTTTATGCGTCATAAACATAGATACTTTGGTGCCATCTTTACTTTTATAAAACACCTGCTTTGTTTCATAATCATTCGAATTAAAAGGAGTGATCGGCTTAAAAATGCGCTTGCTGGTTCCGGCCTGCCCTTCATAAAAATAAATCTCCTCGGGGCTTGTAAAAGAAACCGTAGAATATATAGCAAAATTATCGTCCCGTGAAGAATTTACAGCATTCACTTTGCAGATACCCGGCAGCTTGATTTCCTTTTCAAGCTTTCCATTAATACTGTGAAGGTACAATCTGGAAGATACATTCTTCAAATAATTTGAAATGATCCTGTTTCCGCAAAACGAAACTCCTTCCAGCAGATCATCCTGCTGAGCCAGAACGTCTTCCCAGTTATCCTGTGAGGGGTTATTTAAACTGACTTTCACTAATTTATAACGGGGTGCTTTGTAATTGGTATATACATAAAACTGATTACCAATATTCTCCATAACAGCATATTCATTATCAAAATTTGCTACCAGAGTAACGAATTTATTCTGCGGGTTCGACAAATCCTTTATCATCATACTTTGCCCGCTTGTGCTCTCACTTCCATAGATCACCAAATAATTCTCATCATGTGTTACCTGAGCCGAAAAATTTCTGTCTCCATGTTGTTTGTCTTCATATACCAGTACATCTTCGCTTTGAGGTTTCCCCAAGGTGTGATAATACACTTTATGAAATTCATTTTTTTGAGTAAGGGCTTTGGTATCTGTGAGCGCATCGTATCTGCTATAATAAAACCCATCTCCCTTCCAGGATATGTCAGAAAATTTTACCCATTTTATGACATCTTTCAGATCTTCTTTTGTAGCAATATTTTTAATATGGATCTCCACCCAATCACTACCAGCCTTCGAGATACCATAAGCCAGATAGGTACCATCTTTACTGATGGCCATACCACTCAATGATGTCGTTCCGTCAGAAGACAGAGTATTAGGATCCAACACCACAACCGGATTATCCAATAACGAGGTTTGTGAATACACTACCGATTGATTTTGTAACCCATTATTGCGTATAGAGAAAAATAATTTTCCTTTCTTGAAAATAGTACTCACTTTTTCATAGTTCCATAAAGCCGTCAAACGTTGTTTTACTTTTTCTCTATAAGTAATTTGAGATAAGTATTGTCCGGTTATTTTATTCTGGCTTTCCACCCAGGCTTTTGTTTCAGGAGAGTTGTCATCTTCAAGCCATCTGTAAGGATCTTCCACCTTTACCCCATGGTAATCATCTGTTTGTTTTACTATTTTAGTTTCAGGATAAGTCATTTGACCAAATGTGTTTAAACATAAACTTGTGGATATAAGGCTTAATAAAGCTGTTTTTTGAACTCTCATTTGTTTATTTTTGGTGATGTAACATGAAATCAGGTACCAACAAATATACCAAAGAAGTAGAAGATACCCTTAACCGTTTATCATTAAAAAAGGACAAGGAAAAAGCGGCTAAATTAAAGAAGTACATTGGGACAGCTCACGAAGTCATTGGCCTCGTTACCAATGTACAGGTAGCTACCTACAAAAAAGGCTTTAGTTTTTATTCAGAAAACAAGGAAACGGTCTTCTTTCATTTTGATACTATCTACAAGGAAAGTAATGTGTTTGAAGCAAAAAATTTGGCATTCATTTTTTTAGATAAACATCATAAGCACATTTCTTTAAAAACACAATTACAAACTTTACCTCATTGGGTGTCACATGTTGATAATTGGGCACACTCCGATAGTTTATCGAAATATCTAACCCGCTTGATTGAAGATAAAAGCACACAAGCTAAAATGTTGGCCATTATTAAAAAATGGAACGCCTCAAAAAATTTATGGGAACGGCGACAGTCTTTAATTGCCTTGTACTATTATGCACGCACAAAAAAGGAACATATTAGTTTTGAATTAACACAAACATTAGTACTTCCACTTTTAAGAGACAAAGAGTATTATGTGCAAAAAGCAGTTGGATGGACATTAAGGGAAAGTTATAATGTATATCCAAAACAAACTTATGCGTTTATTGATGAACACGTCAAACAAATAAGCCCGGTAGCATTTACAACCTGTATCGAAAAAATGACGGAGAAAGAAAAGATAACTTTAAAATTAAAACGAAAAAACAGATAAAAAGATACAAGAGATAAGATTAAAGACTTTCTTTAATTTAATACTCTATGTATCTATGCAGTATAATGAAATACAAATTAATATATATTCTTCTAACGATAGCTACTGCTATACAGGCTCAAACCAGAATGACTCCTGAAGATTATATTAAGGCCTATAAAGATGATGCTATTAAAGAAATGTATCTGCATAAAGTTCCCGCCTGTATCACATTAGCACAGGGAATGTTGGAAAGCGGAAATGGTAATAGTTTGTTGTGTCGTAATGCCAATAACCATTTCGGGATAAAATGCCATAAAGAATGGGGTGGTGAAACCTATATCATGGATGATGATTCGGCAAATGAGTGTTTCAGAAAATATGAAAGTGTATTGGATTCTTATAGTGATCACAGTTTGTTCTTGTTTTCCAGATCGAGATACGCGCCTTTGTTTGAATTACCAATGAATGATTACAAAGGATGGTGTTATGGCTTAAAAGCAGCCGGCTATGCTACGGATCCAAGATATCCTGAACGCCTGATCGAGTTAATAGAACGCTATAATTTACAGGATCTTAATGTGATCGAGAATACTCCAAAACAACACATTGCTTCTCAAACTCCTTTAAAATCTGACCTGACCATCAGAGAAGTCTATCGCTTCAATCATATTCGTTTTGTTATTGCGAAAGAGAATGATTCTTTTTATAAAATTGCACATGATTTCAATTTGGAACTGGAAGATATTTTAACCTATAATGATTTATCCAAGTCTGATAAACTTTATTACGGGCAAAAAATATATATTGAAAAAAAACGCCGTAAAGCCCTTGAACCATATCATGTGGTACAAAAAAACGAAACCCTTAAATCCATTTCTCAGTTACATGGTATTCGCTTAAGCATGCTATGCAAAAAAAACAGGTTGAAGCCGGATGATAAATTAAAAGTTGGCGATGTGCTTTACTTAAGGCAAAAAAAGAACCTGCCTAAATAATAAAAGCCCCGGGAAAATCCCGGGGCCTTCAAACAAACAATCATTAAAAATTTATTCTTTAATAATTCGTTTCGTTACTTGTTTTCCTTCCGAAACCATTCTTAATGTATAGATCCCTTCTGCCAATACATGAATGTCAACAGATGTAAGGGTATTAACCACTTTCTCTGAGATCACTAACTTACCTGTTGCATCATATAACTCAATGGTTGTATTTGCAACTAAAGAAGCATCCATTGATACATTGATGGCATCTTTAACAGGGTTAGGATAAACCGAAATATTTGAACTTGTTAATTCGGTAATACCTGTACATAAACTTACACTTACCGATTGATTATCAAATGAAGAGCATCCATTTACATCTGTATAGTAATAAGTTAATGTAAATGTTCCTGCGCCAGATACAGATGGATCAAAATCAGTTCCTACAACACCTGTACCTGTAAAAGTTCCTGTGCTAGGACTTCCGGATAATGGCACTGCTGCATTTCCAACGCATAGTGGACTTGCTACTGCTCCAAATGTTACATTAGGTAATGGATTTACAGTTACAGTAACTGTTTGTACAGCAGATGTTGTACATCCTGATAAGTTACCCGATACGGTGTATACAGAAGTTCCTGTAGGGCTAACTGTAATACTGGATGCATTAGAGTTTGTGTTCCAGGTATAAGTAGTAACACCACTGGCAGTTAATGTTGCGGATGCTCCTGCACAAATAGTAGCAGAGTTTGCCGCTATAGACGGTGCATTACCAACTGTTACAGAGGCTGTAGCTGTTTTTACACAACCCGCTGCTGATGTACCGGTAACCGTGTAAGTTGTATTGGCCGAAGGATTAACTGCTAAGTTTGCTCCCGTAGCTCCTGTGTTCCAGCTATAAGTACTTGCACCCGAAGCAGCCAATGTTCCTGTAGAACCGGCACAGATAGTTGTACTGCTAACGGCTACGTTTGGTAACGAGTTTACTGTAACGCTTAGTGTTTTAGTATTGGTACAACCCACTGAGTTAGTACCTACCACTGTATAATTTGTTGCAGTAGTTGGTGTTACAGAAATAGATGATGTTGTAGCTCCCGTATTCCAGCTATAGGTAGTTGCTCCACTGGCTGTTAATGTGGCAACGGAACCAACGCATATTGTTTTAGAAGTAGCAGCAACAGTAGGAGTTGCCTTCACTGTTACACTCACGATTTTTGTATTTGTACAACCTGTTGATGTCCCGGTTACTGTATAGTTTGTAGTAGCTGTTGGATTCACAGAAATTGAAGCCGTTGTTGCTCCCGTATTCCAGCTGTATGTGGTAGCTCCCGTTGCGTTTAAATTTGCTGTAGCTCCATTACAAATAGTAGCATTACTAACTGCTACCGTTGGTGTAGCGTTTACTGTTACACTCACCGTTTTTGTATTTGTACAACCTGTTGATGTGCCGGTTACTGTATAATTTGTAGTAGCCGTAGGATTCACAGAAACCGAAGATGTAGTTGCACCGGTATTCCAGCTATAGGTGGTAGCTCCCGTTGCACTTAAATTTGCTGTAGCTCCATTACAAATAGTAGCATTGCTAACCGCTACGGTTGGTGTTGTATTCACCGTAATGCTGGCCGTAGCAGTATTAGCACATCCTGCGGTATTAGTACCTGTTACTGTATAATTAGTAGTTGTAGTAGGTGTTACAGAAATAGATGATGTTGTTGCTCCGGTATTCCAGCTATAAGAAGTAGCTCCGGATGCACTTAAATTTCCTGCACTTCCCGAACAGATTGTTGTGCTGCTTAACATCACTGTTGGTTTAGCACTTACGCTAATGGTTTGAGAAACAGGTGTACTGGTTCCTGTTGCATTAGCAGCGGTATGCGTTACAGTGTATGTTCCCGCAGCTGTATAGGTAACTGAGGGGTTTTGAGATGTAGAAGCAGAAGGTGTTCCTCCAGGGAAAGTCCAGGTCCAGCTTGTTGGTGAGTTGGAAGATGCATCCGAGAAGGTTATTGAGTTTCCGGCGCATTTCGTAGCAGTAGTTGAAAAACTCGCTACCGGAGTTGCTGCTGTTGTTGTATAAGAAACATTAATGTTATCCAGATATAAATAATTTCCCCAATTGCTTCGTGATTCGAATTTTAAATACACACTCGCTTGTCCCACGTAAGAACTTAAGCTTACCGTTTCTCGTCTCCATTGAGCATTAGCTGTTGGAGTATATGCCGCAGTTTGTGTGCCAACAGCAGTAGACAACTGTGTTCCGCCTTTTGAATATAATCTTGCCCATGTTCCGCCGCAGTCAGTAGAAATATATGTATTTAATGTATCGGCAGTTGTTGCATCATACATTTTGTAAGAAACATCAAACGTTAGATTTAAAGAACTATTAGCTCCTGTAAAATTTAAAGCAGGAGTACGTAAAGCATCCAATTGTCCTGTAATATCAATTGT
>JACQAK010000015.1 GCA_016194985.1 Bacteroidota bacterium
TAATCTGGACGAATTAAAACAATACATTGGCTCTGCCAACATTCGAAATGCTACCATTTTAATTAAGGGTTCCAGAGGAATGCAATTAGAGAAGATTGTAGACTTTTTATAACTGTTATTTTTGTTAAATCACTGGTTATTCAATTATTAAATCATTAAGTTTGTATTAATGTTGTTTAATATCTAAAACCAAAAAATCATGAAAAAACAATTACTATTTGGTGTTGCTGCGTTTGCATTTTTAGCGACTAACGCTCAGGATCAAACTGGCAAAAAAGTGATGATGCCGAAAAAAAGTAGCCTTCAGGCATATAAGTACGAGAAATTAGGACCTGCTACTCCTGAGGTAATCGATGATTCTTATATGAATGCAAAAACGGCTAAGACAAATTTTAAAGTTTTAAAATCTGGCTCTAGCAAAAGAGTTACATCTGTTACTCAAACTATTATCGGTCATACATGGTATGATCTGGAATCCAATGCTTCTGTAGGAGACAGGATTTATGTAAATCCTGATGGATCAATTGCGGCTTGCTGGACAATGGAACCTGATTTGGGAGCCGGAGATCCGGGGACTACTTACGCTAACCGTGGAACCGGATATAATTATTATGACGGGTCTGCATGGGGGTGCCTGGACTAACTCTGCGCCTATGTCTAGCCCATCAGGAGCTGCAGTTACCTGGCCTCGAATGGTAGGAACAACTACAGGAGACACTTTGTATTGCGTAGCAGCTGCCAATGGAACTGTATCAGGTATAAGTATTCCGGTAGTTTTCAATCGTTCTACGGATGGTGGTGCAACCTGGGATATTGTAAATCAAATACCTTCAGGTCTTGATGCAACTAAATTTGTTGGATTAGGAGGAGATAGCTATGCTATTGCTGCTCACGGACCGGTAGTTGCAATTGTTGCAGGAGATATTGATTCTGATGTAGCTTTGATAAAATCTACTGATGGAGGTGTTACCTGGACAACTAATCGTACAATTTATAGATTTCCTTTGCCATTGTATAATTCTAAAACTACAAAATCCGATATTAATAATGATGGAATACAAGATACTGTTTTAACGAATGATGGTATTTTTGCAATTGCATTGGATAACAGTAATTCAGCCCACGTATTTTTTGGAAGAACCTATATGACAGGAGATGGATCTACGGGATCATTCCTGTTTTATGGTGTTGATGGGTTATGCTACTGGAATGAATCTATGGCAGATGGGGTAGCTAATACAGACCCGGATGTTTTAAGTTCAAATGCTATTGTTGTGGCAAGTGTAACTGATTTAAATGGAAACAATAAAATAGATGTAGGGCAACCTTCTTCAGGCGTTGGTTATGGTAAATACCGTGGATCATTAACCTCTTATGCAAGTTGCGCTTTTGATGCACAAAATAATTTGTATTTATCATACTCTTCTTTAAACGACACATTAAAATCATATATTAATCCTGATAAAAATGTTCGCCATGTTTATGTAACAAAACGTTTGGCTAGTGCCATTAATCCTGATGATTTTTGCACACCGGTAGAATTAGATCTTTATGATCCAAATCAAGGTAATATTTTAGAAGGGATGTATGCATCCATGGCGAAAAGAGTGGATGGAAATGTTCATTTAGTATATATGCGTGATTTTGCTCCAGGACACGGTGTCCCTCCTTCTTCAGGAACAAATGATGACCAGTCTGATAATCATCAGCAGGCATCAGAAATTGTGTATGCTAAAATTCCTGTTAGTGATTTAACTAATTGTCCGATTCCAACAGGAATTAAAGATGTAGCGTCTTCTGTTGCTCATTTAAATTTTTATCCAAACCCAACATCTTCTAATGGAACTATTGAAGTTGTGTTGAATGAAAATGCAAAAATGGATATTGCTGTATTAAATTCAGTTGGTCAAACTGTATATTCTACTTCTGTTTCAGGAAATGCAGGAAGCAATAAAGTGGATGTTAATTTATCTAACTTAAGTTCAGGATTGTATTTCTATCAGGTAAGAATTGCTAATAGCAAAGCTATTACTAAGAAATTTGCTGTAGAAAAATAATTGAAACTATGATTGTTTTTAAAAGGAGTTGCATTGCAACTCCTTTTTTATTGCATAAAATCCTGTTGAGGTAGAAAGAGTATTTCAGGGAGCAATGAAGTATTCTTTTACCGCATGATTTAGCACAGTCTACTAAAGGGCCCGCTTTTTAACTTGCGCCGGAGGAAAAATAAGAGGAACAAACCAAAGATTGAATCTGCGGATTGTTGGACCGGTCTGTCTTCGGGCGGAAACCCCCTCATTAAAAAATAAATCTACATTATTCTCTAACAATTCCTTTAAAAAAAACAGGATTTTCTTTTTTTGAATGAAAAAAATTATATCTTTGCACTCTCTTTTTATAAAAGTATTATTCCGGTATTATTTTTATGAAAATTCGGGGTGTAGCGTAGCCCGGTATCGCGCCACATTTGGGATGTGGAGGTCGTCAGTTCGAATCTGGCCACCCCGACGAAAGCCTTTCAGAAATGGAAGGCTTTTTTGTTTTCCAAAACTAAGTTTGATCATATTTGGAGGTTTATATCAATCCGGTGGATTGTCCAAAAGTATCTTTTATTAATTCGCAAAGAGTTTAAAGACTTAATTTAGGAATTTAATTGTAAATGAAATGTCTTCTTTGGCCTGTAAATACGGCTATTTTTGACAATGCTACAATTTATAGCAATCAAATGCTTCTTTTTTGATTTAGCTTTGTAAAGAATTTGAGAATGTTCCAAACTTGTTAATTATTCTCAGCATTAAAATCGTAACTTAAAACTATAAATAGAAATCATGGCAAAGAAAACAGAAGACACTATTGAAGCTGTAGACAGAAAAGCAATAGGTAGCGAAAAATTGAAAGCATTACAATTAACCCTTGATAAGTTGGAAAAGACTTATGGTAAGGGTACTATCATGAAATTAGGAGATAATGTCGTAGAACCTATGGATTCTATTTCTACGGGCTCTTTGGGATTAAATATTGCATTGGGTATTGGTGGATTGCCACGTGGTCGTGTAGTAGAAATCTATGGGCCTGAATCGTCCGGTAAAACAACTCTGGCTATACACGCTATTGCAAGCGTACAACGTGCAGGTGGTATTGCTGCAATTATTGATGCAGAGCATGCATTTGATCGTTTTTATGCTGAAAAGCTGGGAGTAGATACAAAAAGCTTATTAATATCTCAACCGGATAACGGGGAACAGGCTTTGGAAATTGCCGATAACCTGATCCGTTCAGGAGCGGTTGATTTGGTTGTGATTGACTCTGTAGCAGCATTAACCCCTAAAGCTGAGATTGAAGGAGAAATGGGAGACAGCAGAATGGGATTGCAAGCACGTTTAATGAGCCAGGCTTTGCGTAAATTGACTGCTACTATTAATAAAACAGGATGTTGCTGTATTTTCATTAACCAATTGCGTGAAAAAATTGGTGTGATGTTTGGAAATCCAGAAACTACTACCGGTGGAAATGCTCTTAAATTCTATGCATCCGTACGTTTGGATATCAGAAGAATTAGCCAGATCAAAGATGGAGATGTTGTAACCGGTAACAGAACCAGAGTAAAAGTTATTAAAAATAAATTGGCACCTCCTTTCCGTATGGCTGAATTTGATATCGTATTTGGAGAAGGAATCAGTAAAGTAGGTGAAATTATTGATATTGGTGTTGAAAAAAACATCATCAAAAAAAGCGGATCATGGTTTAGTTATGATGATACAAAATTAGGACAAGGAAGAGATTCTGTTAAAGCGATATTTGCCGAAAACCCTGATTTAGCTCAGGAAATCGAAGACAAAATTGTAGCTGTTTTAAAAGAAGAAGTTGCTAACTCATAGTTTCTAAGATTTTTGTTATAAAAAACCATCAGGTATTTCCTGATGGTTTTTTATTTTACATCACTTAGTAAAGATGATCGGAAAATATCTTCAGGAGATACCATCGGCTCATTTAAAGGAATTTTATGCCCGTATTTTTCAGTTAGTTTTTCTTTCACTAATGGATTGCTGAGGTCAAAATCACTTAGTTTTCTGGGTTTACAAAGTTCTATTTTCAACGCATTGTTATATAATTTATAAACTAATTCGCTGCAATAAATTTGATCGTCACTCCAATTAAAAGCTTCATCGTAATTTTTGTTTTCGTAGATTTTAAATAAAGACTTAAGCTTTGTAATATCTTGTTTGGTAAGAGCCTGATTTGACAAGCGTTTCACTGTTCCCTTCCCTCTAGTATTAAATTCAGTTAGGCTTGTTCTTTTTACGGGCTGAACAGCTTCATAAACCATCCATTCATTATTTTCGAAAAATAAAATGCCGCAATGATTATATTGGCTGTGAGTGGCTAATTGTATCGCTTTTCCTGTTGGTCCACCGGTTGTTTGAAAAATAATATCACCATCTTTGTAATGTTTACTATCATTGAAATTATAAAATACATAAGAAGTTATAATAACTGCCAAAAGGAAGACTATTTTTTTCATAACAAAGGGGTTTAAAGGTTTTGTATAGAACGATATTTAACAAAATTAGTTACATCAACCAATGTGTTTTTCATATCTTTAACAAAATGAGGTACGTTATATCTTTTTTAATTTTGGTGTTTCCGTTTTTTTGTTGTTCGCAATCGGATAGTATTGTTAGAGGACCTTATCTTCAGCAAACCGGACCATCATCTACTTATATATGCTGGAAAACAAAGACACCCTGCGACTCTAAAGTATTATATGGCGTTTTGCAAAATAGTTTAACATCTGTGTCCTATACAAACCACTCTGATACCAATCATTGTAACCTTTTATCCGGGCTGTTGTCCAATACCAGATACTATTATACGGTTAATCAAACAGCGTCATTAATGGGAAATGATACTTTTTATTTTTATACGGCTCCTCCGGCAGGTTCAGTACAAAAGGTAAGGTTCCTGGCATTGGGAGATTGCGGCTCGGGGTTTGTTCAACAATATAATGTAAAAGCCGCTATTAACTATTATAATCAAAACAAATACATTAATGGGATATTGCTGTTGGGCGATAATGCATATGTGAGTGGGGTTCAAAACGAAATTCCTTATTATGATATTTTTAAGACACCACAAAATGCAGAGATGGGAGGAGTAGCCTCACATCATAAAGAATTTTATTCGTTCAATTATGCAAATGCTCATTTTATTTCGTTGGATTCTTATGGTATAGAACAGGGAACGTATCATTTATGGGATTCGCTGGGGCCTCAATATCAATGGCTGGAGCAGGATTTGCAACAGGATAAAAGTATGTGGAAGATCGTTTATTTTCATCATCCACCGTTTACAATGGGAAGCCATAATTCTGATTTGGAAAATGATTTAGTGCAGATCAGAAAAAATATTGCCCGTTTACTCGAAAAATACGGTGTAGATCTGGTCATTAATGGTCATAGCCACACATATGAACGTTCGTGGTTGCAAAAAGGACATTATGATCTGGAGTCTACATTTAATAAGAGTCTGCATCTTATCGATAGTAGTAGTGCCAGATATGACGGGTCTTTAAATTCATGCCCATATAAAAAGGATACAGCCAATAGTAAGGGCACTATTTATGTTGTTGCAGGAGAATCCGGTAAAATTGGAACTCCGCAGGCCTCATATCCACACAATTCAAAATACTTCTCAGAAACTTCCAAAGCCGGAGCTCTGTTTTTTGAAATTGAAGAAAACAGATTGGATGCGTTCTATCTGGAAGAAGATAGTCTGGTGCATGATAAATTTACTATTATGAAAAATGTCAATAAACACAGCGATCTGAGTAATTCTACGAATCAAGCGGTTGTTATCTCTGCATCGTGGAACGGTACCTATAGCTGGTCATATAATCATACGGCTGTAAAGTCACAAATAATCACACCCGGTATGAGTGGTCAGTTTATTGTCACCGATTCTTTAAATTGTCTGGCAGATACATTTAGCCTGATTGTTTCAGATGTAAAAAGCATTGATAAAACATACCAATTAATCATTTATCCCAATCCTGTGAAAGATAAGCTAATGGTGGAGTTGAAGAATGCAGACAGCGAATGGAACTATAGCATTACATCTGTTTCGGGACAGGTTCTGCAAAGATCAAAAACACGGTTTATTGACGGAAAATCTGAAATTTCCTTATCAAATCTGAATCTGGCAGAAGGATCCTATTTCATTACTCTTAATTTTTCAGAAAAATCGCTCACAAAACCCTTTTTTATTGATAGATAGTGTAACTTTGTAACTGATAAAAGTTATAGAGTAAAGCTAATTTATGAGTAAATATTTTTTAATGATTGTTTTGTCGGGGCTGAGTGTTTTGGCTTATTCGCAAACGCAAACGGATGCTAATGGAAAAAAACAAGGTTATTGGCGAAAGAAAGATGACAAAACCAATAAGTTGATTTACGAAGGATTATTTAAAGATGATAAACCTCAGGGTATTTTTAAATATTATTACCCTCACGATACCATTAAGGCGATTATGAATTTTAAACAGGATGGTAAAATAGCATATTCAACCATGTTTCATCCTACCGGAAAAAAAATGGCTTATGGTAAATACATAGGAGAAGATAAAGATTCTGTTTGGACCTACTATGATGAAAAAGCAGTCTTAATTTCAAAAGAAACGTTTGTAAAAGGAAAAAAAGACGGAATGGAATATGTGTATTTTCCGGATGGAGTAGTAAGCGAAGAACGTAAATATAAAATGGGTGTAATGGATGGCCCGTTTAAACTGTATTATGATAAAAATCTGGTAAAAAGTGAAGGCGTTTACCTTAATGGGCAACTGGAAGGAAAAAATGTGTTTTACTTTCCTAATGGAATTACAGCTGCAGTAGGTTATTATAAAAATGGATACAAAACTGGACCATGGATTTATCGTGATAAGACAGGGAAAGTAAAAGAAAAAGGCAGTAGATACAAAAACAACCACAGTAAAACCAAAAACGAAGGCTGCTAACAAACCAGCCTCAAAATAATAACGACCAAAATGAGTAAGCACGGAAAAGTATTAGTGGCTATGAGCGGAGGGATTGATAGTTCTGTCGCTGCCATGATGTTACATGAACAAGGTTATGAAGTGATTGGGATTACCATGAAAACATGGGATTACGAATCATCAGGCAGTAGCAAAAAGGAAACAGGTTGTTGCAGTTTGGATAGTATTAATGATGCTCGTTCAATGGCGGTTACATTTGGCTTTCCACATTATATTTTAGATATACGTGGCGAGTTTGGTGATCATATCATTAATAACTTTGTAGAGGAATATTTAGCAGGACGTACGCCAAACCCTTGTGTGTTATGTAATACACATATAAAATGGGAAGCTTTATTGAAGCGTGCCGATATGTTGGATTGTGAGTTTATTGCCACCGGACATTATGCACAATTGCGTGAGGAAAATAACCGCAAAGTTATTTTTAAAGGTGTTGATCAAACGAAGGATCAAACGTATGTGTTATGGGGTTTGGGGCAAGAAAGCCTGCAACGTACCATGTTCCCGTTAGGGGGATATAAAAAACCGGAAATTAAGCAAATGGCGAAAGATGCCGGATTTATTGATTTGGCGAATAAAAGCGAAAGCTACGATATTTGCTTTGTGCCGGATAATGATTATCGTGCCTTTTTAAAACACCGTTTGCCAAATTTGGAAGCGAGTGTAGAAGGCGGGGATTATATTTTTAAAGGAAAAAAAGTAGGAACACATCGTGGTTACCCGTTTTATACGATTGGACAGCGAAAAGGATTGGATCTGGCAATGGGCGATCCTGTTTTTGTGAAAGAAATTATTCCGGAGACCAATACGGTAGTGTTAGGCGATCTGGAAGATCTGAAAGAAATGGAAATCAATGTGCGCGATTTTAATCTGATTAAGTATGAGTCTTTGCCACAGGATTATGTGGCACTGACAAAGATACGCTATAAAGATGCCGGAAGATTGAGTACTATCAACACTATTGATAATAAGTTAAATATTGTTTTTCATGAATCGGCCACAGGTATTGCCCCCGGACAAAGTGCAGTGATTTATGAAGGTGATGATCTGATAGGAGGTGGTTTTATTGACAGAAAACCTTTTATTAGTTTACAATAAATCCTATTACCGGACCATCTCATCCATAAACGACAACAGTTTGAAAACCTGCCAGAATAAGCTTCAGGCAGGTTTTTTATTTTCCATTTTTGACTAAAAAGTCACCACTTACCTGAAAATTCCCGCCACTTACCTATTTCCATGAACTTTTGAGAACTCTGGAGGTATAATTGTTTAGAATCGAATAGCAACCCATTAAATATAAAATTATGAAAACGTCAGACTTCAACTCAAAAAACTACAAAACAACTACTATGATGTGTTTGGTTTTGTTTACTGTTCATTCTTCTGCTTTCTCTCAAAATAAACTAGTTGCATTAGCCTCTTCTGTTAATTTTAGTTTTGCTATACCTATTGTTTGTGTATTGGGTTTGGCTGTGTTTTTATTGACCGCCTTTTTGAAGCAAAAAAATCATTAGTTATTGTTGTGTTTTGTTTGCTTAAGAAGCCTGATTGGAATTTATATCTGATCAGGCTTTTTTTAGTCAGGTTCTTCAATACAGAGTAAATGAGAAAAGCAGTGCACAGAGTTTTGAAATCTTCTGTTAACTTATGAGCTATAGACCTCTGAGTTGAAAGCTATTTGATATATTGATTAAGTAATTCTATATATACTTTAATCCCTTCATCAATAGCTTTAACGGGAATTTTTTCATTATAGGCATGTACACTCTCTACCATGTCTTTATTTAATTCGAAGGGTAATACACCAAATGAAGGAATATTGGCATTCCTGAAATAACTATTATCAGTGGTTGCAGGAAATAATAAAGGGACAACATGAGCAGTGGGATATACTTTTTGGATGGCTGTTTTCATGTATTGATAATGTTCATCCAATTTTGATGGATCGGCTTCCGGAGATTCATCCACAATGGTAATTTTAATTCTGGGATCAACGATCCGGAATAATAGCTTCATTAAAAATGGTTTTTCTGATTTGTTGGGTAACAATCGACAATCATAGTAGGCAGTCGCAGTTTGAGAGACCTGATTGATTGAGCCTTGCGGATTTTGTATCTGTGTTAGTTGATAAGAATTAGTAACAAGCGTTTGTAAGGCTTCGTTGGAGTGAATCACTTTTTTGCGCAGTGGTTTAAAGATCCACCAATTGAAATGCTTTAAGATAAAGCCTTTATAGCCACCCATTATAGTTCCCAGGGCTTTGAACGTTTGTTTGGCATTTCTATCGATCACGATTCGTTCCTGGGTGTTTTCGATTTTTTGAATTGCTTTTAGCAGTAATCTATTGGCTGTTTTAGATGAAGGAACAGAGCCATGTCCGTGTGATTTAACGGTGGCTTCTAATTTTATCCAGATGCTTTTTTTCTCCGCGTTGGAAATAAAAAAACAGAGTTCATTCTCTTTGCCATCAATAACGCCTTTTAATCCACCACCGCCTTCACCAAAAACAACCAGTGGTTTTAGTTGATTTAAAATTTCCGGTTTTGTGATCCTGGCTGCTCCGTTCAGTCCACCTGTTTCTTCACCGGAAAGGAATAAAATCACCGGATTTTTTTTGAGAGAATCTGTATTGATTTGCTCTTTGATTTTTTTTAATGCAAATAATTGCATCACCGCCAGGCCTTTCATATCAATAGCTCCACGGCCATATACAGTATCATGATCTATTCTTCCGGAAAAAGCGGAATGCTTCCAGGTCCCTTTTTCGTCTACAGGAACCACATCCAAATGATTGATCAATAAAACGGAAGGCAAATTTTTTTCTAAGGGAACCAATGAAGCACAAAAGTTAAAAGATGAATCAGTGTCCGAAAAAACGGTGGTATATAATCCAAACTCTTCACATAATTTTTTCATATAAAGCGCGGCCGGTTTTTCGTTACCGGATATACTTTTTATTTTCAAATATTCTGATAACACCTGAACGGGCTTAGTTTGTGAGAT
>JACQAK010000115.1 GCA_016194985.1 Bacteroidota bacterium
CTGTTGGAGCAACTCATTTTCCTATTAACTTAATTGCAGAAGAGCAAAGCAATGATTTTAATATGCCTTATACATGTAAAAAAAATCAATATTCAACATATGTTACTTGTAAATATACTAAGGGAATAAAATATTATCAGGATTCATGCGCTTTAAAATTTGTGAACACACATTCAGGATATGTATTATTTGGAGATAATTGTGAATTTTATGGATATACAGGTAATGTGAAAGCCTTATCTTTTTTGAATCAGGTAGAATTATTTCCTAATCCAAGTTCTTCAGATCACATGACATTGAGATTTAAAGCCATTTACTATAAACCGATAGAAATTTCTATTTATAATACGTTAGGGCAAAAGATTTATCATGAAAAAGTAAATATTGAAGCTACAGAAAATGAAATCAAGTTAATGAATCTGAACTTAAAACAAGGCTTATATACGTTGCAAATAAACTCAGAAGAAGAAACATCATCAATTAACTTTATTAAATATTAATTATTTCTTTTTCTTTCCTAAAATCCAGAACAATAACACAGGCAATAAAAATATATCTGCTATAACTGCAATAACAATAGTAATGCAGATTAAAAAACCAAAGTAGAACGTGCTTTGAAAATCGCTTACCATTAAACTGATGAAGCCTCCCATTAAAATGAACGTGGTTAATAAAATAGGTTTACCTGTTTCAAAATACGTGCGCTTAAAAGCATATATCAATGATTTGCCATAACCCAACTCAATCTTTAAACGCGATATAAAGTGAATGGTGTCGTCGGTAGCTACCCCAAAAGCAATACTGAATACTAATGATGTGGCTGCTTTTAACTCAATACCCGCAAAGCCCATAATGCCGGCAATAATTAACAGAGGAATCAGATTTGGTAAAATAAATACAATCACCATACGCCAGCTTTTATGAAGAAAGTAGGTGAGGATGGCAATCACAATAATAGAAAATAAAAAGCCCTGTGCCATATTCGTTACCATGTATTCATTATTGCGATCCATTAAATGAGCCGCACCTGTTATACGGATTTCTATATCATTGGAATTAACATGTGATCTTAAGAATTCTTCAAACTGTTTGTTTTGTTCATTTACCACCATGCTGCCAATATCACTCATCTTTCCACTGATGCGGGCAAACTTACCATCAACCGTAATGATACGTTTGAGATCCTTGTTTTTTTTGTTGCTGATCAGTTGTTTCTTAACATCCTCATATTCTTCGGCAGTAGGAAATTTCCCTTCGCCCGAAGTTTCATCATTTAATGCCTTGTTAATGTTTTTGGCAAGCATGGCCGGTGAATACATAAAACCGGCATGGTATTCTTTCTTCAGGTAATTATCCACATCATTCAGTTGCTTCATAACGTCGTAATCCCAAACAGTTTTGTTTTTGTTTTTTATGGTTACAGCTAATTCCAAAGGACGAACACCACTGTAGTGTTTATCAAAGAACATAAAATCCTGTTTTATTTTTACACCATCGGATAGATCTTCCAGTAAAATATTATTCACTCTTATTTTGTAAACACCCACAACCGAAAGTATTACAAGAATGCATGTCGTTACAATAATTGTTTTTTGATGTCTGAAGATCCAGAATAATATTTTACGCATGATTGTATACGTCTTATTATCATGGTCGTGCACGTCTACTAATTTTTTTGGTGTGAAAAAATACAACAAGGCAGGTAGAAGTGTATAACTTAAACAAAAAGCAATAATAATACCGATAGAGGTATAAAGCCCGAAATCTTTAATGGGTTTAATGCTTGAAAACAGGAGAGATAAAAAACCAACCACGGTTGTGATAAGTGTTAAGAACGTAGGAAAGCCAACCTCTTTTAAAATCAGCGGATAAATTTTTTGCTTCTCTGTTCCTTTGGCTACCTCTTCAAAGTATTTGGAGAAGAAGTGTACAACATCACTCATTCCTGCAATAAAGATCATGGTAGGAAGCATACAGGTCATGATATCCAAAGATTGATGCATCATAGCCATAATACCTAATGTCCAGAAAATAGAAATGATTACAATTACCATAGGCACAACAACGCCATACACTGAACGGAAAGAGATCCATAAAAATAAAATTACCAGCACAAAGGAAATGGCTAAAAAATAGACAAATTCCTTTTCCAGATTTTTCAGATATACATCCTGTGCAACAATACGCCCTACAAAATGCACTTCATCAAAATGGTATTTATTAAAAGCCTTTTCAATGTTGCGTGCCAGGCTATCGCTCTTTACCTTACTTAATCCTTCTTCTGTTTTAATAAAGATGGAAATTGACTTGGCGTCTTTCGGAAAAAAGGAACCGATTAATTCAGGCGTATGGTAAACATTGATGCTGTCTTCTTTATACAAGGATTCATCTTCAATATGCAGTAATCGTTTTTGTATAGGCGCTAATCCACTGAGTGAAATGTTTTTGATATTGGTAGGAGAAATTACTCTGTCGGTATGAGGAATTTGTTTTAATTCCAGAGAGAGGGACTCTACTTTTTGAAGAAAGTCTTTTTGAAAGATGCCTTTCTTATTCTCGAGACCTAATAACACAAATTCGTTATCCCACTCAAAACGGTTTCGGTGCGTTTCATAAACACCTAATTCATTATCTTCATTGGGGAAGAAGGCTTCAAAATCATAATCAAATTTTAAGTCTTTTATTTTGAATGCACACAGTACTGTAAAACCCACTACGAAAATGAGGACAGAGATATTAATAAGTTTTTGAGGGATCTTCATTACCAGCCTTTTGTATCAATTAAATAAATGAGTGAGCCAATAACTCCGGCACTCAATTCCAGTTCACGTTTGTTTACTTTATCGAAGGTATCATCCGCAGTGTGGTGATAATCGAAATACTTTTGTCCGTCAGGTTCAAATCCTATTAATGGAACTCCAATTTCTTTTAAGTAACCAATATCAGCACCGTGGCCGCCAACTTTAATGTATTGAACAAAATAGGGATCTAATAAATGTTTCCAGCTTAATATTTTTTTATAAGCTCCCATAGTCGTATCAATGGCTATGCCGCGGGGCGAAAAACCACCGGCATCGCTTTCCAATGCAGCAATGTGTTTTAATTGATTTTTTTTAGCATCTTCAAAATAAGCTTTTCCTCCGGCACCACCATTTTCTTCATTCATAAAGGCCACGGCACGAATGGTATGTTTAGGTTGAAGATGTTGTTTTTTATACATAGCTAACACTTCCATTGCTTGCACAACCCCGGCTCCATCGTCGTGCGCCCCCTGACCATTATCCCAGGCATCCAGATGGCCGCCGGCCATAATAATTTCTTGAGGCTTTTCACTGCCTTTGATTTCTCCCACAACATTGTAGGATAATTCTTTGGGAAGCATCTGGCAATTCATGGTTAGATGCAATGTGAGTGAAGGATTACTTTTTAGTTGTTCCAGTAATTGATCGGCTCCGCTAAAACTAATGGCACAGGCCGGAATTTTATTTTTGGTTAATACCGTATCATAACCCATAACACCGGTATGAGGGAAGTTGTTATTGATAGAACTCATACTTCTCACAATAGTTGCCACAGCACCATATTTAGCAGCTTTACTGGGGCCTGAATACCGATAGGTTACCGTTTCACCATAACAGGTGCCTGTACTTAAATGCGTATGATTAAAGTACACATTATAGAATACGATTTTTCCTTTGATGTTTTTCTCACCTAATGAGTCAAGTTGGTTATAACTGTTTACAATAATCACCGGAGCATGTATGCCTTCTTTAGGAGTGGCTATTGAATTTCCCAGGGCACATACAGCATAATTTGTTTTTTGCTTCGTTTTAGGATTAACAGAATAGCAGGTTTCTTTGCCGCCTCTTATCCAGTGTGGTACCATGCATGGTTGAAGATATACTGTATCGGCGCCGGCTTCGTACATGGCTTTTTGGGCCCATATAACGGCTTTGGCCGCACCGGGCGAACCACTTAAACGGCTTTCGATTTTGGTAGTTAAAAACTCAAGGTTTTTATAGCAATTACTCCTGGTTAAATAGTAATCAAAATGTTTGCGGAGTGTAATACTATCATTGTTTTGAGAAAGAGTACGTAATGAAGACCATAAGAATAGTATTACAAAAAAACAATTAACCCGACTCATAATATAAAGCTAAATATAATGAGCTTAAAAGTACAATTTTATTAGGGTTATTTATACGGCAAGAGCAACTTAAATAAGAGCAGTTTGGACATAAAAAAGCCAGACAATATCGTCTGGCTTTGATTTTTAACGATGGTGTCCACCACCGTGAAATCCTCCTCCGTGAAACCCGCCACCACCGTGGTAGCCTCCGTAGCCTCCATGAAATCCGCCATAACCGCCTCTGAAATAAAAATGAGGCCGATAAGCCCAGCCCCATGGGTTAAAACCATAAAAGGGAGTAGGGCCAACCACTACATTGATCGATGGACGGGGGGTAACAAATACCTGTGTTGAAGAGGTATTATAACCGCCATTATTGGTATTGGATTGGCTGGTAGCGGAATTATTGTTTTTAGTAAAAACATCCTTGCTGCCGTTTTTATATTCTATCATTACTACATCTGCTTTACTGATCACATACGTAGGTCCGTCTAAATTGGAAGATTTTTTATACTTAATATCTTCGCTGTTTATTTCGGTTACCTTGCCCGCAATGGTTTGACCCTGGGTTGTATACAGAGTATCTTGGGAAAATGACCGGATACTGATCAGTAACCCGATAATTAAAAATGGAATAGTTTTCATGATCTTTAATTTTTAGATAAAGTTACCTGTTTATACGTGTTTACTTTTTTTTCGACTGTTAAAAAAAACGAATTTAACATAGGGAGATATTACAGAGTATATTCTGTCAGGCAGAGGGTTGAAAGGTCGAAGTCATGCTGTCCGCCAGCTGGCGGATTCAGCATCTCATAAACCACATCAGACCCTGATCCGCCAGCTGGCGGACAGGGTGACGGCTTGGTGTCAGTTCGGGCGTAGTCGAGAACACTTACAAATGCACTTTAAAATTGTCCGGCCTCAATCAATTTGATGGCTCGTTCAATCATAATATCTTCCCCTTCAGGATCATATTCGGATTTCATATTGTTTCCAAATATACGGGCAACGCTTTGCCACATAAAAGCCTGAAATCCACCACGAAAATCTTTTACCAACTCATAACTGGTATTACCTGTCTCTCGGTCTATGAGTTTTAAAAGGATACGCCCCTGAGTCATGGAAAGATCTTTTAAAGGTTCTTCAAACTCGGCTTTCAATTCTTTTTCCACCGTTTTCATATAAGCCTTTTTGGTTCTTTCGTCGGGCATTTTTTCTAAAATACGATTGTATTCTTTCAGTTTGGCAGCAGCTAAAATTGCATAAGGGTATACTTTTTTAACATTGTATTTGGTACGTGACCAGGCTTCGTATTGTTTACGGTTTTTGTAAGGGTATTCGGCATATATCCATACGTCGGGTAAACGAATGGAAGGAACTGTATCGCCATTAACGACTTCGCCCCACACTTTGTATTGAACTTTTGGTTTATCGGAAGGAACTGTAGCGTCATCTCCTGTTTGAGCAAATGATGAAAAAGAAAGAAATAAGAGAAATATACAAACGAATCTATAAATCGAATGTATAAGCCCTTCGACTACGCTCAGGGTGACAAGTTTTATATTAGAAATATACACTGGCCTCATTATATCTTAATTCCTTAAACGAAAAAGGTAACCCTTCGGTTACCTTCTAAATTATACTCGGTTTAGTCGCCACTTAGATTTGCCTCCGGAACTGTTTTCCTGTTCTTTAGGCTTGTTATTCAAATGCGATGCCATAAATGCCCCAAAAATAGAGGCAGCTTCTTCTTCTTTAGGATTAGATTTATTTAACATTTCAGGTTTAAAGTATTTTGGAATAAAACCTGTATCAAATTTACCGCTCACAAATGCTTCGTGCTTTAATACAAACGAGCAAAACGGTAACGTGGTCTCTACACCCGTGATCTGATAATCCTGAATAGCGCGTAACATTTTTTCAATGGCGTCGGTTCGGTCTTTGCCATGTACAATTAACTTGGCAATCATCGGATCGTAGTAAATAGGAATATCCATGCCTTCTTCAAACGAGTCGTCGACGCGCACGCCGGGGCCTGAAGGGATGCGATATGTTTTTAATGTGCCGATATCCGGTAAAAAATTATTGGATGGATCTTCGGCACATACACGCACTTCGATGGCGTGTCCGTTTATTTCAAGATCGGCCTGGGTGAAGGATAATTTTTCGCCACGCGCTACTTTAATTTGTTCTTTCACAAGATCCAATCCTGTGATCATTTCAGATACAGGATGCTCTACCTGTAAACGTGTATTCATTTCCAGAAAATAGAAATTGAGGTGATCATCCACTAAAAATTCAACCGTTCCTGCGCCGCTGTAGTTGCAGGCTTTCGCCACATTTACCGCACATTCGCCCATTTGTTTTCTTAACTCAGGGGTTAATACGCTTGAGGGCGCTTCTTCGATTACTTTTTGATGACGACGCTGAATGCTGCATTCGCGTTCAAATAAATATACACAGTTGCCGTGATTATCGGCTAATAACTGAATCTCGATATGTCGCGGACCTGTTGCATATTTTTCGATAAATACAGCCCCATTGCCAAACGCCGAAATAGCTTCGCTGATGGCCATTTTCATTTGTTCTTCCACTTCACTTTCTTTCTCTACTAAACGCATCCCTTTTCCACCTCCACCGGCAGAGGCTTTAATTAATAAAGGGAATCCAATTTCCTTGGCCAGTTTGGTAGCTTCTGCAAGGTCGCTGATCGCGCCATCCGAGCCCGGAATCATAGGAACATTATATTTTTTAGCCGTGGCTTTGGCACTTAATTTATCACCCATCAAATCCATAGCTTCTGCGCTGGGGCCAATAAAGGTGATACCTGCTTTTTGAACTTTTCTAACAAAATCGGCATTTTCGGATAAGAAACCATAGCCGGGATGAATACCATCTACCCCTAATTCTTTACAAATAGTAATGATCTTATCGCCCTGTAAATAGGATTGAGAACTCGCAGGCGGCCCCACACAAACCGCTTCATCGGCATATCTGACAAAAGGGGCGTTTCTATCCGCTTCACTATAAATAGCAACAGTTTGTATTCCCATTTCTTTGGCACTACGCATCACACGTAAGGCAATTTCTCCTCGGTTGGCAATTAATATTTTTTTCATCTTATAAGTACGAAATTATGAATCACGAATATAATCATTGAGACGTTTAATTTGGTAGAATTTTCGAAGAAATCCTTATTTGTTAATAGTTTGTGAATACTCTTCAATGCACTTCTAAATGCTTTTTTTAATATTTGTTAAAACACTAAACAGCTCCACTATGAGAAAACTACTATTTTCTTTTGTTATCCTTTTTTCCGTAACGGTTTCGCAGGCCCAGGACAACTTTAATATTGATGAATTACCAGGTATTTTAGTCCGGGAACTTAATAAGTTTAGAGTGAAAAATGGTCTGGATACGTTTGAAGTAAACCAGGTATTGGTAGATGCAGCGGCCATAGATGCCAAAACATTTGCTAAATCGGGTGTTGCCAAAGTGGATCCTGAAAAAGTGAAAAAGAATTTGGTAAAAGCAGGAGGAACCAAGAAAGGGGAAGAAGTGGCGATGCTGGCTCCTGTTAGTAAAGGGCGTGATAATTATAAAACGGCCGAAGTTGCCAAAGTTATATGGACACGTTGGGAGAATAACAAAAAAGATAAGGAGATACTGATAAAAGCACAATATATGCTTATTGGTATTAAGTGCGAGATGCAAAAAGACGGTAAAAAGGTATTGGCTACTGCCGTATTTGGCGGATATGATAGCTTTAATACGGGAGCTAAAATGAAAAAGGAATTGGCTGTGCCGTTTAATACCAAATCCAAAAAGCTACTAACGCCTGATGTGAAGTCTTGTAAAAATTGCGAGAAATGGAAGAATTACGATGTATTACAAAAAGGGTTGAAAGTAGAGAACGGAAAGATTTATCTGGAGTATGCTAATTTAAAGGATCTGAAACGTTTATTGAAGAAAACCAAAGACGGTTTGGCAGTGGATGTGGTTCAACGCGCTCAATACGAAAAAGAGAATTATAATATCGTTGATAACAATTTGCAGAATAAAGGAATCATGCAAAAGGTAATTACCAAAGACCAGGTATTTGCTAAAAACTTAATAAAGCCGGATCCTAAAGCTAAAAAGAAAGTAAAGATCAATAAGCTAAAACTGGAGATGGGTAAATTTAATCCGAAAATTACAGGACCATATGAGTTGAATTTAATTGTGGTTCAGGATGGGCACGTTTGTAAAACGGTTACCCGCAGCTATCTGGAAAAGGGAGATCAGGAAAGCAGTACGCCTGTAGGTATTATTCCGGCTGATTCGACCGTAGGATTGAAACCGGCTTTTGAACCAAAATCTGAAAGTTCTATTTTGAATTTTACGATTCCTTTTGAAAAAAATAAATCGGAATTTAAACCTGAAGATATTCAGCCATTTATCAGAGCATTGAACGAGCCTGATTTTATGATCGACGGATTATATATTTATGCTTATTCTTCTATTGAAGGAGATGCCAATGCAAATGCCAAATTACAACGTAAGCGTGCCGAAAGTGTAACAAAAGTATTACAGAGCATGCAGCAAAATAAGATTACGCCTAATATCGAAACAAAAGATTCCTGGGCTTTGTTTGAGCTGGAAATGGAAGATGGCAAGTATTCTGACCTTGTAAAGATGGGGAAAGATAAAGCCGTTAAAAAAATAAATGCGGATCGTGCATTATTGGCGGAACTGGAACCGGTTTTGGCAAAACAACGTTTTGCGCAAATGGTCATGGATGTGACTTATGATATTAGTGGTGATAAAGAACAAAAATTTACCACAGTGTCGTTTGGAAGAGCTGTAAAAGCTAATAAAATGAGTCAGGCGTATAAGATCATGGAATATGCTTCTAACCAAAAACTGGCCAAGAAATATACAGAAGACGTCTTGGATAGTTTTAAAATTCCTGAAAATCCTCAATTTATCAACTTATTAAATAACAGAGCTTATTTTAATTATCTGGCCAACAATAGCATTGTGGATGAGGATGATTATGCAGAGTTTAAACGTTTGGAAAAAATAGATGCGACAAATGATGTGGTAAGATTTAACCGTATCTTTTGTTCTATTAAGTTAGATACCACTGTAGGAACGAAAGAGCAACAAGGGAAGATGCAGCAGGAAATAGACGCTTTATATAAATCAAAGATCAAAAAGAAACTGGTGGATGGTTTAAATATTGAGTGGCAGTTCAAGATTATTGAGTCGTTAGATACACTGGATGATGCAGAACCACAAATAGAAGCTTGTATCAATAAGATCAAAGGTTTTTATAACTTTAAAGAAGCGAGTTGGCAAAATGCGTTGAAACTGGCCTATGTATTTACCAGAGGCAAGGATTATAAATTCTCATCTACTGTCTTAGAACCATTTTTAAAAGTGGAGAATGTAAGTGAAGATTTGTTGTTTAGTTATATTTCCATTGCCTCTCACTTACCGGAGAAATTCTACAGCCGTACATTCAGCGATGCTTTGCATAAGGCTAAAGAGAAAAACCCGGAGCGTTATTGCAAGTTATTTGGCGATCCGTATATGTCGTTTCAGGTATTGGATAATCCTAATGCTAAAAAGGATTTCAGAGAGGCAGGATGTAGGTAGGTTGTTTTATCGTAATTAATAAATTCGATTTCTTGTTTTATTATGACGCTATTTTGTTGTTAAACTAAATTCTGCCTTAGTAATCTTTTTTGACTTTATCATTGAGTATACTAAGACCTATAAAAATATAATTGTTTTATTTTTGTTGTAGCTTCAGTCTGATGTGTTTATTATAAATACTAATGGTTTCCAATATCATTTCTTTATCTGTTAGTTTTCGGATATCCCATATGTCCGTAACATTTCCAAATATTGAAAAGCTAACAGCTAGAATTGTTCCTCTTTTGTAGCCATATTTTGAGGCTCAGAACTATTTTGTTATCGTGGTATTTTGTTGAGTTATCGTTGCTAAAAAGAAAAGTATAGAAATAAAAAAACCTTCTTATAAAGTATAAGAAGGTTTAACATATAATAGATCGTTTTGTTATTTCAATATTCCCTGATTCAATAATTCTTTGAAATAATATTTTTCGCCTTTGTAGATAGCAATGATAAAGGCATCTTTGATACCATTCTTTTTGGCCTTGGTTAATATCTGATCGGCTTCATTAAGTGTTTTAAAAGAACCTAATGTAAAGCGGGTAATATTATCTGAGAGTGTTTTTCGGAGTGCTTTAGGTAAACCAATTAATTTGGAATAGTTAAAGTTTTCCATAATCCGGTATGCGCCAATTTGCACTGTATAATTTAAACTATCTACAATGGTATTGCCATATTTAGCTAATAATTCATCATGTGATAAATTTAAACTAATGAGTTCGTCATGAAAAGCAGAAGAATCTACTCTCGAGTAATTTAATTTTTGGTATTCATTCGAAAACAACTCTGCATCAATTTCGATTTTGGCAAATGAATCGATTCGGGCGGTTGAAATATCTTTGGAAATAGTAGTTCCCAAATGTTTGTAAACTATTTCATATTCATTGCCTGACGGAAGATTTACCAGGTAACTGCCGGTAATAGAGTTTGAATAAAAAATGCCGGAAAAGTCTTTACGATTCAATTTGGAACGCACAAAAATTTCTGCTTTTACGGGGGCATTATCATAAGTTACATTTCCGGTAACCTGCACCAAAGCTGTAGGTTTGCCAAACAAGCCGGGCTCTACCATGTAAATATCCTGTAAGCCATATCCATCCTTTTTTTCAGAAGAATAATAGCCTCTTTCCCCGTCGGATGATACAACATAAAATTTATCGTCCTGTGCGGTATTTACAGGTTTTCCAACATTATAAGGAATCGACCATTTGCCTTGTTTTAATTCACTTCTGAAAATATCATATCCTCCAATGGTATTATGCCCTGTGGAAGCAAAAAATAATGTTTTGCCATCCGAATGAATAAAGGGGGCGTCTTCGTCTTCTTTGGTGTTAATTTCAGGACCTAAATTTTTTACATTTCCCCAGCTGCCATCGGGCAACAGTTGTGCATAATAAATATCTCTGCCGCCTAAGCCTCCCTGCCGGTCGCTTGAAAAATAAATGGTTTTTTCATCCGGTGATAAACAAACACTTCCTTCCCAAAAATTAGAATTGATGCCTTTTACTTTTTCGGGAAGGCCCCAGTTGGCCCCATCTAGTTTACTCATAAAGATATCGCCACTGCCAATCCCTACATTTCTGTATATAAATAATTTTTGCCCATCATGTGATATGTGAACGATAGCATCATGCCCGGTCGTATTAATCGCATTAATGGGTTTGGGTTCTGTCCAGTTGTTGTTTGCATCTTTATGGGAGATCATAATATCTTCGAAATAGATACCATTTTTTTCGTCGACTCTGTTGGGGAGGATCTGTTTACCGCCCATAGAGCGCTCTCCACGATAGGTAAAAGCCATAAACTGCTCGTTTGAAGGAAATACGGGCGTATACTCTGACCCGGAGGTATTGATGGGCGGACCTATATTGGTAATCTTCGCCACTGCCGATTTGTTTTCCATCGCAATGGCACTCCTGCAAATTGAGAGCTGATGTTCTACTTCATTTTTAGCATCCTTATCAAGTGGATTTAACTTGTATTTTTCAAATTGAGCAATGGCTTCATTGAATTTTTCGTTTGCCAGATAGGCTTTGCCCAAATAATAATCGTAATCCAGTAATTTTGATTTGATGGATCCTGCTGCTTTGATCAATGACTCTGAATTTGTTTGAAACCTTGAATCATATATTGAACATGTTCCCAGTAAATAGCCAATATAAACATTGGATTTATGACGCTTATAAAGGCTGTCATAAATTGGTCTGGCAAAAAGGAATTCCTGATTGCTAAAATACTTATCGGCATAATTTAATTTTTGTCTGTCAGTTAATGACCAGTTGGAAGTTTGTTCTTCTTTTAATTCAGGATTAATCTGACTATAAATTATGTGTGTGAGAAAAAATGATAAAATCAATAATTTAATTTTCATACAAATTATGCAGGTTTATTAAAAATAAGAATGAGATATGAAGATATTAAAAAAAGTGAGATAACATATTTTTTTGGTTAAAATTTAACAAAAATCGCCTGTGTGTTATCTGTAAAATTGAGCTACCCGAACTATTTTTAGAAATCGTTTTTCATAATAGGGCGATTCTTTGTACGTTGATAATTTAACCCCGGAGTGCTTTTTATTGGAAGAGCTGTGAATGAACTGCAACTCTTCTCCGGCATTCGACACAATGATCCCTACATGCCCCGGAGTTCTGTTTTTAACATTGGTTCCTGTAAAGACAATCACATCACCTACTTTAAATGAATCGGGATGAATCGTTTTTCCGGCTGTGGCATAATCAATAGACGAGCGGGGGACTTTTACCTTAAAATGCGTAAAGATATAATACACAAAGCCTGAACAATCAAAGCCTTTTGATGGCTCGTAACTTCCATATTTATAATTTGATCCAATGTATTTTTTAGCGTATAGGATTAAGCTGTCCTCTTTTATACTGTCTTTGGGTATTACAAAACAGCACAGGCTTTTAGTAGTATAAACGCCGATCATAAAGAAAAAAAGCAGAATGAATTTCATTTCCTGTAAAGGTAGTAATATAATCAACCTGCATAACCGGATTTATCCGGAGTCAAAAAATCAATTATATTTGAAGACCAAATAGATAAGCTATGAGATTTTTTTTAATCATTACAACGGTCGTTTTTTTATGTTTTTCCTGTAAGAAATCGAGTACGCTCGATCGGGCTAAATTAGACAACGATGTTATAAAAGAATATATTAAACAGCATCAATTGGTAGCAACCGAAACAGGTTCCGGATTATTTTATGTGATAGAGCATCAGGGCTCTGGCGCCAACCCAAGTTCAACGTCAAATGTAACGGTGGCTTACAAGGGGTATTTGCTGAATGGAACCATATTTGACCAAAGCGGGGCGGGTGGCGTAAACATGAATCTATCCGGTGTAATTCAGGGATGGAAAGAAGGTATCCCATACTTTAAAACAGGAGGTGGAAAAGGAAAATTATTGATCCCTTCGGTCCTTGGATATGGTAGTGAGGCTCAATCGTCTATTCCGGCCAATTCGGTTCTGATTTTTGATATTACACTTCCTTAGTATTTTAAGATATGACATACCAGGATAATATGGATTTGCATGCAATCATGTGTTTCCGCCAGCTGGCGGATCGCTGGCATCCTAACGCAGGCAAAGAAATATTATATAATCAGGTTTAAGAAATACAAAAAATCATAAAAATCATCTTATTTGAAGGAATACTCTTTTGACTAAAAACATTTCCGGATTTTATGTGTTAACTTAGCATAACCAAATAATGCAAAGATGATAGTCGTAAAAAATAGATACAGTATCACTCGTTTTATGTTGGTGCTTTTAATCATTTGTATTGGTTGTTA
>JACQAK010000101.1 GCA_016194985.1 Bacteroidota bacterium
TTACTAAAAACAGATAGCACCTTTTGCGAGGGAGCTTTTAACTGCGGTTACCCAACAGGTATACCGGAGGCTGAGGCTCTCGAAGCAGGAGGGATCAATATATATCCCAATCCCGCAAAAGACATAGTACACATTGATTTTGAAAACGCCTACGAAAAAAGAAAAATAGAAATTTACGATGCCTTTGGAAAATTAGTATTGAGTGAGGATATACCAACTCAACATGCATCACTCAACATGCATCACTTAAGTAGTGGTATTTATTTCTATAAAGCGGTAACGGGAAATAAAATCTATCAAAATAAACTGGTTATTATTAAATAATGAATGTTAAATATCTATATCTGGCGTTAGTGTGTTTAGCCTTCAGGCTAAACACCGCACAGATATATTTTAATAACAGGTACGATTTATTTACCAAAGCAGATGCTTCTGCCGACATTTTCTTAAAGGATAGTTCCTTTTTTGTAAGTTGCGGGGGATTAGATATAACCCAATCAAATTTAAGTTTAAGTATTATTAAACTCAATAAATATGGAGTAATAACTAAGACTAAACATTACTTTAAAAATAATAATTGGTTTTATACAGGACTAGGTAATAGTACATGTCAATTAAATGATTCCATTTTAGTATCAACAGGATATAGGGTTGGCTCAGGCAGTTCAAAAAGTTATGTTTATTGGTATAAAGATAATTTAGACAGCATCAGATACTTAGAGTATGGTTTTGTGAATAAAGAAAATGTTGTGTATAATGTTTTACATGATAGTATAGGACATCTATATCAAATAGGATATGTGGATAGTAGTTATACTAATTCGGATATACTATTAATCAAAACCGATACCTCCGGTAATGAAATCTGGAAAAAGAAAATTGGTTTATCCAATTATGATGAAGGTGCATTTTGCATTAAACAATGTGCCAACGGTAATTTACTAATAGGAGGTTATAAGAAATTGCATGGCACATCCACACAAGGTCCGTTTGTTATGCGTGTGGATACTAGCGGAGCTATCTTATGGCAAAACTTTTATCCATCAGCAACCTATGCCAATGGTAGTTTTGATGTGATGGAGTTACCCAACGGAGATATTGTGTTTACAGGTGGTAAAGCATATAACATTACCTCGCAGGGAACCATGCGCCGCCCCATGCTCACTAAAGTGGATGCGGGAGGTAATTTAATTTGGCAAAAAGAATATGGAGAAAAAGCTGTAGCCCATGATTTTTTTACCTTTTTAATCAATGAGAAAAATAATTTTGTTGTTTCTGGTGTAAAAGCATTTATTGATAATTCATGTAACGGCATGGTCTACGAAATAAACCAAAACGGAGATAGTTTATTTAGCCGGGAGTATGCTGTTGAATCGGGCAGCCAGAATTATTTCAGGGATTTAGTGCAGGCCCCTGACAAAGGCTATGTATTTTCAGGTTTTATTACTCCTGTGTTTGCCAATGGTGGCACAGGCACACAGGATATCTGGTTACTAAAAACAGATAGCACCTTTTGCGAGGGAGCTTTTAACTGCGGTTACCCAACAGGTATACCGGAGGCTGAGGCTCCCGAAGCCGTAGGAATCAATATATATCCCAATCCCGTAAAAGACATAGTACACATTGATTTTGAAAACGCCTCCGAAAAAAGAAAAATAGAAATTTACGATGCTGTTGGAAAATTAATATTGAGTGAAGATATACTAACTCAACATGCATCACTCAACATGCATCATTTATGCGGTGGCGTATATGTTGTAAAAGTGATCCGGCCAATGGAGATAAGTATCATTAAAAAAATAATTAAACAGTAGACTTTTATGAAAAAAATAATAGTATTGCTTTGTGTTTCGCTAACATATAATATGTTGGCACAAAATCCCAATTTTATCCTGTTCAATCATACTAATGCACCCTTTGTAAACGATAGTATTACCTGGGTAGAAGTGGATACCAATAATGTAAAATGGATTGGAACACGAAACGGGCTTTATAGTTTTAATAACAATACCTGGACAGTTTACAACACCTCCAACTCAAACATTCCTGACAACAGAATTGATAAATTCAAAATTGCTTATGATAACACCATTTGGTTTGTCAATTATAATAAGGGTTTTATAAAATTTAAAAACAATGTATTTACCTTATTTAATAAAAACAACCTACCTGGTTTACCTACTGATAGTTTGGCAGGCTTAACTATTGACAGTAACGATGTGTTTTTTTGGAGCGACAATCATGGCATCGTTAAATTCAATTCTCTGAATAATGTTGCAGATACAATTAATTTATCCAATTCGTATTTAAAAAAAATCGATCACCTGATAGCTCACGGGAACCACATGATATATGGATTAGCTAAAGGTGCTGTGGGTGGAGCCATGCCCCCTCAAACTCTTTCTGATAGCATACTATCTGTAAATGATTTCATTATTAGTAATACTGCAGGAATGCCCATCAGTTATTGTTTTGTAAATTGGTCTGATAACTGTAATTATTTTCAGATAATGTCCGATCGATTTGGCAATAGATATGAAATGTCAATGGCAACACCAAGCAGTACTCTGCCCGCTCAAAGCATCAGAACTTATGATAAAAATAATACCCTGTTAAGCGACGTTCCCTATACTCAAAATCCCGAAAAACAAATAGCCAAAAACCTTTACGGTAGATACAGCTTAAATCATGGTGGAGTAGATGAATTTCATGTAACAATTTTTAACCCGTCTTTTTCGGGGATGTTCGGAATATGGAACACTATTATACCTAGTGTTAGTATTATAAATTTTGACATTGATACTTTAAACAATGTGTGGTTAGCTACCGGTGCAGGATTAGTAGGGTATAATGATTTAGGAGTTATTACAAAAGTCCATCAACCGGATCCTTTACCGACTATTTCGATTTTCCCAAATCCTGCTTATCATCAATTAAGTATTCAATTCAATCATTCAGCAACAGAATTTGCAACTATGCAATTTACAGATATATTAGGAAGAGCCGTTGCAGAATATCAGTTGACAACAAACAACAATAACGAAACAAAAATTGATATAAGCATGCTACCCAATGGCATGTATTCTTATACTATTGAAGCAAATCATAAACAGTTGTTAAAAGGTAAAATAAGCATTATTAATTAGGGGGCAGCACCCTAATTTGATGCTTATATTTTATAAATATTTGAGCTAAGTTTAATTAGAATATATCATCGTTACTCTTATTTGAAAACAGTTGTTATCATATTCTCCTTCGTATTAATTTCCCTGTTTTCTTTGGGCAGCTACTTTCTGCATACTATACATCTTAACCACTATAAGAAAGAGTACCGGGAGTATATTTTCAAAAACAATCAGCAAGCGGCTCTGACAACACTTACAATTAGTCCCAGCGAATTATATACTAACTCAGCCTCCGTTAGCTGGGAAGACGGGAACAAAGAAGTGGTTTACAAAGGAGTTTTGTATGATGTTATAAACATTAAAAGCAAAGGACGTATTGTAGAATTAACTGCTATTTCAGATACTCAGGAAACGGCTCTGAATGACCAATTCTCGGTTATCTTCGATACATCAATATGTAACGATACAAATAAAAGCCCCTTGCGCATATTAAAGTCTTTTTTTGCGCTTAAATATATAGTAAGCGATAGTTTAATTGACTTTATTGGTTTTGAAGGAGATACAAATTTATGTTACAATCCTTCATCAGTTAAAATAACTAATCACTTCATAAGTAAGGAATCACCACCCCCTGAAGTTTTATGTAATTAAAAGTCCCTTATTAAATTAAGAGTAAATCAGGTTATATAATTCTGTAACACCGTCATATGACAGAGTCAAAGGGTGCTACAGGCATTTTTAATTTTCACTAAACTACAACTATGAAAAAAATTATTGCATTATGCATCGCAGCATGTGCTTTTACAAACATACAATCCCAGGAAACTGTAAAGGATACAACAAAAATAATTACCTTAACTGATGTAGATATCACAGATAGTCTGCATCCAAACAAAGCAATGCTAAATTTACCTGTTTCGGTAACAAAATTAGATATAACTGAAATAAAACGCGCAACCGGCCTGTACCTTGATGATGCTATTAACACCAACGTTCCCGGAGTGTTTATGGAAAAAAGAACGATCTCTGCCGGACAACAATTTAATATCAGAGGTTATGGCAATGGCGTACGAGGTACCAATGGTGTCAATAGTAATTTTGACGGACAAGGGTCAAAGGTTTATTTAAATGGTATTCCGATTACCGATGCAGAAGGGATTACCCTGATGGACGACATCGACTTTGGATCGATCGGAAATGTAGAAGTTATCAAAGGGCCTTCGGGTTCATTATATGGATTAGCCATTGCAGGCGTTGTGAATCTTAAAACTGCCAAAGCAGAAAAAGGAAAAGTATCTATTGGCCAGGATTATTTAGCAGGAAGCTATGGATTACAAAGAATGACATCTCATGTTCAAATTGGCGGTAAGCACTCCTCCCTATTGGTAAATTATGGCAATCAACATTTTGGAGGCTATATGGGTCACACGGCAGCAAAAAAAGACTTTGTGAATGTGATGGGTGAATTTCAACCAAATGAAAAACAATCTATCAGCGTGTACTTTGGATATAGCAATAGCTATGAAGAAAGAAACGGCGAGCAAACGATAGGACAATACGACACGTTAAATTATTCCGGAAATCCTGCTTATATCAAAAATGATGCGCACTCCAATATTATTAGCTATCGGTCGGGTATTAGCCATACTTATAAATTGAACAAACACTTCTCCAACACAACTTCTGTATTTGGCTCAGCGGTTGCCAATAATGCAAGCTCTGCTGGTGGATGGACAGACAAGTCACCCGTTAATTACGGGTTAAGATCCACCGTAGATATGGATTTCCAATTATCAAAAAACTTCAATTTATCCGGAACAGTAGGAGTTGAATTACAAAAACAACATGCGCAAACTATTGGATACAGCATGGTTGCCGATAGTGCTCACCTAAGCGGAAGCAATATTATAGGAGCAATGAACAGCAATAAGTACACCGTTACCAATACCTCATCGGTGTTTTCGCAATGGGTATTAAAAATGCCATATAGCATTTCATTAACCGCAGGACTTGGTATGAGTACAATGGGTATTGATCTGGAAGATCGATTTTATGTAGCGGCCAATAACAAACCTGTTACTAAAATCCCCACCAAATACAGTGCTTTTTATAAAGACATGTTCTCTCCCACTATTGCTGTAAATAAAGTATTTAGTAAACAATTATCCGTGTATGCCTCTTATAGCAAGGGATATAAAGCTCCAACCAGTTCTTATTTCTTTATCCCTACTACAGGACAAATGGTTACAGGTCTTAAACCAGAAGAAGGGACCCAATATGAAATAGGAACAAAAGGGTCTTTATTAAAAGACAGATTGACCTATCAGGTAGCTGTGTTTGATGCTGTTTTTGCTAATAAAATGACAACCGTAGCGGTTCCCTTAAACCCTCCTGCTGTTGGAACTGCTTATTCATATGTAGCCAATGGCGGAAGTCAGGACAACAAAGGATTAGAAGTATTATTAAAATATACAGTATACCAATCCGACAAAGGATTCTTCAGAGCTATCAAGCCATTTGCTAATTGTGCCTACTCAGAATTCAGATATGTAAACTATAAATACCAGTCATTGGATGCTACAAAGAAAAATGTAGTGGAAGTAGATTATAGCGGGAACCCTGTTGCAGGTGTACCTCCTATCACTGCCAACGTAGGATTAGACCTTCAAATGACCTATGGGATCTACTTCAATGTAAATTATAATTACAGAGATGGCATGCCTTTTACCTCTGATAATCTGAATAAAACAAAAGCTTACGATTTATTGAACAGTAAAGTAGGCATACACTATCTTCTTTTCAAGCATTTTGACATAGATGCTTTTTTTGGAGCTAATAATATAACCAGTACACAGTATTATTACATGGTATTCTTAAATCAATTACCGGATGCCTATTTACCTGCTCCTAATAAAATTAATTATTATGGCGGTATAAATTTTAAATTTATATTCTAATGATTCTATTAAGTGTGGCAGATAATCTGCCACACTTAATTTTCATAAAAACACTCATATGAAAAAAATAATTCTCTTTGCCAATATATCTCTGATGGTGTCAGGCTGTGGACGGTTTGCTAACGAAGACAAAAAAGAAACTCATCATGAACGCATTGTTTGTATCTCCAAACAATACAGCGAAATTATCTTTGCCCTGCAGGCTCAAGACGATATAGTAGCCGTAGATGTGTCGAGCACCTACCCGGCTGAAGTCAAAAAACTTCCCACTGTTGGTTATCACAGAGCATTAAGCGCAGAAGCTATTCTGGCAATGAAACCAACGCTCATTTTTCAGGATAATAATATCGGACCCGAACATGTTGTAAAACAATTGAACGATCTGAAGATTCCAATGAAAGATTTTGGGAAACATTCGAACACTATAGAAGGAACAGATTCTCTGATCAGGGAAATGGGGACATATTTTCATAAAGAACGCCAGGCCGATTCTCTTTGCTCGAAGCTTAAAAATGATATGAAGCAAGCACTGGAAAGCGCTAAGCAATATAAAGATTCTGTAAGAGTTCTTGTTATTCACTACGGACAAGCTACTAACCATTATCTGGTAATGACAAAAAAAGGAACCGGCGGAAAAATGGTAGAATGGGCCGGCGGAAAAATGGCCGTTACCGACAAAAAGGGAATGAAAGATATTTCTCCAGAAGTTGTTGCAGAATCTGACCCGGACGTGATATTACTTACAGATTTTGGATATGACAGATTAGGAGGCTCACCACAAAAAATCAAAGAACTGCCGGGCGTAGCATCTACCAAAGCATTCAGAAATAACCGCATTTATAGAATTGAAGAGCATGATTTGGTTTACATGGGGCCGCGTACAGGAGAAAATGTGATGTTGATTCAAAAACTGATACATCAAAATGAACAAACAAAATAAACCATACAAGGGCACTTTTTTAATTCTAACTATTCTGCTTACAGTAGTTCTATTGTTGTCAATGAAATATGGAGCAGTAAACATAAGCATCGGTGAAGTTTTTTCATCGATGCATAACTATTTTCAATCATCTGATGACCTGTCACTTAATGAACGCATCTTTTTGCAAATCCGTTTACCCCGTGCCATTTTATGTGTCTTTGTAGGCGCTACATTAGCCGTAGGTGGTGTTCTCATGCAGGCGTTGTTTCGGAACCCCATTGTTGAGCCGGGACTTGTTGGAACATCGAGTGGAGCTGCTTTTGGAGCCGCACTCTATTTTGTACTTGGGTCCTTGTTTAAATTTAATGCCGGCGAATGGACACTTCCTTTAGCGGCTTGTGCGGGAGGAATTCTTTCTACCTCATTAGTATTTCTTTTGTCACGATCCAAACAAACAGGCAGGAGTTCTATTATTGCGTTATTACTAACAGGCATCGCCATCAACGCTTTGTTTATGAGCGGCGTAGGATTTCTATCATATATTGCCAGAGATCCTCAGGCGCGATCCATCACCTTTTGGAACCTCGGAACGTTATCAGGCGCCAACTGGCATTCCGTAATTATTATAGGAACTGTAACGATCTTATGCATCATCATTGCCCTGAGATATGCCAAACAACTCAACGCGCTCATGATAGGTGAAGAAGAAGCGCAATATCTTGGGATAAATATTAAGCAACTCAAACTAATTATTCTTCTGATCAATGTAACAATGGTAGCCATAGCCACCGCATTTGTAGGTGTTATAGGGTTCATTGGACTAATCGTTCCTCATGTGTTGCGCATGATGAATGGTTCGGATAATAGAGGTTTAATTATAAATGGTGCACTACTTGGCGCAATTCTTTTAAGTGTTTCCGACTTAACGGCAAGACTACTCTTAAGTCCGGCCGAATTGCCGATTGGCATCGTTACCTCTGTCATAGGTGTTCCGGTATTTATTATTCTATTACGTAGAAAAAATTACTTCTTTTAATATGCTAAAAGCACAGAATATTACATATAGTGTTGGCAACAAAGTACTTCTTGATAATGTATCCGTTGATTTTGAAGCAGGTAAACTCCATTTAATTATTGGTCCAAATGGTGCCGGCAAATCCACACTTATAAAAGTACTTTGTAATCAGCTTCAGCTAAAAAGCGGGTCGGTTTATTATGGTAATCATAACAGTATGCATTTGTCCATATCCGAACAAGCTCGCATGCGCGCTGTATTATCACAAAATATTGAATTGGCTTTCCCCTTAACAGTAAAGGAAATTGTGATGATGGGCAGATATCCGCATTTCACAGGACAACCAACATCCAAAGACGAGATAGCCTGTGAAGACGCGATGCGATTTTTTGATGTCATAGATATGGCCAACAGAAACTATATGACCCTGAGTGGCGGCGAAAAGCAACGCGTTCATTTTGCCAGAGTTGTTGCCCAGATATGGTATCCGGTTACAGATCAGTTTAGGTATTTAATCTTAGATGAACCCTTAACATTTCTGGATGTTCATTACCAGTTTGATTTCATGCATAAATTAATAGAACTTCTCAAGCATAAAGATATTATTATTGTAGGGGTTGTTCACGACCTTAACTTAGCTGCAAAATTTGCCGATAATATTGTATTATTACATCAGGGAAAATTACTGGCTTCAGGCAATAGAGATTTTGTTCTGTCTGCAAAAAATATAAAAACCGCTTATCAACTTGAGCCGGTGATACATTACCACGAAGAAAACATGTACCTGTTTTTTTAATTGATTCTTTATGCAAGAATACCTTGTTATTGCCATCGTTTCATTCATTGGGTCCGGGCTAACCCTGTTTTCAGGATTTGGTCTCGGAACAATACTAGTGCCCGTCTTTACGTTGTTTTTTCCGGTAGATTTAGCAATTGTATTAACTGCCATTGTTCATTTTCTGAATAATATATTCAAGCTGTTTTTGTTAGGTAAAAAAGCAGATCAAAAAGTGATCCTTTATTTTGGTATCCCTTCGGTTATTGCTGCAATTATTGGAGCATATATTCTGTCAGGCATCAGTGATATTAAACCCATAGCAGAATATAGATTGTTTAACACCTTATTTTTTATCTCTCCCGTAAAATTAGTGATCGCCATTTTGATGTTCGTATTTGCCCTTTTCGATTTCATTCCACGATTTAAAAATCTAGAGATCCATTCAAAATATTTACCACTTGGAGGATTTTTAAGTGGCTTTTTTGGTGGGCTTTCAGGAAATCAGGGAGCTCTTAGAACTGCCTTTTTAATTAAAACCAATTTATCAAAAGAATCCTTTATAGCCACAGGTATTGTTTTAGCTTGTCTGATTGATATTTCGAGGCTAACGGTCTACTCCCATCAGATTATTCTTCAGCACTCCCGGTTAGATTATCAACTCATTGCCGTGGCTACATTAGCAGCCTTCCTGGGCGCTTTTATCGGAAGCAGATTATTGAAAAAAGTAACCATCACCATTGTTCAGCATATAGTAGGTGCAATGTTAGTATTGTTTGCCGTTTTTTTAGGTTTAGGGATTATTTAGCAATACACTTTCTAAATTATACCAACGGGTTATTCAAGAAATTCTTGCCAGACATTCACACCAGTTTACTCAAGGAATGTGCATTCTTATGTTATTTACTGATTTTTTAATAATTTAGCGTATCCCTTTGTCATTTAGCACCCTAAGCAACTACAAATCATGAAAACACTTTTACATCTTATTCTTTTAATTTCATTTTATTTATTAGAAGGGCCATATCAACAATTAATGGCTCAACCCGGCAAAACTTTATCTTGGTCAGCAAAATTTGGGTATCAAAAAGCGTTCATTGAAAACAAAGGACAGTTTACCATTTCAGATCGGTTTGGAAACACCTCCCCTGTTTTATTTGCTGTAGATCAGGGCGGTACTAAAATTTTTTTTACCAAAAAGGGGATTACCTACACTCTACTGGAAGTTTTTAAAAAACAAAAAAATATTCGTGAAGCAGAACGCGAACGTCGAGAAGAATTCAACCTTTCTCCCGAAGAATTTGCACGCCATGAAAAAGAAGAACATCAACTAAGAACAAGAGCAGACAAGGTCAGCATGCTTTGGCAAAATGCCAACGATCATGTGCAAATTGAAGCAAGTGATTTAACTTCTGATTATCATAACTATAGTTTTCACGACGAGTTTGGCACTATTAAAAACCTAAGCCATATCCATTCGTATAAGAAAATTACTTACAAAAACTTGTATCCAAACATTGATGTAGAATATGTATTTGCTGAAAAAGGTGGATTAAAATATTCTTTAATTCTTCACCCGGGGGCAGATCCTTCACAAGTAAAAATGTTATACGATGCGAATGTTTCTCTTAATAATAATGGGGAGATTCATATAAAAACAAGCTTCGGAGATATTATTGATCATGCTCCTTTATCTTTCTATCAACAACAGTCTTCTTCTATTATTACTTCCAGTTTTGTCAAATCAGGAAAAACAGTTTCTTTTCAATTAAGCAATTATGATGCTAACAAAACTGTAATTATTGATCCGTGGACTCAATTGCCGGGCTTTACCAGTAACTGGGATTGCGTGTGGGAGTGTGAAAAAGATGGGTCAGGCAATGTTTATTTAATTGGAGGAGTAACACCTATGCAATTACTAAAATATAATTCGATGGGAGCCTTACAGTGGACCTATAATACGCCGTACGATACAACCGCATGGCTTGGTACATTTGCTGTTGACAATGCCGGAAATTCATATGTAACACTAGGTTCTGAAGCTAAAATTGAAAAAATATCAACAGCAGGAACACTTATATGGAGTAATGGAACCCCTAATGGAGCATACAGCTTAACCGAATTTTGGAGCATTGCATTTAATTGCGATCAAACCAAGATGATAATTGGCGGTACAGGAGGGGCAACTCCTCCTCCTTTACCATACGTTTATGAAATGGATATGACTGCAGGAACGATTGTTAGTAGCGTTCAAGTAACCTCTGCAACTTTATTTCCTACTCAGGAAATAAGATCAATAACCTCTTGCGGAAATGGCAAATATTATTTTTTAACTCATGATTCAATAGGGGACATCCATCAAAACTTTAGTTCCTGCTTATCCCCACAGGCCGGCATTTACAAATCCACAAATACGTATAGTTTATCTTACAAATGTGAAAATTTCAGATATGACAATACAGGAATTGCAGCCATTAAAGCAAATGGCTCGTTCGTATTTGTCAATAGAGGAAATAGGTTGGATAAACGAGATATTAATTCCACCATAATTATTGATTCTATAGCTATTCCCGGAGGAGGATTTGTGAATGGTGCTGTTCAAAATAGCGGAATTGATATCGATGATTGTGGAAATATATATGTAGGGTCAACAAATGCCGTTTATAAATTTGACTCCAATTTAAATCAACTAGCCTCTTATCCAACAAGCTATAACGTATATGACCTAACCATAAATACGGATGGTAATGTTATCATTTGTGGATCAACCGGCTCTTCTACAACATCCATCAGAACAGGTTTCATAGAAGCAGCCAGTATGAGCTCCTGTGGGCTAATGACTCAAACATGCTGCGATGCCAGTATTTGTAGTTTGAATCATATTTGTATCAGCGATCCCGCTGTTACATTACAAGCTTCTAACGCCGGAGGTACCTGGAGCGGAAATGGGATTACCAATGTATCTACCGGAGTTTTTGACCCGTCAATTGCCGGTATTGGCAGCCACACCATAAAATATTCCTTACCATGCGGTATCGATTCAATAAATATTTTAGTCGGAAGCTGCGGTACCGTTTCTGTCTGCACAAGTTCTGCATCATTAACAGCTTTCGGGGGCGATGGGCCTTACAAATGGTCAAGTACAATTACAACCACTAACTGCTCAAGTTGTCCGGGAGGCAATTGTTTGCCTCCGCTTTGCTCAGGGATAGCAGCTCCCTTGTGGACAGCCACCGGAACAATTGTTACAGCGCCATCATCAACCGTATTCCCAATTATAGTAACGGATCTTGCGTCTGCAAAAACCTTTACATTTACTACTTTAGTCTCACTTCCTATCTGCGGTACTACCAAAATAAATGAACAGGATTTAACAAACAATAATATCTCCATTTACCCAAATCCAAATACCGGAGAATTTAATATTGATTACACTTTCACAAACAATGGCCAGGAATTAGTTTTATTTGATGTACTAGGAAAAGAGTTAAAACAGTTTTTACTGGAAAATAATAAAGGCACAAAAAACATTCATGTATCAGATTTAAGTAATGGCGTTTATTTATACAAAATTCAAAACAAAACAAAAGTTCTGTTTATCGGAAAACTAAGCATTAACCGATAAATATATAATTCCACTCCATTTGCTTCCGATTTTATGTTAAACCAGGGGGGAATTAGGGGGTCAGCCCCCTAATATTTTGATGAGAATTTTTTGATATTTGTTACTAATCCTAAAAGTACAAATTTTCAATTTTTCTAAATGAAATCAATTTTACGTCTTTCTTTTTATAACATTTTATGTTTACTGGCTTTAGCCTGTGGAAAACTGAACGCTCAAAACAGTAATGGTGCTTCATGGTCTGTAAAATATGGCTATCAAAAAGCATTTATTGAAAACAAGGGGCAATTTACCATTCCCGGCTCATTTGGCAACACCGATCCTGTGTTATTTGCTGTTGACCAGGGAGGAACAAAGATTTATTTTACCAAAAAGGGAATTACCTATACGTTTTTAGAAGTTACAAAAAAGCCAAAAGATGACCGTGAAATGGAACGTGAACGCAAGGAGACATTTAGTGATCCTGAAGAGTTTGCACGCCATGAAAAAAAAGAACATCAACTGAAAACGAAGGCTGATCAAGTAACCATGCTATGGCAAAATTCAAATCCAAATACAAAAATAGAGGCAAGCGATATTACATCTGATTATCATAGTTATCATTTTAAACAAGAATCCGGTCAATATAAAAACCTTTGCTACGTAAAAGGCTACAAAAAAATTACCTATAAAAATATTTACCCCAATATCGATATTGAATACGTGTTTGCCGAAAAAGGAGGTCTGAAATATTCGTTAATCCTCTATCCGGGTGCAGATCCTTCTCAGGTAAAAATGGTTTACGACAGCCATGTGGATTTAAATAGTGCCGGGGAAATACATATCAGCACACGTTTTGGAGACATCATTGATCATGCCCCTTTGTCTTTCTATCAACATAATAACAGTTCTACAATCACTTCCAACTTTGTTAAAACAGGGAAAACAGTGTCGTTTCTTTTGGGAAATTATGATCATACAAAAAAAGTAATTATTGATCCATGGACTCAAACACCGGCCTTTGCAACAAACTGGGACTGTGTTTGGGAATGTGAAAAAGACGGAGCAGGAAATGTATACATTATTGGAGGCGTAAGCCCTATGCAGCTATTAAAATACAATTCTGCCGGAACCCTACAATGGACCTATAATACCCCTTACGATACAACGGCATGGCTTGGTACATTTGCAGTTGACAATGCGGGAAATTCATATGTAACACAAGGTTCATCGGCCGCCATGGTAAAAGTATCCACTGCAGGAGCCATAGTTTGGAACAATGCCAGTCCGGGAGGTATATTCGGTCTAACTGAATTTTGGTGTATTACTTTTAACTGTGACCAAACCAGACTAATTGTTGGAGGAACCGGAGGGTCAGGACTCACTCCTCTGCCATACATTTATGAAATGAATATGGCTAATGGAAATGTAGTCAGCAGTCTTCAGGTAACGCCGGGAGCCTTGTTCCCAACTCAGGAAATAAGATCCATTGCGCCTTGTGGTAATGGCAAATATTACTTTTTAACACATGACTCGATAGGTTATATTAATCAAAATTTTTCTGCCTGCTCTACTCCCAATTCTGCTATTTATAAAGCTAATAATACATACGCATTATCTTATAAATGTGAGAATTTCAGGTATGATAATACGGGGATTATGGCTGTTAAAGCTAATACCTCTTTTGTTTATGTCAACAGAGGGAACCGACTTGATCAACGTAACTTAATGACGGGTGCTATCATTAGCTCTGCAACTATTCCAGGCGGAGGCTTTGCCAGTGGTGGTGTTCAAAATAGCGGTATCGATATTGATGACTGCGGAAATATATATGTTGGTTCAAAAAATGCGGTCTATAAATTTGATGCCAGTCTTGCTCAGGTAGCTTCCTACCCTACTAGTTTTAATGTTTATGATGTACATGTAACCACCGGAGGGAATATCATTGCCTGTGGTTCTACCGGAACTTCAGGCACCAACTCCCGAACAGGAACTATTCAACATATCAACGCAGGAGCTTGTAATACGATAAGCCTTACTTGTTGCGACGCCAACATTTGTAAGCCACCAATCAAATGTACAAGTGACCCTGCTTTTAATTTATCTGCTTCCACTGCCGGAGGAACGTGGAGTGGAACAGGTATTACCAACGCGTCTTCCGGAACATTTAATCCGGCAACAGCAGGAGTGGGATCGCATGTCATAACATATAGTCTGGCTTGTGGAGTAGGTACAACAACTGTTACAGTAAGTGCCTGCATTCCTCTATCAGTATGTAATAATGGCAATGGCTTCACTGTATCTGGTGGTACAGGACCATATAACTGGCAAAGCGGAAGTACTTCCAGTGGCGGTGGTTATTCATGGACGACATACGCAACCAACACCATCAGTGTTGGAACCCCTACCAGTTATCCGATCCGTGTACTTGATGCTGCGGGAGGAACATTCTCCATATCCAGTGCTGCTTCTGTACCAAACTGTACCAATACTTCCTGCCCTACCTTAACCATGTCTGTTACATCTCAAACTAATGTGAATTGTTTTGGTGCCAACACAGGTTCGGCAACCGTTAGTACAACCGGAGGGGCAAGTGCTTATTCGTATACCTGGTCGCCCGGAAATTTAAACGGTGCCAGTCAATCGGGATTAAACGCAGGGGTGTATACAATTTCCATAAAAGATGCAAATGCCTGCACCGGAAGTGGAACCGTCACGATCACACAACCAACAAACTCATTGAGTGCCGTCATTTCAGGGACAACTTCGGCAGGATGTGGTACCAGCACAGGTGGCGCCACCGTAACAGCCAGTGGTGGAACAGCCGGTTATACCTATAGCTGGACGCCAAGTGGAGGAACTACAGCAGGAGTTTCAAATCTTGGAGCAGGTGCTAATACTGTTAAAGTAACAGATGCGAAAGGCTGTGAAGCGCCACTATTAATGCGAGTGGAGGTTCAGGGGCTATTTCTTATACCTGGTCGCCGGGGAACTTAAATGGTGCCAGCCAAACAGGATTGACCGCAGGAACATATACTATCAATGCCACAGATGCAGGACAATGTGCCAGCTCCATTACAGTAGCTATTACACAGCCAACAGCTGCGCTCAGTGGTATTATTTCCAACACTGTTGCTCCGGGTTGTGGTTCTAGTAGTGGTAGCGCTTCTGTAACTGCCAGTGGAGGAACACCGGCCTACACTTACAGCTGGAGCCCAAATGGAGGAACAGCAAGCTCAGCAACAAATTTATCTGCCGGAAACAATACCATTACCATCACTGACTCTAAAGGATGTTCAACTTCTTCTGTTATCACACTAAATGCTACCAGTGGACCAACATTATCTGTTTCTCAGGCAAGCATTAATTGTTTTGGTGCTAATACCGGAACGGCAACCGTTAATGCCGTAGGCGGAACGGGGTCTTATACATACACATGGTCTCCCGGAAATTTATCGGGCTCCAGTCAAACCTCATTAAGTGCAGGTATTTATACTGTTAATGTTAAAGATGCCGCACAATGTATTGTCACAACAACTGTTTCTATTACTCAACCTACTGCCGGCATCACAGGTAGCATTTCAACAACGCCAACAGGCTGCGGAACAAGTGTAGGAAGTGCTACCGTATCAGCCAGTGGAGGAACACCTGCTTACACCTATAGTTGGGGTCCAACTGCAGGTTCAGGAACTTCAATCTCCGGTTTGGCGCCGGGAAATTACTCTGTAATTATCACAGATTCGAAAGGTTGTAAAACAACTGTCAATACAGCTATTACAACTACGGGAACAGGTCCAGCCTTATCCATTTCTTCTCAAACTAATGCTGTTTGTTTCTCATCTACTAATGCAGGAGCAACAATCTCTGCTTCAGGAACAGGTCCATTTAGCTATACTTGGTCGCCAATTGGTGGAAATAATGCTTCAGCAAACGGATTAACGGGAGGAACATATACAGTATTTGTTTCAGATGCTTCATTATGCTTAAGCACAATCACTGTCAATATTACACAACCTCCGGCCATTGCTCTTACTATTACCAATACACCGGCCAGTTGTGGAAATTATGATGGAAGTGCAACTGCCATTACAAGCGGGGGTACCGGTTCCCTGACCATATTATGGAGCGTTAACAGCAATAGCGCCCACGTTTCCGGTTTATCGGCCGGCACCTACAGTGTGTTAGTAACCGATGCCAATGGTTGTACCGCTACCGGATTTACAAATGTCAACTCTGTTGGTACGTTAACCGTGAGTATTGGCACTAATGCTACTATTCATTCGGGTGAAAGTGCTCCCTTAGTTGCCTATGCCCCAAATGGTGCTACGGTTATCTGGACGCCCACCACAGGCCTTAGTTGTTCAACCTGCACCAACCCTATTGCTTCGCCAACAGTAACTACAAATTACTGTGCTTACACTTATATTGGTTCATGTGCTGATACTTCTTGTGTTTTAATAACTGTTGATTTTGATTGTGCCAGCAATACTGATTATTCTACACCAACAGCCTTCAGTCCAAACGGAGATGGCATCAATGATGAATTTTGTTTAAAGGGCTGGGATCAATGTATTACGACTTTTTATATAGCCATATATAACCGATGGGGAGAAAAAGTGTATGACTCAAGCGACAAAGGATTTTGCTGGGATGGAAAATATATGGGAAATCCTTTAAACTCGGCTGTATTTGCATATTATATCAAAGCTACCGTAAAAGATCTTGGAGAAATAGTTAGAAAAGGAAATATCACATTAGTAAAATAATAAAGAGAGATGAGATCAACGATATTAACTTTTATAGTAGGATGCCTGATGTTTCACACATCTTATTCTCAGGACTTTCATTTCTCACAGTATAATGAAAATCCACTGCTGATTAATCCCGCTATGGCAGGTGCTTCTCAATCCATGAGAGCATCCATTGTTTTCAAGGATCAATGGAGCAGTGTTACTACTCCATTCAGAAGCTACGGGTTTTCTTTTGAGTCAAGATTCAAAACCAGTAACTGGGAAAAAGCAGATAAGAGAAGGGGTATGATCTTCAAAAAATCAAAAAACCGGATGTCAGGGGGTCTCAGTATTTATAATGATAAAGCCGGTGACTCCAAAATGGGAACGCTTAATACCAGCCTTACTTATGCTATGTTTTTTCCGCTTAGCCAGTATAGTAATTTATCGTTTGGATTGCAAGGTGGTTTTGTACAACGAAAAATGGATGGCACCAGTTTGATTTACGGCGCTCAGTACAATGGTTCTACCTATGATCCAAATTTGCCTTCGGGAGAATACTACACGCGCCAGAGTTTTATGTATGGCGACATGAGTAGTGGTGCTTTATATACATACATGCGTGATGAAAAATCCATAGCCGCCAACGATCAGATTAATGCACAGGTAGGATTCTCTGTATACCATTTAACGCGCCCGCAACAAAATTTTTTATATGGCGAATCTGACAGATTATATAGAAAATATGTCTTTCATGGCAATTTGTTATTTGGCGTTCCAAACAGCAAAGTGGGCATTGCTCCAAGCTGGCTGGTTCAGGTACAAGGTCCGTCAAAAGAGATATTAGCCGGAATGATGTTTAAATACTACATAAAAGATAATACCAAATATACAGGCTTTATCAAACGTTCATCTGTTGGCATTGGTGTATACTATAGATCAGGAGATGCCATCATTACCTCTTTATTAGTTGAATTAGGAAAGTTTGCGGTTGGGTTTAGTTATGATGTCAACATGTCGAAATTAGCTACCGTTAGTAAAGGCAGAGGTGGGCCTGAAATCACATTACGAATGATGACGCCAAGCGCCTTCCTTTATCAACGACGATCAAAAGCCATGTACTAATTGCCTGAACACTTTAGCTGTTTTAAAAGAGTTTTTTTTCTTTACCTTTAAAACATGTTAGAGAAATGCTCCCTGATTTTATTACGAGGTCTTCCCGGTAGTGGCAAAACCACACTGGCAAAGCTGTTGAGTGAACAGGAAACATATCCTGTGTATTCGGTGGATGATTATTTTACAGATAGCACTACCGGTACTTATCATTTCGATTTCAGGAAAAACCATCTGGCTTATAAACAATGCGAAGAGCGTGTTAAAGAAGCCATGCAACACGGCACATCAAAAGTAATTGTTCATAATACATTTACCATTGCCTGGGAATTAGAAGCTTATTTTAAACTCGCCGAAGAATTCAATTATCAGTTGTTTGTGGTTACCGTTGAAAATTATCATCAACACAAAAACAGTCACGGTATAACCCATGAGCAACTGCAAAAAATGGCCGAAAAATATAAAGTAAAACTGTTTTAAAAAATAGTATTGTACAATAGTCTTAAAATTAAAAGAGCCTTCTGATGTTAGAAGGCTCTTTTAATAATCCGGGTTTCAGATTTATTTTTTAGGCATTTTATCTTTAGGCACTAAGTACACTACTGATAAATCCATATAATTCATGGCATTTTCAGGGAAGTTACGAACGTTTAACTGTTCCAGACGGAAATTCTCATCATAGAATATTGGCATGAATGGAGCTTCATCCAACACGATTTGTTCTGCCTGAGATAAGATCGCATAACGTTTTGCTAAATCAGGTTCTGTAAAAGAAGAGGCGAATAACGAATCGAAACGTGCATTCTTAAAACGGAACATATTAATAAATGATTTTTCTGTTGGATTAGCAGGAACATGTTTTCCGTAGAATAATGTTAAGAATGTCTCAGGATCCGGATAATCCGCTATCCAGGCGAAACGGAAGAAATCTGCTTTACCGGCTGTAATTTGCTCAATATGCTCAGCAAAAGGAACGGTATTGATCTCGATATCCACATTCAGGTTTTCTTTCAACATTTTTTGTACAACCTCAGCAATTAAGATATTGTTTCCTCCTCCGCTATTAATTTGCAAGGTCACTTTCGGGAATCCTTTTCCGTCAGGGTATCCGGCTTTCTTTAAATAGTCTTTTGCTTTTGCTACATCAAATGTATAGCCTTTCAGTCCTTTAAAGTTATATCCTTCTTTTTCAAACGCCTCTACATAAGGCACCATTCCATAATCGGCAGGCGAACCTTCTCCCTGAATGGTAAAGTCAGATATTTTATGTCTGTCGATGGCATAGTTAAATGCTAAACGCACTTCTTTTTTATTAAATACGGTGCTAATGCAATTAAATCCTAAATAACTGGTGTTGAATGCCGGTGAGTTCAAAATCTGGAATTCTGTTTTACGATCTTTCGCATGTTCCAGATCTCCCATGATTTCCGGGAAAATTTCAACCGGTAAACGGTAAACCATATCTAAATTACCTGATTTGAATTCCAGGATTTCAGCTTTTTTCTCACGGATAAAGGTATATTTCAATCCATCCAAATACGGCAATTTATTTCCGTCTTTGTCAACGCCATAGTAATAAGGGTTTTTCTTCATGATCAGTACTTCACCTTCTTTAACTGTTTCCAGTTGGAAAGGGCCTGTACCTACAGGATGAACGCGCAAATCCAAACCATATTTATCCAAGGCTTCTTTTGGATAAATCCAACATCCCGGCATAGCCACGATATTAAGGAAGCCTGCAAAAGGCGTTTTTAAAGAAATGGTTATCGTTGTATCATTGATCACTTTAATTCCTGAAACAGGCAGGTTTTTTCCGGTTTTAGAGGCTTCAAACGATTCGTTGGCTCCAACCACGCGATCTTTGAATGTTACATCAAACTGCGCATTATTAGGATCGGCTGTACATAATTTATCAAAACATAATTTCACATCATTGGCTACCAGCGCTCTTCCTTTTCCCTCAGGAAAACAGGCATCCGGATGGAACATTACACCCTGACGTAAATGAAAGGTCCACTCTGTCTGGTTTTCGTTGATATCCCAAGAACGGGCTATCGCAGGTTTAATGGATAAGTCATTTTGATCGAATTTCACCAATCCTTCAAATAATTGAGATCCTAAGTGGAATCCAACAATTTCATTAACTGCAATAGGGTTCAAGCTTTTAAACGCCTCAACTTCATTCATGCGCATGACACCGCCCATAAAAACGCCCCCTTTTCCTTCAGAACCATCGTGATTGTCTTTATTTTTGTCTGAACACGATGAACATGAAGCCAAGCCAAGTGTTAACACGCTCGCTACTAGTGGAATAAATATTTTTCTCATACCTAAGTACATAAGTTTATAGTAATCACAAATATAACCTAAAAAACTAAAAAAACTAAAAAAATCAGATGATTTTGTTAAAAATCGATTTCCAATAAAACAGGGCAATGGTCGCTATGCATAGCATCCGGTAAAATAACGGCTCTCTTTAGCTTATCGTTCATGTGATTGGCAACCAAATTATAATCAATTCGCCAACCCAAATTTTTGCCTCGTGCTCCTGCTCTGTAGCTCCACCAGCTGTATTGATGAGGCTCCTGATTGAAATGCCTGAACGAATCTGTAAACCCTGATTGGATAAATTGCTCCATCCATTCGCGCTCTTCCGGTAAAAATCCGGATGTATTGGCATTGGATTTAGGATTATGGATATCGATCGGTTTATGGCAGATATTATAATCTCCACATAGTATTAAATTAGGGATCTTTGTCTTCAATGCATCTATGTATTTCTGAAAATCAGACAGCCACTTCATTTTAAACGCTTGTCGGTCATCCCCGCTGCTTCCACTCGGATGATACACGCTCATGACAGAACAGTTGTCAAAATCTGCCCGGATCACCCTTCCTTCAAAATCATATTCCTCAATGCCACATCCATATTCCACATGCTTAGGTTTTATTTTTGTGAAAATAGCCACGCCACTGTACCCTTTTTTTTGTGCCGGATACCAGTACAAATGATACCCTAATGCTTCAAACTGAGCAACATCAACCTGATCAGGGGTTGCTTTAATTTCCTGTAAACACAACACATCAGGATTAGACGCTTTTAACCATCCAACCAGATCTTTGCCCATGGCGGCACGAATGCCATTCACGTTATAGGTGATAATCTTCATATGAAATACTATTTATGGCTTTAAAAATACAATTTCTATATTTATAAACCGTTATAAGCATGGTGAGTTTTAGATTTATTTTTATAGTGTCGTTTTTGTGTGGATGTTTTATGCACGCCCAATCTCAAACGAACCTAAAACAAAAATATTACTTCATCAAATCCGATACGCTTTTTTTGGACACCCTGAGTTTAATGCCAGGAACTATCCGGATTTCTGCTAAAAATAATCCTCTGGATTCATCCACTTACCGTATCAACTATCCCTTAAAGGCCATCATTTTTAAAGTAAAGCCAACCGACCCCATTTTTGTTAGTTACAAAAGTTTCCCCTACAATTTCGAAAAATCATATTATCACCAAAGTACTTCACAGCTTACCAAAGACCTGTCTCTTCCTGCCAATCCTTTAACACTGGCCTTTGCCGGTTCAGCACCTGCCAGCGAATCCTTTGTGTCGGACGGATTAAACAAAAACGGAAGTATCAGTCGTGGGATCAGTTTTGGGAATAACCAGGATGTGGTGGTAAATTCCAGTTTAAACCTACAGGTTAGCGGGAAATTAACCCAGGAAGTAGACCTGTTATTGGCGGCCACCGACGATAATATTCCGTTTCAGGCAGATGGAACAACCGCACAGTTGCAGGAATTTGATAAAGTATTTGTGCAGTTATCCAATAAAAACTCAAAGTTAATTGTGGGTGATTTTCAGTTACAGCGTCCCAACAGCTACTTCATGAATTTTTACAAACGTTCGCAGGGGGCATATTTTGCCAATAATTATTACGACACGATCAACAAAAAAACGGTCACTTTTAAAACGCAGGTAAGTGGCGCTGTGAGCAAAGGGAAATTTGCCCGCAATATCATTCAGGGGGTAGAAAACAATCAGGGACCTTATCGCTTACATGGTGCCGATAATGAGCAATTTATTATTGTATTATCAGGAACAGAACGGATATACGTGGATGGAAGGCAACTACAGCGTGGGCAGGAAAACGATTATATTATAGACTATAATACCGCCGAGATCACATTTACTGCCAAACAAATCATTACCAAGGATAAGCGTATCATTGCCGAGTTTCAGTATGCTGAACGAAATTACGCCCGATCGCTTTACTTTTTTAGCGAAGAGATAGAAGCCAATAAATTAAAGGTACGACTCAATTTTTTTGGGGAACAGGACAACAAAAATAAAACCCTGCAGCAATCACTTACCGATGCTCAAAAATTAACCATGTTCAATATTGGCGACACCCTTAGCAAAGCGGTAACCAGCGGTGCGGAACTGGTTGCTTATAATTCGACCGATGTGTTTTATTGGAAAAAAGATACGGTTGTTTCTGCCATTGTGTATCAGGGTATTTATGTTAATTCTACAAATCCGGATAGTGCCAAATACAGAGTTAAATTCAGTTATGTTGGCGAGAATAATGGTTATTATATTCAGGTATCCACCACGGCCAACGGAAAAGTATATAAGTGGGTAGCTCCTGTAGGTGGTGTTTTACAAGGGAATTATGAACCCATCATTCCATTGGTAACTCCCAAGAAAAAACAAATGTTCACCGCCGGAGCTAATTACGAATTCAATAAAAATCATGTATTGGATGTAGAAGGCGTGTATACAAAAAACGATATCAATACGTTTAGTAAATACAATTCGGGGAATGATGATGGCTATGGACTAAGGATAAACAGCAACAACCAAAGCGTTATAAAAAAAGATACCGTGAAAAAGGAATCGCTGAGTGCTATTTACAACCTGAGTTATGAATATGTGCAACAAAATTTCAATCCTATTGAGCGTTACAGGGCTATTGAATTTGAACGTGACTGGAACAGACCGACCAGTGCACCAATCAATACCGACCAGCATGTTGGATTAGCCCAGGTGGGAATCCAAAAAAACAATCGCTTAAAATTATTGTACGGCATCAGTTTTTTTGACGAAGGTGTTTTTTATAAAGGATTGAAACACAGTATTCAGAGTTTTTACAATACTAAAACCAATAGTATTTCCTATAACGGTTCGTACCTTACCAGCGATTACAATTCACAACTCAGTAATTTTTACAGGCACAAAACTTCTTTTTCGCAATCTATAGGACGATTAAAGTTTAATTATCTGGACGAATTTGAGCAAAATAAATTCCGTAAAAACTCTTCGGACAGTTTATTGCCCCGTAGTTATCAGTTTTGGGAATGGGAAGGAAACATTACCAATAAAGACACTACCGGTAATTTATATAAATTGTTTTATCGCGAGCGCAGGGATAAACAAGCCTATCGTTCCATTTTAAAAGATTCTACCTATGCCAAAAATATGGGATTTTCAGCAAATATTAATAGCATTCGAAATCATCCGTTTTCTGTCATATTCACATACCGTGAACTAAAATTAAAAAGAGATTCAATGACCATTAAGCCCGATAATACTTTATTAAGCCGTGTAGAGTATTCGCCCCGCATGATCAAAGGATTTATTACATCGAGCATGTTCTACGAAACGGGCTATGGTTTAGAAAACAAGAAAGAATATTATTATTTGCTGGTGGCTGCCGGACAGGGGACCTATGCCTGGAAAGATTACAACAATAATGGCATTGCCGAGTTAAATGAATTTGAAATTGCACAGTTTTCGGACCAGGCGCTCTATATCAGGGTATATACACCTACCAATCAATATGTGAAAGTCTTACATGATCAGTTTAGTTTTTCCTTGAATCTGCGCCCTGCGGTTTTTTTGAAAGATAGCTCCGGCAAGGCTTTAAAATTTATTAGTCGCTTTGCGTCGCAATCGGTTTATCGCGTGGATAAAAAATCATACGATGAAGGCAAGCTGTTTACTTTTAATCCGGTAAATATTAATTTGAAAGATTCTTTTTTAACTGCGCTGAATTATTCGCTCCGTCAAAGTTTATTCTTCAATCAAAGCGCCGCGGTATTTGGTACCGACTATACGTATCAAAGTAATCTGAGTAAACAATTACTAACCAATGGTTATGAGACCCGCGAAAATACAACGCACGAATGGAGATGGCGGTGGAATGTTACCAGATCCTGGAGTTTAAACAGTACCAATATTTACGGGATTAAATCAACCCAATCATTGTTTTTATCGACACGTAATTATAAGATCGAATCGTATGATCTGGAACAAAAACTAAGCTATCAGCCAAACACCGCTTTCAGGGTAAGCTTACTGTATAAACATAATAAAAAACAAAACATCATCCTTGAAGGGTTCGAGAAAGCAGAATTAAATGATGTTGGACTGGAGTTCAAATTCAATCAGGTAGAAAAAGGCAGCATCACCGGAAAAGCAGATTTTATAACGATCTCCTATAATGCTGAGCAAAACACGCCTGTGGCTTATGAAATGCTCAATGCTTTAAAAACCGGCTATAACTACACCTGGGAAATAAGCTACCAGCGTAATCTTACCAATAACATCCAGATTAGTATCAACTACAACGGGCGAAAATCTCCTAATAGTAAAATCATAAATATTGGAGGAGCACAGGTAAGAGCGTTTTTCTAATTATTATTGTCATGCTGAACGTGTTTCAGTATCTCTATCAGACACTGATCCACCAGCTGGCGGACAGGGTGACTTATACTAAAATTTTGAGTACAAATAATTAAATCTACCTTTGTAACATGTTTACAGGAATTATAGAAGGCCTCTCAAAAGTAGAAGCGATCGAAAAAGAAAATAGTAATGTGCATTTTACATTCAGTTGTGCTTTTACACATGAACTAAAAATAGATCAAAGCGTGGCACATAATGGTGTATGCTTAACTGTTGTTAAAATTAACGGGCATCAGTATACCGTAACAGCTATTGATGAAACGCTTCAAAAAACCAATCTGGGAACTTTAAAAATTGGCGATGAAGTTAATTTAGAACGTTGCATGCCTGCTAATGGCCGATTTGACGGACATATCGTACAGGGCCATGTTGACCAAACCGGTATCGTTTCTTCTATTATGGATAATAACGGGAGCTGGACGTATACCATTGAATATAATAACAAATTAGGTAATGTTACGGTTGAGAAAGGCAGCATCACTATTAACGGAACAAGCCTCACAGTGGTAGATTCGAAAGATGATGCATTTTCGGTGTGCATCATTCCTTATACATTTGAGAACACCGTTTTTAAACATTTAAAAGTCAACGATGTTGTTAACCTAGAGTTTGACATAGTTGGAAAATATGTCGCCAGGCTTTTAGGAAAAAACAAATAAAAATATTAACCATAAAATATTTGTCACTTCGAGCGCTGCGCCCAACAACTGGCAGGTAGTTGAGAAGTGATTAACTATAATTTCGTAATCGTAGCATGCAACAAAAAGTAGATTTCCTCATTATTGGTAGCGGTATTGCCGGTTTAAGCTATGCCCTTAAAGTAGCAGAACATGGCTCTGTATACATTGTTACCAAAAGCAACGAAGACGAGTCCAATACCAAATATGCACAAGGCGGCATTGCTGCTGTGTGGCATGACAAGGACACCATTGAAAAACACATTCAGGACACACTCATTGCAGGAGCCGGATTGTGTGATGAAGAAACCGTGCGTGTAGTGGTAACGGAAGGCACAGAACGTGTACGCGAATTAATTGAACTGGGAGCTAATTTTGATAAGAATAAAGAAGGTACTTACGATTTGGCAAAAGAAGGAGGACACTCTGAGCACCGCATTCTTCATTATAAAGATATCACAGGTTACGAGATAGAACGGGCCTTAATTGCACAGATCCGTAAGCATAAAAACATTACGGTGCTTGATCATCACTATGCTATTGATATTATCACACAACATCATCTGGGTGAAGTAGTCACTTCTCATTCAAAGGATATACATTGTTTTGGTGCCTATATTTTAAATACCAAAACTCAGAAAATAGAAACCGTTCTTTCTAAAATTACCCTTATGGCCACGGGTGGTGCAGGACATGTATATGCCACTACTACTAATCCCACTATCGCTACAGGCGATGGTATTGCAATGGTTTACAGAGCAAAAGGACTGGTAAAGGATATGGAATTTGTGCAGTTTCATCCTACTTCTTTATACAATCCAGGAGAGCATCCCAGCTTTTTAATTACAGAAGCTATTCGTGGTTTTGGAGCCGTATTAAAAACCATGGACGGCAAAGAGTTCATGCAGAAATATGATGAGCGTTTATCATTGGCACCACGCGATATTGTTGCCAGAGCCATTGATAACGAACTAAAAACACGCGGTGAGGATTTTGTATATCTGGATTGCCGTCATATCGACCGAAAGGCTTTTATCGAACATTTTCCAAACATCTACGAAAAATGTATGAAACTGGGTATTGACCCTTTCATCAAGATGATTCCTGTAGTACCAGCCATGCATTATTTATGCGGTGGTATCTTAGTGGATAAAGAAGGCCAATCTACCCTTGGCAACTTATTTGCTGTTGGCGAATGCGCCTGCACCGGGCTTCACGGTGCTAACCGATTGGCCAGTAATTCATTGCTGGAAGCCGTGGTATTTGCCCATCGCGCTGCTAAAACAGGGATCGAAAAGTTATCCGGGATCTCCTTCAAAGACGGGATTCCTAACTGGGACGCTGAAGGAACCGAGCATGCCGAAGAAATGATTTTAATTACCCAATCTCAACGCGAAGTGCAACAGATTATGAGTAATTATGTAGGCATTGTGCGTTCCGAACTACGCTTAAAACGCGCCTTCGACCGTTTGGAAATTTTATATAAGGAGAACGAAGCGCTTTACGAACAAACCACCGTTACCCAAAAGTTGTGCGAACTCCGTAATCTGATCTGTATTGGCTATTTAATTATCAAGCATGCCATCCGGCGAAAGGAGTCTGTAGGCTTGCATTATATGGTGCATTACGACAAACAACTTACAAAGTAAAGTCATTCTAAACTTGTGTCAGCACTTCCTGTGAGACCCTGATCCGCCAGCCGGCGGACAGGGTAGCAAACACATCAAAAATCGTATTTATACCTAAAAACACTTTTTTCGTTCAATTTTTTCTTGAAATCAAATATTTTATTACATTTGTAGCCCTTAAACGGTAGGTATAGCTCAGTTGGTTAGAGCACCAGATTGTGGTTCTGGGGGTCGCCGGTTCGAACCCGGTTACTTACCCTTCTTAAAGGCTGTTTGCTAGCTAGCGGACAGCCTTTTTTGTTTTGTATTCGTTATATTTGATTAGCATTTGTAACCTATGGGCAGACAAAAATTATATAAAATTCTGATCTATTGCATTGCTACAGTCTGGTTCATTAATGGGCTTTTTTGTAAAGTATTAAACCTAGTTCCAAGACATGAGCAAATTGTTTCTGAAATTATAGGAGCCGAACACGCAGTTCTATTTACAAAACTCATTGGCATCTCTGAAATATTAATGGCAATATGGATCTTATCAGGTATCAGATCACGATTCAATGCTATTGCACAAATACTCATTATTGCAACCATGAATACAATGGAATTCATATTAGTTCCTGATCTATTATTGTGGGGCAAGTTCAATTCATTATTCGCTTTTGGTTTCATTTGCATTATTTTCTGTAACGGATTTATTGTACATAAAAAATTAATTCAACATACTTAACATGCTTTCATTCCTCAAAGATCATCCGTTTGCTGTGGAAGCTTTTTTTGAAAGCTCTCTTGTGTTAACTTTTGCAATTCCTAAAGACGAAATAAAACACCTGATTCCGGAATGTTTGGAGTTAGACACATTCAACGATCAATGGGCTTTTATTGCTGTGGCTATGGTTCAAACCAAAGAGCTTAGACCAAAGGGTTTTCCGAAATTTATGGGTAATGATTTCTTTTTAATTGGTTACAGGGTTTTTGTAAGGTATACCAACAATGCAGGTAAACGATTAAGAGGATTGTATATTCTTAAATCGCAAACCGACAAACAGAAAATGGAATTCTTTGGAAACCTGTTTACTCATTATAATTATACAACTACCGATATTCAGCAAACTAAAAATAATAATAGTGAGCAGATCACATCTAATCTGTCAGGTTTGAATATAGAATATGAAACAGAAAACGAAAATGCCTCCTTACCGGAATATTCTCCTTTTGCAGATTGGAAAGAAGCGAGAAGGTTTGCAGGCCCCTTGCCGTTTACATTTACTTATAATAAAGAGAAGAAAGAAGTGTTGATCATTGAAGGTGTTCGTGAAAACTGGACGCCAAGCCCTGTGCATATAAAAAATTATTCGGTTTCTTTCATTGAAAAATTAAATCTTAAAAAGATCGTATTAGCAAATGCATTCATTATTAAAAATATTCCATACTATTGGAAAAAAGGAAAGGTAGAACAATGGAAATAAAAAGAAGAAGCTTTCAGGGAGTACTAAATATTTTAAGTTTTAACAGGCATTTTTATGTATTAGGCCTTGGGGCTTTAGCTTTAATAATATTCAGTTACATAGTGTTTCAATGGTCTGATATTTTGTTTTGGGTAATCTTCGCTTCATTTATGTATGGCCTTACCATGCCATTGATTGTTTCTGCTTATGTTTATGATTTTTCGGGATATTATAATTTTGACTGGTTAAAAAAACATTCTGTAAATGTTTCTGAGTCTAAACAACTCTTAAACATTAATGCAGGCTTCGATGAAACAAGTTTTATTATTCAAAACAATTTTCCTAACGCCAATTTAAAAGTATTTGATTTTTATAATCCAAAACAGCATACGGAACCAGCCATTATAAGAGCCCGAAAAGTAAGTCTGGTATTTCCAGACACCCAACAAATAAAAACAAATCACATTCCTTTGGAAGATCGATCCATTGATATTATCTTTCTCCTATCTGCCGCCCATGAAATAAGGTCGCAGGAAGAAAAAATACAATTTCTAAAAGAATGTTATAGACTATGTAAACCAACCGGAAAGGTAATTATGGCGGAACACTTGCGGGACTTTCCTAATTTCTTAGCATTCTCGGTGGGTTTTACTCATTTTTTTTCAAGAGCGGTTTGGAAAAAATCATTTGAAAGTGCCGGGTTCACTTCATTTGAAGAAACTAAATTCACTCCGTTTATATCTATCTTTGAATGTTGTCCTTAATTTATATAGTATGGAACTACACCTTAAAATAATTGGTTATTTATTAATCATTTTGGCATTCGTTCATGTAATTTTTCCTAAAAGATTCGATTGGAAAAAAGAATGTGGTTCTCTGTCTTTAATTAATAAACAGATGATGTATATACACACCTTTTTTATTGCTTTAATAGTTTTATTGATGGGAATATTATGTATTAGTTCCTATTCAGAATTAATTGAAACGCCACTAGGACATAAAATATCATTAGGTCTTTTTATATTCTGGTTCATGAGGTTCTTTGTCCAGTTTTTTGGTTACTCTTCTGAACTTTGGAAAGGAAAAAGATTTGAAACAGTAGTCCATATTGTCTTTTCCATTTTCTGGACTTATGTGAGTATCGTATTTTTTATGGTATATTGGAGGTAATTAAATGCAACAATTCGACGTTATTATATGCGGAGCAGGCCCGGCCGGAAGTACCTGTGCTTTGGGGCTCTTTGATGCAGGGTTACACGTGGCCTTGTTGGATAAGCAATCTTTTCCAAGAGAAAAAATATGCGGGGATGCCTATGGAGGTTATACGTATAAAATATTAAATACCATCTCGCCAAGGTTTGGAGCCCGGCTATTAGCTCTGAATCAGGGCGCTATGATCAAACGGGCTCAATTTGTATCCCCAAAAGGACATCTGGTAGAACTAAGACTGAAAGGGTCTTTCACAAGTTTACCCCGTCATGTTTTTGATAATTTTTTATTGACGATGGTAAAAGAAGAAACCAATACCAGTGTTTTTGAAAATACCACGGCACAAAAAATCTCCATTGAAAAGGATCATATACTGGTTACAACTCATGAAGGAAAAGAACTAAAAGCAAAAATGGTTATTGGCTGTGATGGTGCTCACTCTATTGTGCAATCGGCCTTAACCAACACACGTGAAACGTTAACGGAAACTTATCCCGGTATTCGTGCCTATTATAAAAATGTGAAAGGATTGGAACCTGATTGTCTGGAAATTCATTTTTTGCCCAATATTCCCAAAGGTTATTTCTGGATCTTTCCTTCTACTAACGGGTTGAGCAATGTGGGCATTGCCGCTAATAAAAAGATGCTGGCCAAACACAACATCAATATGCGCAAGGAGTTTCATTATTTAATGAATGAATCACCGCAATTTAAAGAACGCTTTGCCGAAGCCGAATTGGTGGGAGAAGAAAAAGGATGGTCTATCCCTATAGGATACTTTGATAGTACATTACCTATCTCAGGCAACCGGGTAATACTTTGCGGAGATGCGGCAGCACTTGTAGAGCCTGCTACCGGCGAAGGCATTGGACCTGCGATGTCATCAGGGCGTTATGCCGCCTGGCAGATCAAAAAGTGCTTTGCGCAAAACAATTTCTCTGCTGATTTTATGAAAGGCTATGATAAAGCCATTCGTAAAAAATATGTACGCAATTATTTTTTCAAAACCAGTATTACGAATCTCTATTATAGAATGCCTTTCTTAATGGATTGGGTCATCGGCTTCTTTTCGGTATTGCATCGTTTGCAGGGGAGACGCTGATCTAAAATCTTCTTAGCTGGGTTTCTGCAAAGGGCCATTCAGGTGTTTCAATAAGAGTTGCTGTCTCATCGAGCTCATACCAGGGAGAAATGGTCGGCTTGTGTTCGTTGATCAATACATGAATGTCCTGCGCCGGCATATAACTTTGGGCAATCATGAATAATTTTTTATGGGTTGTTGTATGGATTGCCATATCTACAATAATGACTGCATGTCCCGGGGAACCTCCTTTAATAAACACATCACCAATTTGCATCTGAGATAATGTGATGGGCTTTAATTCTTTAGCTAACGATGCAGTTCCTGCGTACATAAACACTATATTGAGATACTCTCTGAAAGACTGATAGGACGTACTTTCTTTAGTAGTTGCTATCCAATTTACTGAATTTCCTTTCACCGCTATCCGATAGCCACTTCTCCACTTACTATAAGCGGCATTAAAGCCGTTCGTGAAATTAAAATGCAGGGCCTCATATTGCTTTGTACTATATAAGTATTCTGCTCTCAAGCGCATCACGGCATCGGCACATTGTTGCAAATCTTTCAATCCCACATCATAATTTAAAACGGCGGCAGCTACATGATTGGGTTTTTCTTCTCCACTATAATAATGTACTTTGGTGCCATACGGCTTTAAAGCGGTATTTTGTAAAAATCCGGCAAATGAATTTTTTTCTGACTTTACCCTTACATAATTAGCAGGTGTTAAAAAGCGTTCCGAAATAGTAGCCCCTGATGAATTTATCAAAGGCGATCCCTGTTGTTTGCGAAAAGAGAATACAACTATCAAACAGGTAAGAATACCCAACTTTACATATGTGTTATGGAGTTGAATGGGATTAGAAATATAAATCGTCTGTTTTTAAGCGCAGATAGCGGCTTACAGAAAGTGCGGCGCTTAACCCGGAAATCAAAACACCTAAGAGTACAATGCCCGCAAATAAAGCAGCCAGTAAGTTAGGATCCTGCAATTGTAACAGATCTGGGATATAATTGGTGCTTAGTATTAAAAACCCTGCCAATAAAAAACCTGCCAATAATCCGGCAATAACTCCCTGACGAATCCCTTTAAAAATAAACGGTTTACGAATAAAGCCCTGCGTAGCGCCAACCAGATACATGGTTCTGATCAAAAAGCGTTTAGCATAAATAGACAGACGAATGGTATTATTAATTAATGCAATAGCAACTACCAATAACAAACCGCTAAAAATCAGGATATAAAGACTGATCACTTTGGCATTATCATTCACTTGTTTGATCATGTCTTTATGATAAATCACTTCTTTTACGAAATGTTTTTGCATGATCTGTTTTTCAAAACCTGCGAGGCTATCCACATTGGCATACTCCGAATTTAATTTCACATCTAAAGAAGACAACAAAGGATTATACCCTAAAAAGGAAATAAAGTCTTCTCCCAGATCTTTTTGTAATTTTTTAGCGGCCGCGTCTTTACTAATATAATCCACCTGTTTGGTAAAGGCAGATGAACTGATTTCCTGTTTTAATATATCCAGTTCGGCTGAAGTGGTAGTATCTTTAAGCACGACCTGAAATCCAACATTCTCCTTAATATGATTGGATAATTTTTTTGCATTGATCACTACCAATCCCAAAAGCCCTAACATAAATAATACTAATGCCAAACTAATGACAACGGTAACGGAAGAAGTTTTTAATTTTTGAGTAGCTGTTCTATTAGACACAATGATGTAATTTATATTCAACTAAAATAAGGGAAATATAAACCACATGCTGTTTTTTAAAAAGGAATAATTAACAGGTGAATGTTTGTATAACTCTTGCCATTGTTCAACCCCAAAGGGGTTGAACAATCAACGTTTATTTTTTGCAAAATCTATCTCCCTGAAAGGGTTATATTCAAAGTAACAAATCTGGGCGGCGCAATTTTGTTCTCTCCAGAGATTGCTCATGCCGCCATTCTTCCACCTTTTTAGTGTTTCCACTGGTTAGTATCTCGGGTATTTTCCAGCCATTATAATCTGCAGGGCGCGTATACACCGGTGGTGATAATAAATTATCCTGAAACGAGTCCGACAGAGCGGAAGTTTCGTCATTCAATACTCCGGGAATCAAACGAATAACCGCATCACACAAAACAGCTGCCGGTAGTTCTCCTCCACTTAAAACATAGTCTCCTATCGAAATTTCTTTGGTAATAAAGTGTTCACGGATACGCTCATCAATGCCTTTGTAATGACCGCATAAAATAATGAGGTTGTTTAACGTTGACAAATGATTACAGGTGTTCTGTTTCAACGTTTCTCCATCCGGGGTCATGTATATGATTTCGTCGTAAGTACGTTGACTTTTTAAATCGTTAATGCAATTGGCAATCGGTTCGATCATCATCACCATACCGGCACCGCCTCCAAAGGCATAATCGTCTACTTTTTTATGAGGCTCAATCCCATAGGCTCTCAGGTCGACTACATTAACCGAAACAAGCCCCTTTTGGGCGGCACGTTTTAAAATACTGTGGCTAAAAGGACTTTCGAGCAATGGCGGGTGAACCGTAATGATATCAATATGCATTTTAGAAGCTGTTTAAAATTTATCTACTAATTTTGTTACGTATCTTTTTGGCTACAAATTCGTTAAATTTTTCGAGATAGTAGCCAACTATCTCTGCAAAATTTGGCTTTTTTCGCTCAAAAATACACCGTAACAAATTTTACAATATAAATTCAAACAGCTTCTCAAAATTAACAAAAAATTTAGGAATTATGAGGCTTTAGTTCTATCTATCCGTTATATTTGTTTATCAAAAATAAACACATGAAGCACATTTTATTAGCGGTAACTTTGTTAATTGGGTTACATTCTTTTTCGCAAAAAAAGGAAGAAAAAAAAGAGGGCGAAAAGGTTTTTTACAAAGAAGCGACTGTAGAAACCGACGATTATAAAATTTATATCATTGATGCTGTTGCCAATGTTAAGCAAGCCAAATTCAAGATCAAGATTTTTAATAAGACCAATGATTATTTATTGATTAAACCAACGGAGTTTAAATACCTTGCCGGTGATAAGACATTATTAGGAAAAGATAAAACCTACGTAGTATCGCCAAACGAAGAAGAAACCGAAGTTATTGATTTTAGAGGTGCAGATATGCTTGCTGAAAAATATACGGTTGAGTTTAAAGGCATCTATAAAGCATCTGCAGGTGGCAAAGCTTCCACTGTTCCTGACTTTGATCTGCCAGCCAGTAAAAATGATTTTACGGTTGGAAATTTTACCTGTGATTTGAAGAAAGCTGATCTAAAAACAGATAAATCCGTTGTTAAATTTGATTGTGTATATGTTGGCGATGGCGTAGGCTTAATTATGCCAACTAAATCAACACTGATTATGCCGGACGGAAAAGAAAATCCAAACTCTAAAAAAACGAAACCTATTATTTTAGAGAGAGGGAAGCGAGATGATTTTACAATGATCTATCCTGAGTTACCCGGTTCGGGCGATATGCAAAAGCAAGCTACCAAAGTGAAATGGAATACTACGTTCAAAGAGTCTAAATTAACGGCTATTGGTGATGCTAAATTAGAACTGGTAAAGGATACCGAGAAAAAGTAATTGTAGATTCTGCGTTCGCCCCCGAAGGGGTCGTATATTTAAGCTCAATGTGAAATGCTATGATTATTAACTTGTTTCATTGATTATTATTTATAGTATTAACTATTGAGCCTCGGTCATCCACATTATTTCTTTTCCAATCTACCCCAAACACCCAGCGGTAATTCAACACCGCTTTTGGCATGTAAGTACAGCTCGCCAATACTTAATTGCGATTTATGTTTTGTGGCAAAAGGCTGTAACAGATTTTGAGGCACCAACGCTGAGAATCCCAGAGAATAAGCATTCAAAATCAATAAATGCTGTTTAGTATCCAGTATCTGCAATACACTATCAATCATTTCCAAAATATTGTCTTCCAGTTTCCATTTTTCACCGTTAGGTCCATGCCCAAAAGCCGGAGGATCCAGAATAATTCCCTGATAAAAATTTCCACGACGCTGTTCTTTCTTTACAAATTTCAAGGCGTCATCAATCATCCAGCGGATATTATCGAGATTGGATTTTTGCATGTTTTCATTGGCCCAATTCACAACCTGCTTAATGCTATCCACGTGCGTTACATCAGCTCCGGCTGCTCTGGCCACAACAGATGCGCCGCCCGTATAGGCAAATAAATTTAAAAACTTAGGCTTATCCAGATTCACCAAATAATCAAAGATCACATCCCAGTTACAGGCTTGTTCAGGAAAAACACCTACATGTTTAAAGGATGTTAATCCTAAACGCAAGGTTATTTCTTTCTGATTTTTTTTATCCCCTAATGGATAATTGATGGTCCATTGATCGGGCATTTTTTTGAGCATTTTCCATTCTCCGCTCGAACTGCTTTTAGGAACAAATCTCACATGGGCTTGTTTTTCCCACTCGGCATTGGAGTATATTTTCTTCCAAACAGCCTGTGGTTCAGGGCGAATGGTAATGTATTTTCCAAAGCGTTCCAGCTTTTCAAAATCACCACAATCCAGTAATTCGTAGTCTTGCCAATGGGTAGGAGTAAGTAGTTGCATTTGGTGAAGTTATGAGTTATGGGTCATGGGTTATGAGTTTTTTAAAAGAAATAGTAAAAAGAAGGTTGTTAATAAAAGGGTTTAGTGATGAAAAAGAGCCCAAACTAAAACATCTATCTTAGATACTTATTAAACCTATTTTATGCAAAAATTACAGTCATCGTTTGTTGCGCTTATTAGTGTGTTTTTCTTCTGGGGTTTTGTGGCAGCCAGCAATGGAATACTCATTCCTTTATTTAAAGATAAATTCACTTTAAGCCAATTTCAATCGCAACTTGTAGATTTAGCATTTTACGCCGCCTATGCTGTTGGCTCTATAATATACTTTTTTACTTCCCGCGCCATTGGGGACCCAATAAACAAAATTGGTTATAAGAAAGCATTGATAGTTGGGTTGCTAATTTCGTCCATTGGTTCTTTGTTTTTTATTCCGGCAGCCAGTTTAAATTCTTATCCATTGTTATTATGTGCATTGTTTGTAATTGGTCTGGGCTTTGCTATTCAACAAATTGTGGCTAATCCATTTGTCATAAATTTTGGAGCCAAAGAAACAGGAGCTCAACGCTTAAACTTAGCGGGTGGCATAAATTCTTTTGGAACAACTATTGGTCCTGTAATTTTAAGTTATGCATTATTTGGAAATATTAGTGGCCCTGCAGCGGCAGATAGTAGTTTAGAAGCTGTAAAACTTCCCGCATTAATTTTATTTGCTTTATTTATTTTATGTGCGGGTATTTTATGGTTTTCAAAATTACCAGAAGTCACTAATTCCGAAAAATTAGATAAAGATTTAGGCGCCCTGAAATATCCTCAATTAACTTTAGGGATGATTGCCATTTTTGTGTATGTTGGAGTAGAAGTTTCTATACAAAGTAATATGGGCGCTCTCTTAGCCATGCCGGAAATTAAAGGAATTGATCACACTAAAATATCGCATTTTATTTCGTTGTATTGGGGTAGTTTAATGATTGGTCGATGGACAGGAGCTTTAGCCGTTTTTAATTTTAGCAAAACAGTAAAAATCATCATGCAGTTTGTAACACCATTTATAGCATTTGGCGTAATATGTGGCGTAAATTATTTAAGAGGAAGTCATATAGAAGATTACTTGTTTTATATCCCTTACATTCTATTAGCAACTCTGATTTTTATTTTTTCAGGAGATAATCCGGCGCGCACATTAATGATATTAAGTTTAACTGCTTGTACTATGATGATTATTGGTTTGGTGAGCACAGGTAATTTAGCGCTCTATTCATTTATTAGCGGTGGATTATTTTGTTCTGTTATGTGGCCATGCATTTTTGCTTTAGCCATTAATGGATTGGGTAAATATACCAATCAAGGCTCTTCATTATTAGTAATGATGATTTTAGGAGGAGCGCTTATTCCTCCATTTCAAGGATATTTAGTAGATATCATTAATCCACACAGATCCTATATTGTTACTGTATTTTGTTTTGCTTACTTAGCATGGTATGCATTCAAAGTAACATCTATTTTCAAACAACAGGGAGTTGAACTAGAATCATCTAATTCAAACACTGGCCATTAATTAAAAAATATATCATGATAGTAACCGTAAATGTAAAGCTTGTAAATTCAAAGTTCAATCAGGCTTACGCCGATAAAGAGAATGAAGGCGAAGAAACAGAAGACAATATCAAATACCTGTGGGAAGATGAATTCGATGTTCAGGGCAATGTTGCTACCTTTAAAGTTGTAAATAATACTACCTATTTACTGAAAGGGTTGTACCCCAACGACGACGAATTTTGTTTCGAGATTCCGGATATGACTATCCTGGAATGTACCATGGATAATGGCTCCATAACACAATTTCCATTTTCAAAAAAGGCCATTAGCAAAACAGAAAAGAAAGAAACCAAAAAAGGATTGACCTTTTACGTTCAGCTAAAAAGTATTCGCGAAGTGGTAAATCCCATGACCGGCGTTTACATTCTCAAAGATGATTATCCAAAAGAGTTGTTGGAATTATACAGCGATGAAGAAGAATAGTTGATGTTTTAAATTGTACCTCATGAATTTTAAACGGTATAAATCCTGTCTGTTATTATTTCAGTTAATTGGCGTTTTAAGCGTTTCTCAAACCACTAACTATGCCAGATATGTCAATCCGTTTATTGGCACAGGAGGTACCGGCCATACATTTCCGGGCGCACTCGTGCCGTTTGGAATGGTACAATTAAGCCCGGATACCAGAATTGACGGGAGCTGGGACGGGTGTGGCGGATACCATTATTCCGATTCTTTAATATACGGGTTTTCTCACACGCATTTAAGCGGAACCGGCGTCAGCGATTATGGAGATATTCTGATTATGCCAACACCGGCTGTAACAGGATTCAAAAGTAAAGACTACGTCTCCAAATTTTCACATCTCAGAGAAAAAGCGGCTGCCGGCTTTTATAAGGTAACATTAGACAATAATATAGAAGTCCAATTAACAGCTACACCAAGAGTAGGCATTCACCAATATACATTTCCAAAAGGAGAAAAAGGGCACATTATTATCGACCTGTTGCACCGCGATAAAACATTGAAATGTTCTGTAAAACTCATAGATAGTGTTACTGCAGTGGGCTATCGTGTAAGTGAAGCATGGGCTGCCGAACAGTATGTATATTTCATCATGAAGTTCAGCAAAGCTGTTACTGTTCAAAAAACGAATGTGATCAACAACGCTCAAAAAAAACCTAATGAAGAAGAAAAAACAGGCGGTATGGTCTTACAGTTTGATATCTCGGATGATAAACCGCTGCTGATAAAAACTGGCATTTCTCAAACAAGTATTGAAGGTGCTACCAAAAATATGGAAGCAGAAGCAACACATTGGAACTTTGATCTCTACCGGCAGGACGCTGAAAAGAGCTGGAACAAAGAGTTATCAAAAATAGACATCAAAACTTCTGATCCCGAAAAAGCAACTATATTTTATACTGCACTCTATCATTGCTTCACGCATCCATCCTTAGCAGGTGATGTGGATGGTAAATACAGAGGCCGCGACCTGAAAGTGCACCAGGCCAATGGCTTTACGCCCTATACGGTATTTTCTTTATGGGATACCTTCAGAGCTTTACATCCCTTGTTTACCATTATTGAACAAAAACGTACCGTAGATATTCTTAACACCTTTTTACAGCAATATAAAGAAAGTGGCCGTTTACCCATGTGGGAACTCTCCGGTAATGAAACCAATTGCATGATTGGTTTTCATAGCGTTTCGGTTATTGCCGACGCTATGACTAAAAATATAAGTGGCATCAACAAAAATGCCCTTTACGAAGCCATGGTAGCTGCGTCTAATTATACAAATCTTAGCATTCCTATATTTAATCAAAATAACTATTTACAAATAGACGACGAATCGGAAAGTGTTTCTAAAACATTGGAATATGCCTATGATAACTGGTGCATTGCCCAGGTAGCAAAAAAATTAAATAAAAAAACCGATTATGATCTGTTCATCAAACGGGCACAAGCATACAAAAATGTGTACGATAAAAAAACAGGATTTATGCGCCCACGCAAAAATGGAAACTGGCTGTCGCCCTTTGAGCCAAGGGAAGTCAACAATTATTATACAGAAGCCAATAGCTGGCAGTATAGCTTTTTTGTGCCACAGGATGTTTCAGGACTAATCACATTAATGGGAGGGAACAAAAAAATGGAACAAAAATTAGACGACCTGTTTAAAGCCAGTACAGAAACTGTAGGCAGAACGCAGGTTGATATCACGGGCCTGATAGGCCAGTATGCTCATGGTAATGAGCCCAGTCATCATATGGCCTATTTGTATAATTACGTGAGCAAGCCCAATAAGACCCAGGAAAAAATCTACCAGATAGTAACGGAGTTTTACAAAAACGATCCCGATGGTTTAATCGGCAATGAAGATTGCGGTCAAATGAGCGCCTGGTATGTATTAAGCTCTATGGGTTTTTATCAGGTTTGCCCCGGGAAGCCGGAATATACCATTGGCTCTCCATTGTTTGACGATGTTACTATTCATTTAGAAAACGGAAAAACGTTCGAGATTAAAAAACAAAATCCGGATTCCGGATTCCAATATATTCAATCCTCCACACTCAACGGCAAACTATCCAATAGCTCTGCCATTACTCACAGCACTATTATGAACGGAGGAATATTACAATTGATAATGACTGAAAAAGCAGATGACAAAAGTCTTTTCGGAAGATCAGAAGCCTTGCAACCAAAAACGATCATCACAGACAAACCAATCGTGCCATCTCCCATTATCAACGCACCCACTAAAATAACGGAAACATCAAAAACAATCAGTATTGAACATCCTGATAGTAAAGCCACATTGGTTTATACATTGGATGGCACAGAACCAACAGCAACATCCAAAAAATATACAGGTCCCTTCATCTGTGATTCATCGGCAATCATCAAAGCAAAAGCAATTATTAATAATGAAAGCAGTACCACTACGACCTGTCATCTTTACAAAAAACCAAATAGCTGGACCATCAGCCTGCAAAGCAGTTATTCCAAACAATATGATGCCGGAGGTGATGATGGTCTTATTGACGGACAGCATGGTACCACTAACTGGAAAAGTGGCGGATGGCAAGGTTATCAGGGGCAAGACTTTAATTGTATCGTAGATCTTGGAAAAATCACCTCTATCCAATTCGTGAATACCAGTTTCCTACAGGATACTCGATCATGGATTATTTATCCCAAACAAGTAGAGTACTCCATTTCGGAAGACGGTATTAATTATATGCCATTCGGTATCATCGAAAACGGTATTGCGGCTGATGATTATAATTTACAAATGCGTACTTTCTTTAAGAATGAAGTCAACAGGGTAAATACACGCTACATAAAGATCAAAGCCACAAATTTCGGTAAGCTTCCCGACTGGCATCAGGGAAGAGGCGGAGATGCCTTCATCTTTGTTGATGAAATAGAAGTAAGATAATAGGTTTTAACAAAAAATAATTTTTATTTCGTATCATGAAATCTTTAGTCACTCTCTTTATTCTTGTCACTACCCTTATGAATGCACAAATTAAAACCGGTATCTGGCGAGGAGTCTTTTTACTCAATCCTGAAAAACAATTGGAGCTTCCGTTCAACTTCGATGTAAAAAACACTAACGGTAAAATTACTTTGGTTATTCATAACGCACAGGAACGTATTACCGTAGATGAAGTAGAATTAAAAAAAGATTCTTTCAACTTTAAAATGCCGGTTTTTGATACAGAGTTCAGAACACGATTAACTGACGATGGCACTATAAAAGGAGTGTGGATCAATCATACCAAAAAAGAAAATAATACGATCGCATTTACAGCACAGTTTGATAACAAAAACCGTTTTATTGTTCCAACAGAAAAGCCACATCATTTTTACGATGGCAAATGGGAAACAACCTTTAGTCCGGGTACCGCAGATAGCAGTAAAGCTATAGGCGTATTCAAACATATTACAGGCACAAGTATTGTAGAAGGCACTTTTATGACAGAAACCGGTGATTACCGTTATCTGGAAGGGACTGAGCATAATGGAAAACTTTACCTGTCATGCTTTGATGGCTCACATGCTTTTTTGTTTCTTGCCAGTCATGATGAAGGAGATATGATAAAAGGAGATTTTTACTCAGGCTCTAGCTGGCATGAAACATGGATAGCCAGGCGTAATGACAAATTTGAATTACAGGATCCGGAAAGCTTAACGTATTTAAAAAATCCCAATGAAAAAATTGATTTTTCGTTTTTCAATTCCAAAAATGAAAAGATCAGTTTAAGTGATCCAAAATATAAGAACAAAGCCATCATCATTCAGATCATGGGAAGCTGGTGCCCTAATTGCATGGATGAAAGCGCTTATTTATCCAAGCTTTACAAACAATATAACAAAGCAGGATTAGAAATTATTGGATTAGCTTATGAAAGAACTTCCGATAATGAAAAAGCAAAAGCAAATATTTTACGCTTAACCAAACGCTTTGACATTGGCTATGATATTTTATTGCCAGGCGTTACCGGAAAAGATAAAGCTTCTGAAACCTTACCTTTCTTAAATAAAGTCATGGCTTTTCCAACGACTATTTTCCTGGATAAGAATCACATCGTTAAATCCATTTACACCGGATTTAACGGGCCGGCCACAGGCAAGGCTTATGAAGAATATACCATTAAGACAGAGAAGTTAATTGGAGAACTGCTTAAATAAATAACAATTAAGCTTTGGGCGTATCGGCAATTATAAAATTAAATTTCAAATTTACATAGGATTTGCGTAAGGGATTGTAGTGGAAAGCCCACAGCCATGAGGTACGAATGGCGAGGACTTGCAACGAAAGCCCGACCCCGCCTGCCTCTTTGGTGGGGGGACGCCCAATAAACATTACTTCTAAAATGCTTTAAAAACATTTAAGACTAATAAAATAAATTATTATAAGGGAATCTTACCACGTGCACTTTCTTAACCGTATCGTACACCAGCTTTTTGAAATCAGTGATATTCTCTTTGTTTTTTGCACTGATATACACACAGGTTTGATTTAAATTGGTCATCCAGGTTTTTTTCAATTCATCCAATGACAAATTCTCTCTGGTCATGGGAGTCAAATCATCCTCTTCTTTCTTCACATATTTAAACGCATCGATCTTATTAAACACTAAAATGGTTTCTTTATCTCCTGCTCCAATATCAATTAATGTTTGACGTACAACATTGATATGATCTTCGAAATTAGGATGCGAAATATCCACTACGTGCAATAAGATATCCGCTTCACGCACCTCATCCAACGTGCTTTTAAAGCTCTCGATCAATTGTGTGGGTAGCTTTCTGATAAAACCTACGGTATCCGTTAATAAAAAAAACAAATTATCGATGGTCACTTTTCTAACCGTAGTATCCAGGGTTGCAAACAGTTTATTCTCTGCAAATACTTCACTCTTACTAATCATATTCATGATGGTAGATTTACCAACATTGGTATAACCCACCAAAGCCACACGTACAAATTCACCACGGTTTTTACGCTGCGTAGCCATTTGCTTATCAATTACTTTCAGGTCTTCTTTTAGCTGAGCAATCTTATCACGGGTAATTCGTCTATCGGTCTCAATTTCCTTCTCCCCGGCTCCACCGCGCGTACCGGTGCCTCCACGCTGACGTTCCAAGTGAGTCCACATACCGGTTAAACGGGGCAATAAATATTGATATTGTGCTAATTGCACCTGTGTTTTGGCATGAGCTGTTTGAGCGCGTTGCGAGAATATTTCAAGAATCAGAGTGGTTCTGTCCAATATTTTCTTCCCTAATTCCTTTTCTAAATTCCGTTGTTGAGAGGGAGATAATTCATCATCAAAAATAACAACACTAATGTTATTCTCTTTCACAAAAGTTTTTACATCGCTGAGTTTCCCCTTTCCTATAAAGGTTGCTTTATCAGGTTTTTCGAGTTTTTGCGTAAATACTTTTTTAGTTTCAACACCGTAGGTCTCAGCTAAAAAAGCCAGCTCATCCAGATACTCAAATGCTAATTCTTCGTTTTGTTGCTTATTGATAACGCCTATTAAAACAGCCGTTGGTGCTTGTATTTCGGTAGAGTGCGTGTCTGGTTTCAATGGTATTATTTCCCTTTTAAATCCGTTTCAATATAGGAAGCAACTGCTTCAATCTGTTCAGTAGTTAATGAAGATTTGTAAGACGCCATGGTGTTTTTACCATTGGTAATGATCTCTACAATGCCTTCGTGAGGTAATTGTGTAACCGATAGGTCCTTGGCTCCGCTCATTCCTAATTTACCATCATCGCCATGGCATAGTGCACATTTTTCTGTAAAAATTTCTTTACCACTCACAGCAACAGTTACCCCACCTGCTTTAGCAGCCTTTGATTTATATGCCAATGAAAATGAAACAACGATGAAGAAAAAAGATAAGGTCGCAAGAATTTTATTTTTCTTTTTGAAGCCAATTACAGCCAATGGAATAGATAAGCCAACCAACACCAGTTTAATGATGAGGAACTTATTGATCTCCGGAACTTGTGTTATTAAAAACACACCGGTTGCCAAAAAGCCAAAGCTTACGATCATCTCAACAACTTTGGTTTTCTTTTTAAATTTCTCTAATATTTCTTCTTTATCACTTAATAATAAAATTGTTTTTATTAAATAGATCAATGTAAATAACACCACAAATAAGGTGTGTGAATGAAGCATGCCTGTAGCCATTGTATTAATTTTAAATTATTCCAAAATTAACAATTTATCTTTAATTAAAAGCCACAAACTAATTTTTATAAATAAGCCATAATGTTATATTTGTTATACTTAACTATTGATCATGCGTAAATTATTTTTTCTGTTATCTCCTGTTTTTATTATCAGCTACTGTTTGAAAGGTCAAACGACTTTCCCTGTAAACGGTGCACCAAATATTATGCATACGGTGTATGCCTTTACCAATTGTACATTACATGTAGATGCTGATGTTACTATTGTGAATGCTACATTAATTGTTCAGGACGGTAAAGTTTTAAGGACAGGTGAAAAAGCAGAAGCGCCAAAAGATGCTATTACCATTGATCTCAAAGGCAAACATATCTATCCCGCATTTATTGATCTGTACAGCGATTATGGGATGCCGGAAGTAAAACGCACGGATTATACAGACGCGCCTAAAAAGGGAGCCTATGGATGGAACCAGGCCATAAAAAGTGAGGTAGAATCTTACAAACTCTTTCTTACTAATCAACAAAAAGCAGACGAATTAAGAAAAATAGGCTTTGGAGCTGTTGTTACATCACAAAAAGATGGCATTGTGAGAGGAAGTGGCGCTTTGGTAAATTTAACCAATACCAAAGAAAACGAAAGCATTATTAAAGACCGAGCCGCTGCATTTTATTCTTTCAATAAAGGTAGCTCTCCACAGGATTATCCGTCGTCACTAATGGGGGCTGTTGCTTTGTTAAGACAAACCTATTATGATGCAGCATGGTATAAAAACAATGAAACAAAAACAGAATTTAATATCACGCTGGATGCTTTTAATAAATTACAGGAATTACCGTCGGTGTTTGAAGGGAACGATAAGTATAATGATCTTCGTGGAAAAAAAATAGGTGATGAGTTTAAAGTAAAATACATTATTAAAGGTGGCGGTAATGAATACCAACGCATGTATGATATTCAGAATACATTTTCGAAATACATTATTCCTGTTAATTTCCCGGATGCCATTGATGTAGAAGATCCCTATGATGCAGAACAGGCCTCGCTTACCGATTTAAAACACTGGGAAATGGCACCAGCCAATTTAGCAGAACTCGAAAAAAATTATGTGCAGTTTTGTATTACCACTGCCGACCTCAAAGATAAATCTGTGTTCTTAAAAAATGTGCGTAAAGCGATTGCCTATGGATTATCCGAAAAAACAGCCTTGAGAGCCTTAACATACAACCCTGCCAATTTTATTGGTGTACAAGACAAAATAGGAAGCCTTAAGCAAGGTATGTTTGCTAATTTCTTTATCTCCTCCAAGTCTATTTTCGAAGAAGATGCTATCATTTACGAAACCTGGAGTAATGGCTTAAAAAATGCATATAATGATTTATCTCTTCCCGAAATCACTGGTTCCTACCAGTTATTATATAACTCCGCCAGCTACAAAGTAACCATCAATAAAGAGCAGGATAATTATACCGGGCTTGTTCTTTTAAAAGACAGTATGAGGGCAAAAGCAAATGTGGCTTTTAAAAACAACCTGCTGACTCTTAGCTTTCCTTACGACTCTACATTTACATTACGCTTATCGGGTAACTACAATGAGCAGGAGAGATCATTTGTTGGTTCCGGCCAGTATTCAGATGGCACATGGGTAGATTTTAAAATGAATTATATATCTGTAACAGATACTGCCAAACAAAAAACAGCCGCCAAAAAACCGGCTCAAAAAATAAACTACGGTAAAGTATATTATCCGTTTGGCGCATATGGAGAGCCTGAAGCGGAAAGCAACGGATTAATCAAAGACACCTGGGCAAAATTCAAAAAACGCTACGATGCCATATTGATCAAGAATGCCACGATGTGGACGAATGAAACAGACTCTATTTTAAAAGATCAGGATATTTATATTGTGGATGGCAAAATTGTGCGTATTGCGCCTAATATTGATGCGCCTAAAACTGCTTTTGCCAAAATCATTGACGGGAAAGGCATGCACCTAACACCGGGAATCATTGATGAGCATTCGCACATTGCATTATTCAGCGTAAATGAAGGGGCCGACGCCAGTAGTGCTGAAGTGAGAATGGGCGATGTGATTAATCCGGATGATATCAATATTTATCGCCAATTGGCAGGAGGCGTTACTACCGCTCAGTTACTTCATGGTTCTGCGAATCCTATTGGAGGACAAAGTTGTTTAATTAAATTACGCTGGGGGAAAAATCCTGAAGAATTAAAATATGAAAAAGCACCGGCGTTTATAAAATTTGCCCTTGGAGAAAACGTTAAACACTCTAACGGTCTGAATCCTGACCAGGTGCGATTCCCGCAAACACGTATGGGAGTGGAACAATTATATTATGATTATTTTACAAGGGCTGCCGCTTACAAAAAACAAATGGAAGGCTTTGGTAAATTAACCCCTAAACAAATTGAAAAAGACAAAGTCGTATCTCCGCGCAAAGACCTGGATCTGGAAGCTTTAGCAGAAATACTGGATGGTAAACGTTTTATTACCTGCCACAGCTATGTACAAAGTGAGGTGAACATGTTAATGCATGTGGCAGATAGCATGAAGTTCAAAGTAAATACCTTTACCCATATTTTAGAAGGCTATAAAGTAGCCGATAAGATGAAGGCCCATGGTGCCAATGCATCTACCTTTGCCGACTGGTGGGCTTATAAACTGGAAGTTATGGATGCCATTCCGTATAACGCAGCGATGTTAACCAAAGCCGATGTCAATACCGCTATCAATTCGGATGATGCCGAAATGGGAAGACGCTTAAATCAGGAGGCTGCCAAAACCATTAAATATGGAGGCTTAACAGAAGTTCAGGCCTTAAAATTAGTCACCCTGAACCCGGCTAAAATGTTACATATAGATGATAAAGTGGGCAGTATTAAAGTTGGCAAAGTAGCCGATCTGGTTCTTTGGACAGACAATCCTTTGAGCATCTATGCCAAAGTAAATACTACCATTATTGACGGGCAAATTTATTACGACAAGGACGAAGATGCCAAACTACAAGAAGATATTAAAAAGGAACGCGCCCGCATTATTGCCAAACTAATTGCAGAGAAAAACAAAGGTGCCAAAGTAGTTAAACCTCAGCCTAAAAAACAAAACCGTTTTCATTGCGATAGCGAAGAGAGCGGGTTGTAACAGCATTTAGTAGAAATTAAAACTCACCACTAAATCTCTTTGTCCTGACTGAGCATGGCAACTTGTGCAAACGGATGGATCTTTATTAACACTATACGCAGAGCTTCCATCTGCATTAATTTCTGCCCATAACCAGGTTCCTTCTTTTTTAAACATTAGTGCATACATTCCATTTGATTGCACTTCCTTAACGATCATTGATCCATTTGGAAATTGTTGACCAACCGGAAGTTTGCCGTTGTCGGTTAAACTGGTTGTTGCAATTTTATTAAATTTTAATTTAAATGCGCCATGTGGGCCATTTGTTCCCGGATAAATCATTCCGGGGGCATTTTTGTAATAGGTAAAAGCTGTTGCATTTTTACAACTATCAAACAGGGCCTTGTCGCTGTAGGCTAACAGGGGATTTTTAGCCACGTCTTTAGTGCATGAATAAAAAACACCCGAAGTGATTGTAAGAATACTTATACCAACTAATAGTGTTGCTCGCATTTTTTTCTTGGATTACTATAAATACTTAGCAAGCCAGGTAGAACGCAACGGTTGCTTCCATTTTGTATTTAACTCTGTGGACTGTGTAATGGTATTATCAAAAACCAATGTGTTTTCAGTAATTGAATTTGAAGAAAGCAATTCTTTGATTTGAGAAGATTTGACAACCTCAACATGGGTATTATTCTCGTAGGCTACCAATAAGCGGTTTAACAATTCAACTGCAAATGCCTGCTCCAATTCTTTGACGAATCTTAATTGCTTATCAATGCTACAGCCACTGGCGTTGTATTTTTCTTCGTTCACTTTAAAGATCAATAAACGGTTTTGGTATAATTCAAACGAAGCGTCTAAACTTACATCGTGAGCCGTCCATGTACTTACAAAATTTTGACAACGGGTTTTAAAATCAACTAACTGCTCAGTCGTTAATTCTTTGCTTAATGTATAAATCCAAATACGTTCCATACTAATTTTGAGTTATTGTGTTGATGAATTATAGACTAAAATAAATCACATTCTTTGTCTCAACTATTCACCAAATCAGTCATTAAATAAATTTACATTTACGGCTTGCAAAAGCACACATGCGTAATAAAATAATACCATGCTTAAATCTGGAAATGTTGGTACTTCCATAAGTACGCTCTCTGTAACGAATAGGAATCTCTACAATCTTTAAGTTTAATTTGTGTGCGCCAAATAACAAATCAAAATCTCCAAAAGGATCGAATTCTCCAAAATATTTTCTGTTCTTCGTGAGTTTAATATAGTCCTCTCTAAACATCACTTTTGTTCCACACAAGGTGTCTTTAAAGCGTTGATCCAATAACCAGGTAAAAGCCCAGCTAAAGAAATGATTCCCCAGGTAATTCAAAAAACGCATGGCTTCTTTATCCATAGGATACACCAAACGGGTTCCGTTAATAAAATCGCCTTTGCTTCCGGCTATCGCATCATAAAATTTCGGAATATCTTCCGGTGGCACTGTCAGGTCAGCGTCCAGAATCATTAAAATATCGCCGGTAGCCATTTTATAACCTTCCCGTACGGCATCTGCTTTCCCTTTTCCTTTTTGCTGTCCGATTTTTATATCATGCGTTGCTGCATATTTTTGTTGTATCTCCTGGATTTTTTGCCAGGTATCGTCGGTGCTGTTACCCTCAATAAAGATGATCTCCACATGCTTTCCAAACTCAGGTAAACGCGTTATCGCGTTTTCAATATTACCGCTTTCATTTCTGGCAGGGATCACCACCGTGGTTGAATATTTTGTTTTATATTCTTCCGGATTGCTGATCGGCAAAGGTTTGGCAAACGAGTATGTGTTTAAACTAAAGAATCTGAAAAATGGAAATTTAGCCAATACCAGGTTAAACAGCTCCGCAATTATTGGAATATAAAACGGAAAAATAAAGCGTTTACTGTTTCTGTAGACATCAAAACCTGAAACAAATAATAAATTATTTACATCTTTTGTATTTAACCAGTTTTGAGTGGGTGTTTTTGTTTTTAATCCAATTAGTTCGGCAAACTTTAAAACAGGCTCCCATAAAGAGTTATAATACTGAACAATGATCTTTGTATTAGGATGAGAGACTTTTTTAAGCTGCTCAAACACTACTTGTATATCTTCAACGAACCCAATTAAATTACTTAAGATAATAAAGTCATATGTTTCGGAAAGACTTATGTTATTAGCGTCCATTAAGATGAACTCTATATCTTTACCGGCATGCTTTTCTTTTGCCCAGGCAATTTGTCCTTCGCTGAAATCGATCCCTGTTTTTTTACTGCCGGCAATTCCCGCTAACAAATCCCCGCTACCGCAACCTATTTCTAACACAGAGCTATCTTCGTGAGAAAAATAATTACAATAATTAGTGATTTCTTTCCAATAGTAATTTGTTAGTCCACGTCCTTTTCTTTTGGAAGCAAGTATGTTAAAATATTCCTTTATGTTTTGCAAAATGTGATTTTTTAAGAAAGCTAATTTACAAGTTTAATTTTAAATTAGAACGCAGAATTATTCAACGGTTGAATTTAATGTATCTGCTAAAAACTTTCCCATACTAAAACAGGCCTGAAGCAAATACCCGCCTGTTGGAGCATCCCAATCAAGCATTTCGCCTATGCAGTAGTGGTTGGGAAGTTTTTTCAGTTCCAGTTTGTTGTTTACTTCGTTTATAGAAATTCCTCCTACCGTAGAGATCGCATCATCGATAGGCGCAAAATCCGTAAGCTCAACCGGGAATTCCTTTATCAAACGGCTCATCATGGCCGGATGGTGATACTCTTCTTTTGTTGTTTGGTATTTTAATAAGTGAATTTGAACAGCCGAAAGATGAACTTCTTTTTCCAATGCATCTTTGATACTCAACCTACCTCTGTTCTCCAGTCTGCTTTGAATCTCTGTTATACTTAATTCCGGTTTAAAATCAATCCGAACCTCGGCTCTCTTTTTATGAATCAATTGCTCCCTGATTTCTTTGCTTAATGCATAAATGCCACTTCCTTCGATGCCAAATTCGGTCAATACAACCTCTCCTTTTTTATGCCTATAACCGCAAGAAAACGTACAATTTTTTAACGCTTGTCCCGAAATATGTTTCATTAGTTCCTCATCCCACTCTATTTTATAGGCGCAGTTGGAAGGATAAAATGCAGGCGTTTGAACTCCCTTTTCCTTAAAAAATGATCTCCAGCTCCCATTACTACCGGTAACCTTCCAGCTGGTACCACCCAAAGCAAATACAGTGATGTCGGGTGATATGGTTTTCGTTTCTTTGCCATCGTAAAACATCAGATCGTTTTCGTGCCAGCCCCGCCATTCGTGATCATAAAATACCGAAACCTTGTTCTTTTTAAGTGCCTTTTCAATCGCCTTCAATACTTCAATGGGCTTAATGCCTTTAACCGGAAATACCCTTTTACTGGTACCAATGTAGGTTTCAATACCAATAGATTTTAGCCAGATCCTGAAATCCGGTTGAGAGAAATGATCCAAAAACGGCGTCATGAATTCTTTGGGATAATAACGTTCTGAGAACTGCTCTTTATCTTCGGAATGCGTTAAATTAAATCCTCCTTTACCTGCTACTAAAAATTTACGCCCCAGTGCCGCATTTTTTTCATAAATACAGATGTTATAAAGATTGTTATCCAGCGAACAGGCTAACATCAAGGCAGATGCTCCTCCCCCGATAATTGCTATTGATTTTTTTTGTTTCATTTTTTTAACACAGAGCTAAGCGTTCGGGAGGAAACAGCGTTGTGTTTTTCCTCTGTATACCTTACTCTCCTTAACTTTGTGTTGAAACCTTTTTAGGCTGTAAAATATTTATAAAACAAAGGAATGGTTTCAATGCCTTTATAATAATTAAAGATGCCATAATGCTCGTTCGGCGAATGCAATGCATCGCTGTCTAAACCAAATCCAAACAAAATGCTATCCATCCCTAACTCTTTTTTAAATAACGCAACAATAGGAATACTTCCACCGCTACGAGTAGGCACCGGTTTTTTACCGTATGTTTCTTCCATAGCTTTGCTGGCTGCTAAAAATCCTTTGGATGTTGTCGGAACAACAACAGGTTCTCCCCCATGATGAGCAGTAACTTTTACGGTCACTGATTTAGGTGCTATGCTTTCAAAATGTTTCTTGAATAGTTCGCTGATCTCATGCGAATCCTGATGAGGAACCAGGCGCATCGAGATCTTGGCAAATGCTTTGGATGGCAATACGGTTTTAGCGCCTTCGCCGGTATAGCCTCCCCAAATACCGTTCACATCCAGCGTTGGACGAATGCCGGTTCTCTCGTTAGTGCTATATCCTTTTTCTCCACGTTCTTCTGCTATATTCAGATCCTTTTTAAAATCGTCGAGATTAAATGGTGCCTTTGCCATTTCTGCTCTTTCTTCGGTGCTTAGTTCCTGTACTTTGTCGTAAAATGCCGGAATAGTGATATGGTTGTTCTCATCATGGCAAGACGCAATCATTTTACATAAAATATTGATTGGATTGGCTACTGCCCCGCCATACACACCACTGTGCAAGTCTCTGTTAGGACCGGTGACTTCTACTTCCATATAGGCAAGACCTCTCAATCCGGCATCTATACTGGGAATATCATTAGCAATGATGGAGGTATCTGAAATTAAAATAATATCCCCTTTCAATTTTTCTTTGTTTTCAATGATCCATGGGCCCAGGCTTGGCGAACCAACTTCCTCTTCTCCTTCGATCATGAACTTTACGTTACACGGAAGTGTATTTGTTTTCATCATGGTTTCAAAGGCTTTCACGTGCATATACATCTGGCCTTTATCATCACAGCTCCCACGGGCAAAAATGGCACCTTCGGGATGAATATCTGTTTTTTTAATCACCGGTTCAAACGGAGGAGAGTCCCATAAATCCAATGGTTCTGCAGGCTGCACATCATAATGACCATATACAACCACAGTAGGTTTTGCGGGGTCAATTATTTTTTCGCCATATACAACCGGATACCCTTTTGTCTGGCAGATTTCTACATTATCTGCTCCAGCCTCTGTTAATCGCTGTTTCACGGCTTCTGCCGTTTTTTGCATATCCGGTTTATGTTCTGGTTTGGCGCTAATTGAAGGGATTTTTAACAGATCTAACAATTCGTTCAGGAATCTGTCTTTATTTGAGTTAAGGTAAGTTTGGATTTGATTTCGTTCCATTATTGTAGAATTTTGGTACTAATGTACTTTTTTTATTCAAATGGCCGTTTGAGTGATTAAAATAATTGATAATTAGTTGATTTATAGGTATTTTTGATAGTAATTTTTAGTTTTTTGATCATTAGAAACTTATTAAGAACATATCTATTGGTTTCTTTTTTTCTGCTATGCAAACTGGCGGATGCAACCCACATTGTTGGAGGGGAAATATATTACGATGATTTAGGAGGTGGCAACTATAAACTTTATATGAAAGTTTACAGGGATTGCATCAATGGTGTTCCTCCTTTTGATGGGTTTCCGGATAGTAACGGGAACATTTCTGACGCCGTTTTTACCATATTTGATGCTGCCGGAAATGTTATACAAACAGGCATCTTCGATACAATAGCCTCTTCAAAGGTTCCTCCAACCATAAATAGCCCCTGTGCTCCGGCAACAGCAGGTACGGCATGTGTGGAAGAAGCAAAATATGAAGCCTTTGTTCATTTGCCTCCAATACCCGGTGGCTATTATATTGCTTATCAAAGATGTTGCAGAAACGGAACTATTTTGAATTTAATTAATCCGGGATCTGTTGGCGCTACTTATTGGGAACATATTCCGGGGCCCGAAGTTGTGACCGTTAATAGCAGTCCTCGTTTTACTAACCGTCCGCCAATATACATTTGTACCAACTTCCCTATTGCGTTTGATCATGTGGCAACCGATCCGGACGGAGATTCGCTTGTTTACAGTATTTGTGAGCCATTTAACGGATTAAGTTCTTCCTGCCCTATTGTTGGTCAGGGTTGCGCCAGCGTAAATGAGCCCCCACCATACATCGGCGTCCCTTTTGTATCACCTTATACACCAAGCTATCCCATGTCTTCCAATCCGGCTATTAATATCAATATAAATTCGGGGTTTTTAAATGGTACACCGGATATGGTTGGACAATGGGTGGTAGGTATTTGTGTGAGCGAGTACCGACACGGACAGCTTATTGGGGTACATCATCGGGATTTTCAATTTAATGTTATTACGTGTCCTTTACTTGGAGTTGCAGGTATTGAGGGGGAAACAACTACAAATAACGGTGCAGGTACAGGCTATTGCAATGGTTTTACTATATCCTACCATAATACCAGTTATGGTAATAATACAAGCTATTATTGGGATTTCGGGGATCCTTCCACTTTGGCCGATACCTCGAGATTACAAAATCCAACATACACATTCCCGCATGTTGGTACATATACGGTAACGCTGATTACCAACCCCGGCAATCCTTGTGCCGATACGGCCACCGATGTTTTTCATGTATACCCATTATTATCTCCGGATTACATAACCCCCAGTGCTCAGTGCTTTGCAGGTAATAGCTTTAATTTTAGTGGTGCCGGTACTTTTCAGGGAAATGGTACGTTTAATTGGGATTTTGGAGCCAATGCCAATCCTTCATCGGCCACAACACAATCCGTCTCAAATGTCACATTCAATACGTTTGGGTTGTTCCCCGTGAAGTTTACAGTCAGTGAAAATGGATGTACTGCCACCTCCACCAAAACAATTCAGGTTTGGCAAAGTCCGGTTGCTGCTATAGGAAATTACATCACCAGCGGTTGTGTGCCATTAACAGTTAGTTTCCCTAATTTAAGTACGGCCGGAACCAGCATGAGCTATGTATGGAACTTTAGTGATGGTACAACATCTACTGCTCAAAGCCCGGTAAAAACATTTACAACTCCGGGCATATATACTGCCTCCTTAACAGTTATGACCAATCAGCAATGTATAGATACCACTCAGGTAACTGCTGTAAACAGTATTACGGTGGCCCCTGTTCCTACGTCATTGTTTAACCTATCATCAGCAACAGGGTTATGTTTTGCTAATAATAGCTTTAATTTTACCAACAATAGTACTACGCAAGGCCCTGCCACTTACAGCTGGGATTTTGGCGCGGGAGCTTCTCCGCAAACAGCCACATCGTTCAATGTTAATCATGTTTCCTACTCGACTCCTGGATCACATCAGGTAATTCTTACTGTAGATCAGTCAGGATGTGTTAATACCTCTACTCAAACGATTGTACTATATACGGATCCCGTAGCCGGTATCGGCGCTTTTCCAACGAAGGGATGTTCTCCATTCACGGTTGCCTTTTTAAATCAAAGCACAGCCGGTAATGCCATGAATTACCAATGGAACTTTAGCGACGGCACTAATTCAACGCTTGAAAATCCTGTAAAGGTATTTTCTACCGAGGGAGTTTATACGGTTACGTTAACGGTAACTACAACCACCGGTTGTGTGAGTACCAATTCTATTTCGGCTATCAATAGTATTACGGTAACAGAAACGCCTGTTGCTTCTTTTAATGCAATTTCTTCTACCGGTTTATGCTTTAATAATAACTCGTTTAATTTTATTAATAGCAGCTCATTCTTTGGAAATGTGAGTCATTTTTGGGATTTTGGCAGTCATGCCAACCCTTCCAGCTCAACCAGTTTAAATGTATCCAACGTTTCTTTTAATGAGCCTAATAGCTATACCGTAACCTTAACGGAAAATAAAAATGGCTGTATAGATAAGGCCACACAGGTAGTTGAGCTATATAGTAATCCAGTAGCCAATATCGGCGATTTTACTTATTCGGGTTGCGATCCTTTAACGATTACATTTGCCAACCAAAGCACATCGGCATCAGCGATGAGTTATTTATGGACATTTAGTGACGGCACCACTTCTACACTCGCCAATCCAACCCATGTATTTACTCCTTATGGTACTTATGGTGTTAATTTAACTGTATCTACCAGTAGTAAATGTATAGATGTGAGCAGCATGTCGTCTGTACATCCCATTGTTGTTTATCCTCTGCCAACAGCGGGGTTTGATATTGCAACCGATAATCAGTCTTATGTTAATTGTTCGGATTTTTCCTCTTCGGATGTTGTGGCATGGCATTATGATTTTGGTGACGGAGGGCGTCCTTCTTCGGACGAAAATCCTACTCATTTTTACTATAGCGTGGATATTTTTAATATTGTGCAAACCGTCACTAATTCTTATGGCTGCTCAGCGTCATACACAGTGCCTGTTTTGATCATTCCTGACTTTGGCTTCTGGGTACCAAATGCATTTACCCCTGAAAAAAATGATGGATTGAATGATATCTTTAAACCTATTGTGTTTGGTGTTGAAGAATATAAGTTCATGGTTTTTAACCGATGGGGTGAAATGATCTACCAAACAGATGACACAAATGCAGGCTGGGATGGAACATACAAGAATGCGAAAAGCCCACAGGATGTATATATCTGGAAATGTGAATTTAAAAACACGGTGTCAAAAGAGTACGAATCGCATGTTGGACACGTAACGTTAATACGTTAGGCTCACATAAAATTAATAGGCTTTTGTTCATAAACCTTATTTCTTTTTTCTTTTAGTGGATAAAAAATACTTTCTTTTGTTACGTGAATAGCCTGTTTACAAAAATAAGAGATAAGCATGCCCTTTGGTACAAAGGGATCATTTTTGCTGTTTGTGTTTTATTCTGTGTTTATTTACTACCAAAACATAGCTCTACACAAATCCCACAGCCTCCTGTAGGCGATGCCTGGTTAAATGCTGACTTAGTTTCTCCTTTTGATTTTTTGATTAAAAAATCCAACAACGAATTATTGCTGGAAAAACAAACTTCCAAAAAACATATTGCGTATTTTAAAAAAACAAACATCTCTTTTAACACCCTGCTTTCGGGGCTACCTAAAATTACGGATGAGGAAGAAGCCAAACTCACATTTTGTTTGGATAGTATTTATAAAACGGGTGTTTACTTTTCCTCTATTCCTGCTTCTTATCAGGATTCGATCATGTACATTGTAGATAACAATGAAGTGACTCTTGTGCCCAAACAAAAATTATTTGATTACGAAAAGTCCAAAAAATTATTTTCTTTATACGTACAGAATGAATCTATAGTGAACGCTGTTATATCCAAACTACAACCTAATATTGCTTTTGACGATATCTTGTCTGATGAGATGGCTAATAGCAGTGGGCCTGATAATGCGTACATCTACAAATCCAAGATAGAAAAAGGAGAGGTTGTGATTCATAAAAATGAAATCGTAACAGAAGAACTGCATAATATTTTAGCAAGCTATTCATATGAACTGGCAGAGCAGGAAGCAAAAACATCTCAGCTTGGTATTATTGCAGGGCAATTTTTGGTTTGCATATTGGTGTTAGGAATTATGATGTTGTTTTTGGCGTTTTTCAGAAAGCCCATTTTTAGCCAAAACTCTCAGGTGACATTTATTTTTTTAATTATCATTTTGATGGTATTAGTTACAAGTATTGTTGTGCGGTATAATATTCATTACATCTATGCCGTCCCTTTTTGTCTGGTGCCTATTTTAATACGGGTGTTTTTTGATAGCAGAACATCCTTGTTTAATTTTCTAAATATCATTTTATTATGTGCCTTTTTTACACCTGATAAATTTGAGTTTGTGTTTGTACAACTTATTGCGGGAATAGGAACCATCTTTAGCGTGGCGGATATGGGACAGCGTTCAAAATTATTTGTATCAGCATTGTTGACTTTTGTGTTTTACGTATTGTCTTTTGTAGCGTATCATTTGGTTAATAATACCTCACAGGCCATCAGTGATGTTCAGAATTATATTCCTTTTCTTATTAGTAGTGTGTGTGTATTGTTTTCATTTCCTTTAATTTACTTATTTGAAAAATTATTTGGCTTCATCTCTGATTTTACGCTGCTTGAACTATGTGATTTAAATTCTCCCCTGTTGCGTCAGTTATCTCAAAAAATCCCGGGAACTTTCCAACACTCATTGCAGGTAGCAAATTTGGCCGAAGAAGCCTGTTATAAAATTGGAGGAAATCCTTTGCTGGTAAGAACCGGTGCTATGTATCATGATATTGGCAAAATGAGCAATCCCCGCTTTTTTACCGAAAATCAAGTGGGAGAAGTAAGTCCGCATGAAGACTTAAGTTCTGAAGAAAGTGCTCAGATCATCATCGATCATGTGATCAAAGGGGTAGAAATAGCTAAAGAAAATAAACTGCCTGAAACTGTTATTGATTTTATCAGAACGCATCATGGTACAACAACCACACGTTATTTTCTGCATAATTATAAAAAGGAACATGAAGGCGAAATCATCAATGAAGATCTGTTTCGTTATCCCGGACCGATTCCGTTTAGCAAAGAAACGGCCATCCTAATGATGGCAGACGGCGTGGAGGCTTCTTCCCGCAGTTTAAAAAAATACGATGCTGTTGCCATTGATGAATTAGTGGATAAAATCATTAATCACCAAATCAATGAAAATCAATTTATGAACGCTGATATTACTTTTAGAGATATTAATCAGATCAAAAAGATTTTCAAAAAGCGGCTCATGAACATCTATCATGTCAGGATTGAATATCCAAGATAAATGGATACTATCAATAAGTACTCTTCAATAGCTTACATATAGCCATAAGCTCTTTGGCATTAATGTCTTTTTCAGGATTGACTTTATACACTTTAATTTGTTTCCGCCCTTCTGCAACCAACTTGGGGTGAGACACAAGATATCCTTTCACAAAACCTATATAAATATCCCTCTTTTTTTTGCCATAGCTTAAATAACAAAACCACTTATTATTATAGTAATAAAATGGGGTATTGAATTTCCAGTTTTCCTGTAATTGAATTTCGTTGGTGAAAAAATGGCGAAGAAATAACAAAGCGGATTGTTCAGGCTCCGGTAATGATAAAAAGTAATTATCCAGTTGAGATTCCAAATTAATAATCTCTGTAAAAATTATGGATACTTGTTTTTACTCCCAGATAAATATAAGGAGATTGAAGACGATAATATTGATCATCGGCCATACTGCGTTGAATATAGCCCAATTCAACCCTTAAATTCATTTGAGGTAATACATAGTAGGTGAATTTAATATCGCTTTGCATCATTCGTAATTTATTACCCTGTGTTGTTTTATGCCCGTATTCATATGGACGGGTCGTATAACTTAAAAATATATTTTGCCCCATATTAGAGCCTAATGTATCCATTCCTATAATAGCCGACATTCCCTGAAAACTTAACATCCAACGATTTGCCCTATAGCTTACAAAGCCTAAATACTCTTTAAAATTAGCACCAAAAGGATGCGCCAGTGCCTGTCCGTAATTAGCATAGTTTTGCTGAACACTACCGTGTGAGTATGTATAAGGGCGCACTTCGTTATACTCTACCTGCAACGTCAATCCTTTTACTTTAAAGGCATTGATGTATTTTGCTCCAAACTGCCAGCCTTGCTTATTTGCCCACCAACCCCTGTGCGCCTTAATCTCTTTAAAATAAAACTCATCCGCTACGGCCTGCGCATACAATTTTAACGTTTTAAATAGCTTAACGGAGGCATTTAATCCCATCATCGAGTTATCTGGCGAACCAACAGAGTACTCCTGAGGTCTGTAAAAAACAATAGGGTTCAAATAATTAACATCAAATGTTCTTACCCGATTGGTATCTGTACCTTGCCATACCACGTTTTCGAAAAAAGAAATATTAAATTCCTTCAGGGCATTAAAGCTTAAATAATGAAAGGTGCCATATTTGTTTTGCAGGCTTTTTTGAGACCCGTCATAGCGCGAAAAATCCTGCATCCACGAGTACCATACATTATATTGTATTCGCCATATATTGGCATTAATTGCAAAATACGGGTTACTATTAGAAAAATCAGATAGTAACAATGAACGATAGCCATCGCCAATAAAATGTTTGTCTTTACCCAACTGAAAATTAAATGTTTTATTAGGACTGTAGGACAAATAGCCTGTCAGATTAGAAAAATTATAGCTTCCATCCTTATTTTTGAATGCTCTTCCTAAACCCGGAATCAATCCGGTTGTTTGCACAGTTGTATCTATAAATCCGGGATAGGATACTCTGCCGCCCATAGCTGTAAGAGCAAATGTAAAATCATTATTGATGTTGAGCTTAGCATGCGCTCCTCCAAATGTTTCTGATACAAACTTCGACGCCAGCATATCATATCCTCCCTGCAAATCTATAATAGGAAGTACTTGTAAGTTGTATTGATTATGTTTGTTAGGGCCCTCGTTAAATGTTTTACTTAAAAAGAAATTTTTAACAGGATAATGCAAATAACCAAGCATTGTATCCGAAAAATTTTCAAGTGTAGAGGACAAATATGGCTTGAAAGAAGAATGAAATTCAATGTTCGGATTCTTGATATCCAGCATATCCATATTATGCTGATTCTCGAAATTAATAAACTGATTTTGAGCCTGGGGATCGTCTTGTGAGAATCCATGCAAGGCGATAGTGCAAAGTATTAATATTGCTATGCGCTGTATCGAAATTAAACTTATGTCCGTAATCTTCTTCAAGTTTATTCCGCTTTGTTTACTTTTTTGTTTTGGACTGATTGATAGGAGAAATGTACAAACAGAATAAATAGTCCACTACATACCAAAACAGCCAATAAGGATAAGCTAGGATTCAGGTAATAACTTAACAAGGAGACTCCTACTGTTAGCACACTATATATATATATAATAATTACTGTTTTAACATGCGAGTACCCGCAATCCAATAATCGATGATGTAAATGGTTTCTGTCGGCAGCAAAGGGCGATTGCCCCCTGGCGGCCCTGATGACAAAAATTCTTAATGTATCGGTTAAAGGATAGGTTAATGCAGCAATGACGATAATTGGTTTAGAAATATGGATCCAGAATTCATCCAAGCGGTTCAACGGATACTCTATTAACTTAATACTCAACACACATATAAACATGCCTATAATTAATGATCCGCTATCGCCCATAAATATTTTGGCAGGTGAAAAATTAAAGATCAAAAAACCCAACAAAGCTCCTGACAAAGAGAAGGAAAGAGACGCTAAGGTATACTCGTCGGCAAAAACAAACCAGATACCAAAAACAGAGGAAGCAATGAATCCAACACCCGCTGCCAATCCATCGATTCCATCTATTAAATTCATTGCGTTTACAACAACTATATACGTAAACAATGATAAAAATACACTTCCCCACTGAGGAATTTCATTCACTCCGAAAACACCATGTAACCCGGTGATTCTGATATCTCCCATCAATACCAGAATTAATCCTACCAGAATATTAGCAAATAATTTTTTTACGGGAGATGTTCCTATAATGTCATCTTTAACGCCCACAAAAAATAACACTAAGCTCGTAGCTACCAATATTTTAAATTCTTTTACGGATTCATAAATCTGGTCGTACTCATGTAAATCATCAATATTATACCAAAGAGAAAAAGAAAACAGGGTTGCCGCATAAATAATAATTCCACCGATCGTTGGAATTGCCCGTTTATGAATCTTTCTGTCTTCGGAAGGTAAATCTATTAATCGTTTCAAAACCGCCACTTTAATAAGTGCCGGTGTTGAATACAGAACAACTGCAAAGGCTGTAATAAATACTAAAACTAATATAGCCATGGTTTATATTTTAAAAATCGTAATAAGTGTTATATAAATTTGATTTAATACTGATCGTATAAAATGTTGTTTTATTATTTGAGGCATTAAATCCTAAAAAGTCCTGAAATCTATAATTATAGCCTAAAGATACATTAAAATTATATGCCGTATTAATCGTGTATCCTAATTGTAATTTGGTAATGGTGTTGTTATACAATGCATATTTATTCAGAGTTAACCACTGGAGATTTAGCTTGGCGTCTAAAAAAACTCTTTTATATTTAAAGTCGCCCAACAATACCAATTCTTTACCATATCCGGGTGTATAGGCCAAATTTTGATTGTACTGAGAATAGCTCTGATCGCTATACGTTCCTAATGGTTTATTATACGACCCTTCCGCAACATCATTATATTCTACCTGCAGCATCAGGTTTTTCAATTTAAATGCATCAAAATATTTTGCGCCAACCTGATACCCGAATGCATTTCCTAAAGATGTTTTATTACTAAAATCATCTCCCATAAATTGGCCATAAACAGATATCTTATGAGTAATCTTCACATTGGCTGTTGCTCCTATCACAATATTATTTTTATTATTCAACCCATAAAATCCAAGATTGGTGAATATTACAGGATTAAAGTATTGCCAATCCAGATGTTGTCTGTTCATACTATCTGCAGCGTTCCATATCATTCCCTGAAACAATCCGATATTAATTCGTTTATTGACATTATAGCTTAAATATTGAAAAGACACGGCCTTTTTTTGAAATAACGGCTCCGTGTTTTTTGGAGTTTTTGCCCCTCCAGTTGTAAGATTCATCAACACCGCATAGATGTTGGTGTATTGTAATCTGCCTTTTAGCCATTCGGATGTTACACGCAGATAAGGATAATTAAATGCATTATCACTCAATAATAACGAACGATACCCATTTCCGATTTTTTGTTTACCATGTCCCAGCTGAATATTTAATCGCTTAATAGGTTGATAGGAAACAAAGCCGGATGAGAAAGCGTAATCATAGCCTGTTGTTTTAAATACCTTATATCTGCCTTGTCCGGGAACGATCTTTGTTTGATTGTTATATGAGGAAATATAATGCGGGAACTGACTCTGGTTTTCGGCAAATAGTGTCTCAAAATACAAATCCTTTCCGATGGTACCACTGGCAATAAAACCACGTGTGTTCGTGGATGTTTTTTGCATTTTTGCAGTATCATACATAGCTCTGCCAAATTCAAAATTAAGTAACGGATCTACTTTAAATTCGTATTTCCCTGTTTTTGATTTAACATGAATCAGATGATCGAAGAATACTTTATCGATAATAGGGTCGTCGGAGATGAATTTAAACACCTTGTAGCTGTCGGCTACAAATTCATATTTTTTATTAAAGAAAGGAATGTACGGTTGTATGGCAGGATGCGTTTGTTCTGAATCAATTTGTGCTAATTGTCGCTGTGTAAAGGTGCCAAAAAAATAATCGTTTGGTAAATTGTAGAATTGAGACTTTAAAGAACCAGATAAAAGATAGAAGATAAAAGATAGAAGATACTTATATCTATTCAATAATATGCTGGCGTTATTGGTAATGACCACTTTTGAATAATCTTTTATCTTATGTCTTGTATCTTGTGTCAATACTACCAAGCTTTCACTCCTTCTTTTTTCTTAAAATCCTCATATACTTGTTTTATTCCTTCCGGTAATTCAATTTTGTGTTTCCACCCTAAAGAATGCAAATAGGATACATCCATTAGTTTACGAGGGGTTCCGTCAGGCTTCGACAAATCATGCGTAATATCTCCTTCGTAGCCAACAATCTTTTTAATGAGTAGCGCCAGGTCTTTTATCGTTAAATCAATTCCTGATCCGATGTTTACAAACTGTTCGCCGTCATAAGTATTCATCAAAAACACACAGGCATCTCCCAAATCATCCGCATGCAAAAATTCGCGCATGGGTGTTCCTGTTCCCCACATTTCTACAGACGGCAAATTATTTTCTTTTGCGTCATGAAACTTTCGGATTAAAGCAGGCAATACATGAGAATTATTTAAGTTGTAATTATCATTAGGGCCATACATGTTAGTTGGCATCACTGAAATAAAATTGCACCCATACTGACGCTTATAGCTCTCGCACATTTTAATGCCTGCTATTTTTGCAATGGCATAAGGCTCGTTGGTTTCCTCTAATAATCCTGTTAGTAAATACTCTTCTTTTAACGGCTGAGGGGCCATTTTAGGATAGATGCAAGAACTGCCAAGAAACATGAGTTTTTTTACACCATTCAAATACGAATTATGAATCACATTATTCTGAATCATTAAATTCTCATAAATAAAGTCAGCCCTGTAAATATTGTTAGCTTGTATGCCCCCTACTTTTGCTGCTGCTAAAAAAACATACTCCGGTCTTTCTGTAGTAAAAAAATCACTAACGGCTTGCGAATTGCGCAAATCCAACTCTTTAGAACTACGAGTGATGATGTTGTTGTAGCCCTTATTTTGCAAATTACGCATGATAGCCGAGCCAACCATTCCACGATGACCTGCAATAAATATTTTGGAATTAAGTTCCATGTCTGTTTTCTGCTTTAAAAAAGCCCCCATAAATCGGAGGCTTTATATTTTTTACTCTTTGTAATTTAAAATTTTATGCCCACCATCCAACAAATACTTGTCTCTTTTAAACAGTTCCACATCAGCGGCTACCATTTCTTTACACAAGTCTGATACTGTATACGTTGGTTTCCATCCCATTTGTGTTCTTGCTTTTGTCGAATCTCCAACTAATAAATCAACCTCTGCCGGGCGATAATATTTAGGATCGATCTCTACCAATACTTTTCCGGAAGAGATATCAATTCCTTTTTCGTTTTCGGCCTTGCCTTCCCATTTTAAAATAATCCCAACTTCTGCAAATGCCATATTGATAAACTCTCTTACGGTAATTTTAATTCCTGTAGCCAACACATAGTCTTCCGCCACATCCTGTTGCAACATGCGCCACATGCCTTCTACATAATCCTTGGCATGACCCCAATCTCTTTCAGAATCAATATTTCCCATAAATAACTTGTCTTGCAGGCCCAGGCTGATTTTTGCAGCTGCACGGGTGATCTTGCGGGTTACGAACGTTTCGCCACGCAAAGGACTCTCATGATTAAATAAGATTCCATTACAGGCAAACATGCCATATGCTTCACGGTAATTCTTTGTGATCCAGAAAGCATATAACTTAGCTACACCATAAGGACTGCGAGGGTAAAAGGGCGTTGTTTCTTTTTGAGGGACTTCCTGAACTAAACCATATAATTCAGAAGTAGATGCCTGATAAAAACGGGTCTTCTTTTCTAATCCTAAAATACGAATAGCTTCTAAAATTCGTAATGTTCCTATTCCATCTGCATTAGCAGTGTATTCCGGTGTATCAAAACTTACCTTTACGTGCGACATTGCCGCTAAATTGTATATTTCATCAGGTTGTACTTCCTGTACAATTCTGATTAAGTTGGTGCTATCTGTTAAATCGCCGTGATGCAATTTAAAATTCACATGTTTCTCATGTTGATCCTGATATAAATGATCTATTCTATCTGTATTAAACAAAGAGCTTCTTCGTTTAACGCCATGCACTGTATATCCTTTGCTTAATAGCAATTCCGATAGGTATGCTCCGTCCTGACCTGTTACTCCTGTTATTAATGCTACTTTACCCATATTTTTGTTATAGAATAGCAATATTACGAAAAATTAACGAAAAAATTACCTGATTTTTAGGGGATTTCATTTGTTAAATCAAGTTTTTTAATAGCTTTGCTAACCTAAATCTTTTTGGAATGAAAACAACTTTTGGCAAACAAAACTATCAGATCTTTATTGGAGGAATTGTATTAATTATACTAGGTTACTTATTAATGATTGGCGGTGGTAGCGAAGATCCAAATGTATTTAATCCGGCTATTTTTGATACTCAGCATATTACTATTGCTCCAATGGTTTGCTTATTGGGCTTTGTAACGATCATTGTGGCCATTATGTGGCGTCCAAAAACCAAAAACGAAGAAGCATAGTTCTTCATTTTTACTTTTTATTTTACATGACTTATTTTGAAGCATTAATTATTGCCATTGTTGAAGGCTTAACAGAGTTTTTGCCTATTTCATCTACCGGACACATGATGTTGGCAACAGCCGTTTTAGGTATTAAGGCCACTCCATTTGTTAAATTATTTACTATTGCCATTCAGTTAGGCGCAATTTTATCGGTAGTTGTTCTTTATTTCAAACGCTTCTTCAAATCCATTGATTTTTATATCAAATTAGTTGTAGCCTTTATTCCGGCAGCTGTTTTTGGTGTACTATTAGGCGATTATATTGATATGGCCCTTGAAAATTTAATGGGAGTAGCCATTGCTTTATTTATTGGCGGTATTATTTTATTATTTGTAGACAAATGGTTTAAAAATAATCGCCTTGATGAAGAAAAGGACATCACTTATCCAAAAGCCTTAAAAATAGGCTTGTTCCAATGCTTAGCCATGTGGCCCGGAATGAGCAGAAGTGCAAGCACGATTGTTGGTGGAATGACACAGGGTTTAACCAGAAAAACAGCGGCAGAATTTTCATTCTTTTTAGCTGTACCAACTATGTTTGCAGCCACTGCTAAAAAATTACTGGATTTTTACAAAGATGGCATCACCTTAAACGGACAAGAAATCAATATCCTAATCTTTGGAAATGTGGTAGCTTTTATTGTTGCGCTGCTGGCTATTAAATCGTTTATAGGTTTTTTAAATAAACATGGTTTTAAATGTTTTGGCTGGTACCGTATTGTTGTAGGAGGAATACTAATTCTTCTTTTCTTACTCCATATTCCTATTGAGATTATTTAGAATTAAATTCTTTTGGAATTATGATATATAAATTCAGGCGATAAATCATATTCGCATGGAATAAGCTCTCCGTTTTCATTTTTAAAATAAGCCGCATTTTCCCAGTACAATTCTCCAAACTGGCCAATAACAACCTGTTTGAAGAATTCTTTTTCAAGCAATTTTTTCTTGTTTACAAATTGATTAGCGTTGTTAATCACACTTTCCAGATCAATCTGCTTAACCTCTCCGTTATTAAATCTGCAAACAATTTTAAAGGGGTTGATGGTAATTATTTCTGTTGTTTTTATCATTAAGTTAAAGGTGTTACTTTATGAAACTCTTTAGTATTCCACATTTCAAGTAATTCATCTTTATGAATTTCCGACCATGCTGCCACCAGCTTATGTTTGCTAATAGGTAAATCTCCATTTAAAATGTTGCCATTTTCAATTAATATATTTGCTTCAAATTCGCCGAATTTTACTTTAAAATGAGGTGGATTATGATCATTAAAGAACATATAAACAATAATTCCGTAAAAGCGAGAAATTTCAGGCATGAATAATATTATTGAAAACTAAAGTTACAAAATAAATTGTTAATGAAAAAATCAGAGTTATCCTAATAAGGAATAATAGCAATTCCTACCGAAAAAGGATTGATGCCATTTGGACCTCGCGTGGTGAACACTTCACTAAAATAGTAACTGGCTGTTAAGCTCACTTGTTCTATTCCTATCCTAAATACAATGCCATAACGCCATGGATTTACGTTTTTAATATTATAAACCCGAATACGTCCGTCCGCATCATCACTTTTTTTAAAATTCGACATCACGTAGCCTACTTTCACTCCCAACATCATTTTAAAAATCGTAGGAGTTTTTGTTCTAAACCTCAACTCTAAAGGGATTTCCACGCTTCTTTCATTGTACTTATTGGCGGTATAAGGTATTGTTTTAGGTTGAATAACCGTGGTTGTATGATGGTTCGTGCTGTCCAGCTGATAAATGAAATTAGCATTTGAACTATAATTATGAAAATAAAATCCCAGTCCGTACCCAAAACTAAAATTCGAATTCTTAATAGGTTTATCAAACAAGGTGTAAAACCCAAAGCCAATACATTTCCAATCTGTTGTAATATTTTTTGGCGCTCCCTTCCAGTTCGTGTAATTCACTTCTAAAATCAACCGATCTCTTGGGTCGGCTTTGTAATTTTTAACATCAAATTCCGACACCGCTTTTTTAAGCTTTGAGGAATCTTTTTGAGCCTGTGCAAACAGGCATATAGCCATAAAATAAAAACTATAAATGATCTTTTTCATGATGTGCTATCAAAAGTAAAGGCTTTTTGGCAGATAAAAAAACGCAATTTAATTTTCTTGGAATTGCCTTGTTTTACGTACTTTTGTAGTCCAAAATTTATTGAATGGCAAAATCAGGTGCAATCGTATGTTCGTTTTGCGGACGCGACAAAAAAGAAGTAAAGGTTTTAATTGCCGGTGTTACGGGTCATATATGTGATCAATGTATTTCACAGGCATTTAAGATTGTGAATGAAGAGGCCGGAGCACAGGGAAATCAACAGGTTCAGCATGCTTTAACGGTTTTGAAACCTCATGCTATTAAAAAGCATTTGGATGAATATATTATTGGCCAGGATGAAGCGAAAAAAATATTAAGTGTTGCGGTATACAATCACTTTAAGCGTGTGGCCCATGTGGCAGATGCCAAAGAGGATATTGAAATTGATAAATCAAATGTGATTTTAGTAGGTGAAACAGGAACAGGTAAAACACTGATGGCCCGCACCATTGCTAAGTTATTGAATGTGCCTTTTTGTATTGCTGATGCAACCGTATTAACCGAAGCCGGTTATGTAGGCGAAGATGTAGAGAATGTATTAACGCGTTTATTACAAGCGGCTGATTATGATGTAGCTGCTGCAGAGCGCGGTATTGTATTTATTGACGAGATCGATAAAATTGCCCGCAAGAGTGATAACCCGTCTATTACCCGTGATGTAAGTGGCGAAGGTGTGCAGCAAGCCATGCTGAAATTACTGGAAGGATCGGTAGTAAACGTTCCGCCACAAGGGGGGCGTAAACATCCGGATGCCAAAATGATACAGGTAAACACCCGCAACATTTTATTTATATGTGGCGGTGCCTTTGATGGGATTGATAAAAAAATTGCACAACGATTAAATACACAGGCCGTAGGGTATTCTGCTTCTGTGGCAAAAGATGATATTGACAAAGCCAACCTGTTGCAATATGTATCACCTCAGGATTTAAAATCCTTTGGCCTGATCCCTGAGTTAATTGGCCGCTTACCGGTATTGACTTATTTGAAACCTTTGGATAAAGCAACCCTGCGCTCTATCTTAACCGAGCCTAAAAATGCTTTAATTAAGCAGTACAAGCATTTATTTAAACTGGAAGGCATCAAATTAGAATTTGAGGAAGATGTATTAAACCTCATCGTTGATAAAGCGCTGGAGTTTAAACTGGGAGCACGTGGTTTACGTGGCATTTGCGAATCGATTATGGTAGACATGATGTTTGATGCCCCAAGTGAAGAGAAAACTTCTAAAAACGTAACTATTACTTTGGATTACGCTTTAGAGAAACTAAAGAGCGCAAGGCTGACTCAGCTGCATGTAGCGTAAACAGAACCTATCTGTTTAAAAAACAAGAAGCCCCGGTAAGTTAATTACCGGGGCTTCTTTATAAGCAATAAAAATTACTTCTTAACTCTTACTAATTTGATGACTTTTATTTTATCCAAAAATAAAATAATAGGATACGTAGGATCAAACTCAAACCACTTGGCGGCAAAATTGGGTTTAGCACCGGCATGGTGATGATTGTTTTGAAACAATTCCCCCATTAACAATACATCCCAGAATAACGTATTTTTAGACTTATCTCCTTCTTCAAAATTACGGTACCCGTATTTGTGTCCGGCCCAATTAACAATAGCTCCCTGGATAGGCCCTATTAAGAAATGGATAGGCAACAATAAAAACATCCACCAATGTGTAGCAAAAAAACAATAAAACACAAAGTATCCAACGCCGAAAGCTATACGTGTAAACCAATTGTCGGCCACTTTATCTACTTTAGGGTATTCAGGAAAATTACGGTCAAATTTTTCTTCAACCACCACACGTTTATTTAATACATCATTGTATATTCTTTTAGTATGCATCATCATGGTGTATACATCTTTAAAAAAATGAGGCGTATGCGGGTCTTTCTCTGTATCACTGTAAGCGTGGTGCATGCGATGCAAAATGGCATACGCTCTGGCATTCAAATAAGAAGAGCCTTGTGCAATCCACGAAAACACATAAAAGAATTTCTCCCAGAATTTATTCATGGTAAACATCTTGTGTGCGCTGTAACGGTGTAAGAAAAAGGTTTGTCCAAAAAGAGAAAGATACCAGTGTAATATTAAGAATAACAGAATGATCATAACAGGGTGTATTAGTTCGTTCTGCAATGTCAGAATTAAAAATGATTATTCAATAGGTTTTATCGAAAACATAAGGTTAAACAATTGTAAAAAACATTGTTTCGTCCTAAACAAAAAACCCCCTACGCTATTTGTAGAGGGTTTCAAAAATTGGTTGTAGGCTTATTATCCGTTCAGCGCCTCAGCACCGGCAACGATTTCGAGGATCTCAGTAGTAATAGCTGTTTGACGGGCTTTGTTGTAGCTGATTTTCAGATCACGTAACATGTCTTTCGCATTATCAGTTGCCTTGTGCATAGCTGTCATACGAGCGCCATGTTCAGAAGCCAATGAGTCTAATAAGGCTTTATAGAATTGTGTTTTCAATGAACGGGGAATCAAATCGCTCACAATAAATTCTTTGCTTGGCTCAAAAATATAATCTGTATTTGACGAAGTAGTGGAAGAAGCTGTTGGCTCAACCGGTAAAAACTGCTCTTCCTGTACAATTTGTACAGCTGCATTCTTAAACTGATTGTAAACCAAAACAACTTTGTCAAAATCTTTCAATACAAACGCATTCATGACTCTTTCAGCAATTGGAGCTACATTGTCATAAGTCAGGTTATCAAACACCTCATTTAAATTATGTGGCAAATGAGATCCGTGTATGATATAATCTGTACGCTTAAATGCATCCGTTACTTTTTTACCAATTGGTAACACTGTAATCGTGCTTCCGTTATATTCTTTATTAATTAAACTCCAGGTTTTTTTAATAACGTTTGCATTAAAACCGCCGGCTAATCCACGATTAGAAGAAATGGCAATTAATAATACATTTTTAGGGGCCGATTTACGTGCATATGCATTCTCAGAAGTATCCAAACTTGAACTTACATTTTGTAATATCTCCTGCAATTTGTTAGCGTAAGGACGCATTTGCGTAATTGCATCCTGCGCACGTTTCAACTTGGCAGCACTCACCATTTTCATGGCACTTGTAATCTGCATGGTTGACCCAACGGATACAATTCTATTTCTTACTTCTTTTAAATTTGGCATCTTATTAATTAGTCAATTAGTTAATTAGAGAATGTGACAATTATCTCATCGTCACATTACCTAATTGTCTCATTAATTATATTTTGCTGATAATTCTTTTGCAGTTGCTTCCAAAGCTCCTGTAATCGCATCATCAAATTTACCTGCTTTTAAAGCGTCTAACTCTGCTTTGTTTTTACGCTCGCAAACATCTAAAAATTCTTTTTCAAATTCTTTTACTTTATTTACCGGAACATTACGTAATAAGTTTTTAGTTCCTAAGTAAATAATAGCGATTTGTTGTTCAACACGTAAAGGAGATGCATTCGCTTGTTTCAAAATTTCCACGTTACGGGCACCTTTATCCAATACTGATTTTGTAGCGGCATCCAAATCAGAACCAAATTTAGCGAAAGCCTCTAACTCACGGTATTGAGCCTGATCTAATTTTAAAGTACCTGCTACTTTTTTCATAGATTTAATTTGAGCATTACCTCCAACGCGGGATACAGAGATCCCTACGTTAATGGCCGGACGAACACCTGAGTTGAATAAATTCGACTCTAAGAAAATCTGACCGTCTGTAATCGAAATTACGTTTGTTGGAATATATGCAGAAACGTCACCCGCTTGTGTTTCAATGATTGGTAATGCTGTTAATGAACCTCCACCTTTTACGATCGGTTTTAAAGACTCAGGTAAATCATTCATGTTTTTAGCGATATCATCAGACGCATTGATCTTAGCAGCACGCTCTAATAAACGGCTGTGTAAGTAGAAAACATCACCTGGATACGCCTCACGTCCTGGAGGACGACGTAATAATAATGACACCTCACGGTAAGCAACGGCTTGTTTAGATAAATCATCATACACGATTAATGCAGGACGACCGGTATCTCTAAAGAACTCCCCAACTGCAGCACCTGCAAATGGAGCGTAAAATTGCATAGGCGCAGGATCAGAAGCGTTAGCCGCAACTACTACCGTGTAAGCCATTGCACCATTTTCTTCTAAAGTACGAACAACGTTCGCAACCGTAGAACCTTTTTGAGCAATCGCTACATATATACAAAATACAGGCTTTCCTGCATCATAAAATTCTTTTTGGTTAATGATGGTATCTAACGCCACTGTTGTTTTACCAGTTTGACGGTCACCAATGATCAACTCACGCTGACCACGTCCGATAGGAATCATCGCATCAATTGCTTTGATACCTGTTTGTAAAGGCTCAGTAACCGGTTGACGATAGATTACCCCGGGAGCTTTACGCTCTAAAGGTAATTCGTAAGTAGTTCCCTGAATTGGTCCTTTACCATCAATTGGATTTCCTAACGTATCAATAACGCGGCCTAACATACCTTCACCAACATTGATAGAAGCAATACGTCCGGTACGTTTTACCGAAGAACCTTCGCTAATTCCGGTACTTGCACCTAATAATACGGCACCTACGTTGTCTTCTTCCAAGTTTAATACAATTCCTTGTAAACCTGTTTCAAATTCAATCAACTCACCTGATTGAACTTTAGATAAACCGTAAATACGAGCGATACCATCACCTACTTGTAATACAGTTCCAACTTCTTCTAACTCAGCTTCCGATTTGAAACCTGATAATTGTTGTCTTAAAATTGCAGATACTTCTGCTGGTTTTACTTCAGCCATTATTGATGTTTTTTATTACTATTTTTAAATATTCCCGAAATCTCCTATATACACTCCATTTGTAATGGTTTTGGATGCGCCTGATCCATCATACACTTTACAAGAGAAGGTTGCTTTTACTTTTACATAAAAAGTTGATGTCAAATCTGTATAACCAACTTTTTCTGTAATATTAAATGTAGATCCCGATTGATTAGCAGTACCTTTTGACGTTGACCACTCAACTCCATTAATAAATATACTTATTTCTACTCCATTTGCCGCATTTACAGAATAAGGAATGCTGGAGATTGGATAAAAAGCCTCGTATTGGATGTCAGTAGGTGCAGACGCCGTGTATGTAAGAGTTCCTTTACTAATATTAATGTAGGTAACAGAATTACCATCATCAATATCTGAACTATAGCTGGTAGATCCGGTTCCTGTACCGCTTGATCCCGAGCCACCAAAAATAGTATTATTGTTACTGATGTATGACTTGGATACTCCGTCTAAATTAAAAGTTGCCTGAGGAGTAGTACTGGAAGTAATGCTGGGCCCAGACGGAGTTCCACCAGTAGTGGTACTTTGAGTTTCTTCCGGGGTAGTTGAATTACTTTTTTTCTTACATCCAAAAACGAATGTCGATAAAACCAAACTTGCTAAAATTATTTTTCTCATGCTGTCGATTTTAATTTAATGCTTTATTTGTTAATTCTTTTTTCATGTTTGATAATTGACGGGCAACTGATTTATCCAATTGCTTATCACCAATTTTCAAAATAAATCCTCCAATAATATTGGCATCCACTTTCTCTACTAATTCTACTTCTCCGCTCATTTGGGATTTTACCAAATCCAATGCTTTTTGTTTTGTAGCAGCGTCTAAACCGTTAGCCGATGTTACTACTGCCGTTAAAATATTTTTATGGGAACGGTATTGCTCGATAAAGCTGGCGGCCATTTCCGGAATAACAGATTCTCTTCTTTTAGAAGCAACAATGGTTAAAAATCCATCGGTAATTGCATTCAATTTACCCTCAAATACTGCTTTAATAACTGCAATTTTTTTGTCAGAATTAATGATGGGGCTATTCAAAAATGTAATAAATTCCTTAGAGGCTTCGCAAATACCTCTCACCTGAATCATATCAGCATAAACAGCCTCTAACTGGCCTTTTTCAACCGACAGGTCAAGTAATGATTTCGCGTATCTTGATGCAACTATCATGATTAGTTAAGGTTTACGTCTTTCATTAAGTTGTTTACTAATGTCTTTTGCTTCTCATCGCTTGATAATTCGCTGCGCAAGATTTTCTCAGCAATTTCAATAGATAATGTTGCTACCTGATTTTTCAATTCAGCAACTGCTGCATTTTTTTCGTTGGTGATTTGTTCACGGGCAGAAGACAAAATTCTGTCAGCATCAGCCTGAGCTTTACTTTTTGCCTCAGCAATGATCGCATCTTTTGTATCGCGTGCTTCTTTCAATAAATTGTCACGCTCTGCACGGGCTTGTGCTAAAATCTTTTCGTTATTGGATTTTAACTCACGCATATCGTTCAATGCATTTTCTGCACTGGCCAACGCATCTTCAATTCCTTTTTCACGGGTTTTGATAGCATTTAAGATCGGCTTCCAGGCAAATTTACCCAATAATATCAGTAATAAGACAAACGTAATAGTTGTCCAGAATATTAAACCAACTGCTGGTTCGATTAAGCTTCCTAAAATAAATAAGTTCATTTTATATTGTTTTTAGTTGTACTCTGTTTTTGTTCCCGACTTCGCCCGAACTGGCAAGCGTTCCGAGTAATTTTTAACCAAATAATTTAAATCAAAGCCATTACCAACCGTAATGGCTTTGATTTGTTTGTTGAAGATTACTTCGACATTAAAGCAACTACCACACCGAATAATGCAACACCTTCTACAAGGGCTGCAGCGATGATCATAGCTGTTTGAATTTTCGAAGTAGCTTCTGGTTGACGTGCAATGGCATCCATTGCGTGTCCACCAATTTGTCCGATACCGATACCAGCGCCTATTACTGCTAAGCCTGCTCCGATTGCTGCGATACTACCTGTCATTTGTTTTTGTTTTTATTGGTTATTAATTAATCTTTAAATTCTTAGTGTCCTGCTACCAGTTTCTCATCATCTTCGTTATGAGCTCCATCTTCATTATGATCTGCTACTGCCGATCCAATAAACAAGGCTGTTAACATGGTAAATACATATGCCTGTAAAAATGCAACTAAACACTCTAATACATCAATAAATAACGCAAATGCAACAGAAACCGGTGCAATATAAATTGTTTTGAATACAAAGATCAAACCTACTAATGAAATGATGATAATGTGTCCCGCTGTCATGTTTGCAAATAAACGCATCATTAAGGCAAAGGGTTTTGTTAAAATACCAACGATCTCAATTGGAATTAAAATCGGCCAAATAGCTTTTGGCGCATGTGGTAAGAAAATGTGAGACCAGTAATTTTTGTTACCATTGATATTCGTCACAATCATAGTTGCCACAGATAATACTAATGTGAAGGCAATATTACCTGTTAAGTTGGCTCCGATTGGAATCATACCAAACACGTTGTTAATTAAAATCATAAAGAATACCGTTAATAAATAAGGTACAAATTTTTCAGAGCCATGACCAATGTTTCCTTTGGCAATATCATCACGTACAAACAAGATTAATGGTTCAAAAAATGATTGTTTCCCTCTTGGAGCAGAAGTAACGCCTTGTGTTTTGTAAGCTTTGGCAATCGAAGTAAAGATCCATAAGATCACAAGAACCGATAAAAACATTTGTGTTACATTTTTGGTAATTGAAAAATCCAAAGGGGCTGCATTAGATACACCCACTTCTTTTTCATCAATAATTGGAGTAATGTATTGTCCATATTCATTTGGGACTTCGTTGGCGTAATAAATTTTTTCTTCAAACATCACAAAGCGTTCTCCGTTTTTTTCTACCACTACTTTACCTTCATTATCATGATCGAACTCTGAAGACATAAAAAACACAATTCCATTGTTAGTTTTTAAAATAACCGGTAATGGTGCAGAAACGGAATGATGACCTTCTCCCCAAAAATGCCATGAGTGCGCATCCGATACGTGCTCAATAGCAATAGCAGAAATATCTACCGGGCCATTCTCTTCATGAGACTGATGTCCGGGAGCCGCTGCTTCAACATGGGCTTGTTCAGCCCCTTCTTCCTGAGGTTCTGATGCCGATAAATTTGTGGAAAATCCCATGAACAGGGAAAATATCAATAAAAAGATACTGAAAAAGCGTTTGTATGTATTAATTTTACTAGTCATTACGAAAAAAGGTATTTGTAAGCTTTAAAATTCGGGTGCAAATGTAGGGATAAATTGACAAAATCGAAACTTTTTTTCGACTTTTAGACAAAGAATCTCCATAATCTGTTGAATTTTTTCAGGAAACACTAAAACACCACATAATCCTGTGGATTAATGGCAAAACCATTATACCACAATTCGAAATGCAAATGTGGTCCTTTACTGCTTTCGCCGGTATTGCCCACCACAGCAATAGGCTCACCGGCTTTTACGTAATCTCCGGTTTTTTTAGTAATGTTCGAGCAATGTTTATAAACGCTGGTAAGGTTGTTAGTATGCTGTATTTGAATAACATAGCCATCTTCCGAAGTAAATCCGGCAAACACAACCGTTCCGTCCAGCGTGGCTTTTATCAATTCATTTTCTTTGGCTACAATATCTACCCCAAAATGTTCTTCTCTTAAGTTATAGGATGTTGTAATAATCCCTTTGAGAGGAGTAAAAAAGAAGAAATTGCTTAATGTATTGAGTTTATTGGCCGAAACCTTATTGCTGGTAGACTCTAACTGATTGGTTTCTATATCTGTACGTAGCTTTAAATCCTGTTCGCTGGGCTTAATATCAATATTGGCATATTTGCCCGTCGAATCTTTTGCAGGTTTGGGCGTCTTACCTTCTGTTTTACCTGAAAAAACATTCAGTAAATTGTTAATATACCAATCTCTTGATTCCAATGTGTTTTCCAAAGAGTCGGTTTTGGCACTTAATTTTAAAATATCTTTTCGATCATCCACATTTCCGTATCCGGGAATATATTCGCGCAGCGGCGTAAAGGCTACAAGGCTAATCACAAGGGTTGTCATAACAATAGTCACCGATCCCAGCAAAATGATCAGCCCGAGAGGTGAGAGTCTCAAAGAAAATTTTTCGGCAAAAGAATCATCGTTCAAAATCACCAACCGATACTTATTGCGTAACTGATCGGTAAATATTTTCCAACGACTATTTTTGGTTTCAGACATACGTTCGACACAAAAATATACTAAATTTACGATTTTGTCGTTATTAGCTTATTTTTGCACCTTATTTTTTGAAATCTAAATACACATACATACTTCAGTTCTTTGTTGCTTTTATTCTTTTATCGGGATGTAAGACCAACAAAAATACATTTATTCACAGGGGTTACCACAACTTAACCGCCCGTTATAATGGGTATTATTATGCCACGGAGAGTATTAAAGAGGGCGAAGAAAAAATAAGAGCAAATTACAAGTACGATTACGACAGAATCCTTCCTGTGTTCTTAATTCCTAATAATGAAAGCGCCAAAGCTACTTTTCCTGAATTTGACAAGGCCATCAAGAAATCCTCTAATTGTATTCAACGCCACACCATCAAAGACAAAAAGAAAGGTACCGAAATTACCACTGCCGGAAGATGGATCGATAATAACTGGAACGTGATCGGTATTTCGCATTTCTATAAACGTGAATTTTTCTCGGGTATTGAAGCGTTTGAATATGTGATCAGAAGTTACAAATCGAGAGATAAATACAAGGCCATGATATGGTTAGCCAAATCATATAATGAACTTGGTGCACCCTCGCAGGCAGAACCGATTATTGGGTTATTAAAAGAAGACAAAAAAATATCCAAGTACGCCAAAAAGGAGCTGCCAGCGGTTCAGGCAGATTATTATATCAAAAGGGGCATGTATAAGGAAGCTGAAGCGGCTTTACTAAATGCTTTAAAAGGCGGCGATACCAAAAAGGATAATGCTTTTTCAAAATTCATTACCCGTATTAAAGGCCGTCCTTCTAAAAAAACAAGAGCCCGCTACTCTTTTATCTTAGCACAGTTGTATGAAGAGAAAAAAGAGAACAGAAAAGCCATTCAATTCTACAAAAAAGTTATCTCCTTAAAACCCGATTATGAGCTGGTGTTTCATGCAAAAATGAAACAGGCGCGGTTAGCCGATGTATCATCCGGTAATGTAGCCAAACTGAAACGCGACTTATTGAAGATGACCCGTGATGTAAAAAATACAGAATATCTGGATATTATTTACTACACATTAGGAGAGATCTCCGAAAAAGAAAAGAATGAGGAGATGGCATTTACCAACTACCAGCTCTCCGTAAAAAACAGTACTCAAAACCCTAAACAAAAAGCCTTATCGTATCTGAAATTAGGAGAATTAAGCTTTGAACAGGCAAACTATACAGCAGCCGGTGGTTACTACGACAGTACAATGATCACCTTGCCAAAAGATTATAAAGATTATCAGGTCATCAGCAAACGAAAAGAAACTCTGGAAACATTGATCGGATATATCCGCACCATTCAGCGCGAAGACAGCTTACAACGCATTGCTAAAATGAGTGAGAGCGAAAGAACCCGTTTTATTGAAAAGATGATTGATAAAATAGCGGCAGATGAAGAGCGAAAAAAAGAAGAAGCAGAGGCTCTGGCAGCACAAGGTTCCAATTCAAGCCCCTTACCAAACAATGGATTACCCAGCATGAGCACCGGCGTAAAAGGAGACTGGTATTTTTATAATCAAACTACCTTAAGTTTTGGGATCAATGACTTCATAAAAAAATGGGGTAATCGAAAATTAGAGGACAACTGGAGAAGAAGCCAAAAAGCCCTGGCTTTCGAATCTCAAACATCTCCTGCCACGAATGATTCAACCAAGCAGGCCGACGGGGGCAATGGTAAAAATCCTAAAAATTCATCCGCTTCTTCCACCAAAAAATCTATCGATTCTTATCTGAAAGATTTGCCATTATCTGATTCTCTTCTTAAAAAATCAGATAAAATAATTATTGATGCTTATTACAATTTAGCGAGTACGTATAAGGAAGAGCTGAATAACAACAAAAAAGCCATTGCTACATATGAAGAATTGAATAAGCGTTATGCCGATCATAAATACCGCATGGCTACCTATTTTCAACTTTACCGGATCTTTACTTCTGTAAAAAATCAATCTCAGGCCGATTACTATAAGAATAAATTGTTTGATGAATATCCAAACAGTGAATATGTTCAGATTATTAAAAATCCAAAATATATTGCCGACAAAAATGCTCAAAAAGGAGAAGTGGAATTGTTTTATACAGACACCTACAACGAATACTCTTCGGGTAATTACAGCGCGGCATATAATAAAGCTAATGAGTCGGAGACCAAGTTTGGTAAAAACGATTTTGCCGGAAAATTTGCATTTATAAAAGCAATGTGTATCGGCAAATTGAAAGGGGCTGACTCTTTGGAATCTGCCTTGAAAAACATACAGGTTTTATATCCAAAAGATCCGGTGAGCACACAGGCTCAAAATATATTGGAAGTATTATATAATCTGAAACATCCTGCCGACGGGACCTCTGCAGATGGCGCTGTAAATAATACCGATACCTTTAGTCTGAATTTGAATGCTGAGCATTTTGTTATTGCGATTTGCCCTGATGATGCGCCTGTTGCTAATGCTTTTAAAGCGTCTCTGGCTGATTATAATAATAATTTTTACAGTAATGCAGATCTGAATATATCCAGTAGTTTGTTTGGCAACGCCAATCAGATCACCACCATTAAAACCTTTAAAAATGCACAGGAGGCGCTTCAGTATATAGACGATCTAAAAAAGGATAAAACAGTGTTTTCGGGCAAAGTAAAAGTAGAATTCTTTACATTAATGGCCATTTCAGCCGATAATTTGCCGCGGTTTTACAAAAAGAAGCAGGTAAGTTATTACCAACCTTTTTTCGAAGATCACTATAAATTACAGAAGTAATTTTATATATTCGTCAATCAAAAAACAATAACATGTTTCAAAAAGTAAATAAATCTTCGGCTGTTGATAGCTCGTCTATTAACTTAATAGGAAACGGAACCTCTATTACCGGTGATATTAATTCGAATGGCGATGTGAGAATTGATGGGACCTTAAAAGGAAATATCTCTATTTCCGGGAAGTTAGTGGTGGGCCCTTCCGGAAACATTGAAGGAAATGTTATCTGCCAGAATGCAGATGTATCAGGCGAAATTCATGGCAAAGTAAGTGTGAGTGAACTCCTTTCTTTAAAAGCCAGCGCAAAATTACTGGGCGATATCGTTACAGGAAAAATATCAATTGAACCTAACGCAACCTTTACAGGTACCTGCAACATGGGGGCTGTTGTAAAAAACATTTCTAATGTCAACGAATCCAGAGAAACAGCCACCAAAACCGCTTAATGCCTATGCCAAATATAGTGCCCTTGGAATTCAAATGGCGCTTATCATTGGCGGGGGTTGTTATGGGGGATATAAACTGGACGAGTATTATAAAAATACAACTCCTGTTTTCACTATTATTTTAAGTTTAGTATCCATAGGTCTGGCCATGTATATCGTGTTAAAGGATTTTATCAAACCAGGAAAATAATATAGCCCTGCAGGAACTTTTAACTCAAAAACCTGTGTATCTATGTGTTTTTAATGGAGGGTTATACAATACAATTATGCAAAATCAACAAAAATATTATATCCGGTTTTTCTCCGTGTGCCTTGGTGCTCTATTATTATCCTACGGCCTCAGCGAGATTCCGAACAGATATTTTAATACTCCTCATTTCTGGATCCCAACCGTGTTTTTTGCATTAAGCACTTTAGGGGTAAACGCATTGCTTACCAAAGGAGATAAGCAATCCAAAGAATTTGTATTTAAAACACTGGCCATGAGCATGGCACGTTTACTGGCTTGTATGATATTTGTGTTCATTTATTCTCTTATTAATAAACCACAGGCCCTGGCTTTTACCTGTCACTTTATGATACAGTATGTTGTATTCACTATTTTTGAACTATCATTTTTGCTTAAATATATTAAACAAGCCAATTAACGGGTTATAAAACCAATTAACACTTTATTACTGCAGATTTACTTCTTAATATTTACTTTTATCCTAACAAAATCAATTCATATGAAACATTTATTCTTATCTGCACTGGCTGTTTGTTCGCTAACATTTAGTCAGGCACAACAAGCTCCTTATCAGGGTCCGTTAACCAATATGAAAGGTAGCGACTATAAATTTACCGTTGTAAAAAGTTTAGACGCTAATGCTGTTCAAAATCAAGGGCAAACAGGAACCTGCTGGTCGTTTTCCTCTATGTCGTTTTTTGAAAGCGAATTGATCAGAATGGGAAAGGGCAAAGATTTTAATTTTGCTGAAATGTATATTGCCCGCAAAGCATATCCGTTAAAAGCGGATAATTATGTACGCATGCATGGCAGAGCCAATATGGCTGAAGGCGGTGGATTTTCTGATGTGGTGAATGTGATGCGAAGATATGGTTTAGTGCCCGAAGAAGTTTACCCCGGAAAGAAAAATCCTAAAGAACCTCATAATCACTCAGTTTTAGAAGCTTCTATAAAAGGTATAACCTCTGCCGTTGCAGATGATAAAAACAATAAAATTGATTTTGAAGCCATGCACCAGGCCGTAGAAAGCACCTGTGATGCTTTTTTAGGGAAGGCTCCCGAAAAATTTACTTATAAAGGAAAAGAGTATACGCCAAAATCGTATGCGGAAGCAACAGGCATTAATCCGGACGACTATGTATTCATTACATCATTTACTCATCACCCCTTTTATAGTAAGTTTACGCTGGAAGTACCTGACAACTGGAATTGGGATCAAATGTATAACTTACCCTTGAATGAATTTCAGGAAGTCATGCAACATGCCATTAATACCGGCTTTACCTTTGCATGGGCTGCTGATGTGAGCGAAAAAGGATTCCGTTTTAAAGACGGATTAGCGATTGTGCCTGAAATGCCATTTTCGGAGATGAGTGATGAAGAAAAAGCAGAGCTGGTTAAAAAACCACATGCACAATTTAAAGTAACACAGGAAAACCGTCAGTTGGCTTTTGATAATTATGAGACTCAGGACGACCACGGAATGCACGTTGTAGGAATCGTGAAAGATCAAAATTCAACGCCTTACTATATCGTAAAAAACTCATGGGGAAAAGACAGAAATGAATGTGATGGTTATTTTTATGCATCCGAAAGCTACGTGTTGTATAAAACCACCAGCATTATGTTACATAAAAAAGCTTTACCTGCGGCCATTGCCAAAAAGTTAGGCATAACTCAGTAAGCTCTCAACCGTTAAAATAAACTAATTAAAAGCCCTTAGTGAAAAACTTTCACTAAAGGGCTTTATTTTTATACTAATTTTGGGACAAATACAAGTTATAAAATGGAAGAGAATACATCAAACGAAAATCGTAAAAAATCAGGCTTATTATGGGTATTAATTGCACTATTAGCAATTACTAATGGCGTAACGTTTTGGATGTATACGCAGGAAAAAAACAAAGCGGCTAACGAAATCGTTGTGAAAGAACAGGTGATTGTGGAGCGCGATAATGTAAAGAACGAATTATTACAATTACAAAAAGATTACGGTAATTTACAAACCAGTGATAAAGCATTGCAAGCTGAGATCGACGCAAAAAAAGCAGAGATTGCGCAATTATTGGAAGATGCTGAAAAACACAAGGGAGATGCGTATATTATTTCCAAACTTAAAAAAGAATCTGAAACCTTACGCCAGATCATGAGAGGATATGTAAGAACCATTGATTCATTAGGTACCTTGAATAAAACATTGATCATTGAAAAGGATAATGTCTTAAAAGAATTAGACAGTGAAAAAGGCAAGATCACCACTTTAAACAAAGAAAAAGAAGATCTGAATGCCACTATTCAAAAAGGATGGAAAAGAAATGGCCAAAAGCTATGACGACAATTACTCTTTTACCTTTAATAAATCAACCGGTTACTATGCCGGAAAGGTTTCCATCAACTACGCAAATACTGAAGTGAGTGGTGTTACTTATTGTGAAGGAAAAGATAAACTAGTACCGGGTAATTACATTATTGAGGTTACCTGTGATGGTGTTGTGATCGGATCAACTAACTTACGCTTGGATTAGGATCTGATCCCGATAAATCGCCCTGTTATTATCTGCTGTATTTTTTCTCCTTAATTAATAAACATAAGGTTTCCATTTCGAATAGTATCTTTTCGAGTTCTACCCTGATGAATCGTGTTTGCCCGCTAGCAGAAAACGAGGCCGCGTTCAAACTTTCTTTAATGGCACTGAAATCAGGCATTTTAGAGGGAATTGCAGGTTTCTGTATATGAGACGATGCCCAGTCAAAAATGATGGAAATTTGAATGAGAAACTGTGAGAGCTCAGTGGCTACATTTGCTTTTTCTTTTTCGGTTGTGACCAATGCCAAAGAGGTAATTTCGCGTGCCACACGAATAGTAATTCCTGCCATTGCAAAACACAGATCCATTTGATTTTGGATATGCTCCGGTTCCTCTACCATACGCTGTGCCGAAGCAAACACATCATTATTAGCTGCTTCGGCCACTCTCCGAAATTTATTCCACGACTCTCCAACAGGGGCTTCGCCTGTATACAATTTAATAATTTGAGCCAGGTAATTTTTGTTTTGCAACAGGGCATTTTCCATGAGCAAAGGGAATCGTTTGTTTTCCCATACGGGCCAAAACACATAACTTAAAATAATGGCCAAAAATGCGCCGATCAGCGTAGACAAAACCCTCCAGCCAATTAGTTCCCACGAATGCTGTTGTGAGATTTGCATCAGCACCACCATCATAATGGTTACAAAAAACACCCCCACTTTATAATTGTTACGCAAAAAGTAAGCTACAAAAAAAGAGACCACGACCAATAACCCAACAAATGCTTCGTGTGGCAGTGGTAATAACATAATGGCGCCTCCCAATACAATGCCCGCTACAGTGCCAACAATACGTTCCATTCCTTTTTTGCGGGTAGCTCCAAAATACGGCTGTATCACAATCATCATCGTTAACGAAATCCAATGGCCATGATCGATTTTAAAAAACTTGTACACAAATACTCCAAAACTCAATCCTATGGCTACCCGCAGCGCATAGGTGAAATGTTGTGAGTTAATGTTAAAGGCCTCACGAATTAATTCCATTAAAGCACGTGGCTTCATACCGATCAAAAAATTATTGAAGGACAGTTTATAATTTTCGAGATAATCGCTTTTTGTAAGCTTTAACTTTTCCTCTATCTGTGTGATCGCTAATTCCAGATATTGATGTGATTTATGCAATGTTCCTATAAAGTGCCCCACTGCAATTTTTTCAGTATCCGACAACCGTAAATCATCACAGGCTTCTTTCAATAATCTGATAGCGATCTCGCAACGTTTTGTTCTGATTTTTGCCAGTGTGAGATCCTCTGCTCTGAAAGTAAACATAACAATAGATAACCGGGCACTTGCTTGCCCTAAGGCCGACAAGGTTTTGTACAACACCGAATCTCTGATCTTTTGAAATTCGGGATTTGTAAGCGTTTCAAGCTCTTCGTGTATGGTATTCAATGTTGCTCCAAATAAAGAGGAAGTTCTCCTCAGTTCCATCATCATATCATAGTGCTGAGCTTTTAATCTTGTTTTTTTACTTTCTCTTCTCGCAAATAATTTAATGGATTGATCGATGCTTTCTCTTATAGCCACTTCCTTCTCAATGATCACAACACTGTCGGTATTTTCGCTGGAAGCATGCTTTTGAATCAACACATCCAAAAAATCAGTATTGGCTTTCCATATTTTTGCCACCGAACGTCGCACCGGGTTTGATGGACTAAAAGGAAAAGAGATAATGGTAATTAAAATGGCCCATATAGCGCCGGCCAATACATAGTATCCGTATTGCAACGATTCGTTAAAGGAAACCGGATTAGATAACCCGAACAGAAAGAAGAATCCTACCGCCACACCAACACTGGCGCCATAACTGCTCCAGTTACGGATAAGAGCGGCAAACATCCCAATCACAAACATGGCAATAACGGATGCCGTGACGGAGTTGGCTACATTCATTCCCACAATAGCCGACATAAAAATCAATCCGCCCTCAATAGATTGGATCATTATTTTTTTATAATGCGGTCCTCTGTAATCTATCAGCGCCAGCATATAGGCTCCAAACGCTGCCCAGATAACTTCGTAAGAAAACCCTTTCCAGAACGGAATAACTATTAAGGGCACGTTTAATGCCAGCACCACACGTAACGCCCAACTAATAGTTGATTCAAAATACTCTTGCTTTAAAACAGTATTTAGTTGCTGTATGGGCTTAAAGGGCATGTTGCGGAAAAAAGTATAAAGATACTAAGTGCCCTTTAATTTTTTGAGATAAATTACCTGTATTTAGAATAATTGGCAAACACAAAGCCCGATATGTTATTATACACCGGGCTTTGTGTTTAAGACTATTATTTATTCTTTGGTTTGGGCTTTTGGGATTTAGTAGCTTCCTTTTTTGGCGGCAATGCTTCTACCTCACCCATTTTTACAGTTTCTTCTATGGGCTTTTGCTGTATAACAGCTACTTTCCCTTTAACTGCTTTATTGGTGTTGCGCGGATTGGGCTTTGTACATTGTTTCGTTGTATCCGTGGGCATCGCTCTTACCCCGCCCATAATTGTATGATCTACTTTTATATCGCCCTTTACATGTTCAGGAGTTTGCGCCAGCGCAGATGAAGCACCAAATAACCACATGCCAAATGTAAAATATAAGATCACAGCAAAGCGTTTGGTAAAATTAAAGCCTTTGAATTCCCTAAAAAATGCATCAAAGCTCAATGAGGTTAATTGCGATGTTTCAAAACGGCCGCAGATTTTTTCGTTCTGCTTCCCTGCAAAAAACTGCTTAATCTCATCCAATGATTTTGAACTAAAATCTATGACTGTTTTTACGCATTTTCCACAAAATGCACCTTGCTCGGTCGGAGTCATTGCCTCCCAGTTTTCGTGACATGGTTTTTTAATTGAAATTTCCATAACTATTGTTTTTTAGAATTGAGATGCTATGAACCAACCCTTTCCATAAATAACCTCACATTATTTTTTGATTCATTAAAATAATGTGGGATTATTTGATAGAGAGGCATTTCAGTCTATTAGCGGATCGGGATTTCGTCCCCGAAGATATTGTGGTCTTGCACAGATGAAATGTCGTAAGTATATTCATATCTGCGTTAGGGATTGCAGTGGAAATCCTTTTACGTCATGAAATGGAGTAAAAGATTGGAACGAAAAGCCCGGTCCGCCTTCCGGCGGAAACGCCCTCTATACAAAGTAACCACTTACATTATCCGGGAACAACGTTAGTTAATTTAAAAGCCTTCCTAGTAAGGGAATATATGAATATAAATAATACGGGAAAGCTTGTAGTTTTTAAGAGAAAAGGCCAGAATAACCGCCAGAATAATTAAAACCACCCAAATAGTGGGCACAGTAGGAAAGAAAAAATAAAGTATGAGGAATGTTAAAATACCCTGTAAAACTGCCAAGCCATAACTGATGTACATTGCTCCTATAAAATAACCGGGTTCTCTGTCGAAGTAGTAATTACATACATTGCAGCGTTCCTTCATTACCGGTAATTCAAAAAATGTTTTCTTTTTTTCATATACCTCTCCTCTTCCACAATTCGGACATTTTTCGTGCAAAATACGACTTACCAAATTTCCCTTTAATGGTTCCTGCTTTTCCATGGCATTCATTCCAATTGATTTTATAGATCAAAGGTAACTAATTGGTTTGTAACAGGCTTTAATTAAATACGCTTTGTATAGGACAATAAAGACATTTTAGTATCTTTGATTGATGAGTAAAATACTACCGATATATCAGATTCAGCATTTTAAAGGGGCTTCAGACGATAAAGATGTGTATGCCAATCATTTTGTTCCACACATTAAACATCATCATATTGTTAGTTCAGCACATAAGCATGATTTTTTTTTAACGGTTTTATTTACCAAAGGAAGCGGGACACATGAAATAGATTTTCATACCTACGATATAAAACCCGGAACTGTATTTATGATGACTCCCGGACAGATGCATCATTGGGTCTTGTCGAAAGATATTGACGGGTATGTGTTTTTTCACACCAGGGATTTTTACGACAAAGGGTTTACAGTGGCCAGCGTTCTTGATTACCCGTTCTTTAGTTCCATGCATAATCCGCCGTTGATCTCCTTAAAGAAAAAAACAGCTGAATCCCTCTCTCTTGTGTTTAAATCCATTGTAGAAGAGTATCAGCAAAAAGAACTTCTTAAGTTTGAGAAAATTCACGCGTTGATCACATTAATATATATAGAATTAACCAGACATTATCAGGCTACCACACAAATAGAAAATGAAACCTATCTGCTAAAACTTCGGAAGCTGGAGTTATACATCGATGCGCATTTTAAAACTAAAAAATACCCGCATGAATATGCAAGCCTCATGAACATAAGTGAAAAGCATTTGAACAGAATCAGTAAAGAGTGCTTAAATAAAACCACTTCTGAATTAATTGCTGAACGCATTGTTTTGGAGGCAAAAAGAATGTTGATCCATTCCAAACACACAGTATCGGAAGTTGCCGCGGAATTAGGGTATGACGACAACTCCTATTTTTCGCGTTTCTTTAAAAAGAATTCAGGAAAAACACCTGTTGAGTTTTTAAATCAATACAGGTAATCTGAATGTGAAATTAAGAAAATACTGTACTGGTCACCTGCAAATAACTCGGTCAGCCAATTAATTAATCATCTCGTGGATATTAAATGTGTTATCGTCATCTCTCTTCTTTAGAGCCAATTTCAACCAAATAAATCCTATGGTGCCAGCTATAAAAGAGGCCAGTAGAATGGCGATTTTTGAATTATTCACTGTTTCATTAGTGTCAAATGCCAGGAGTGTAATAAAAATGGACATCGTAAATCCTATGCCTCCTAAAAAACCTACGCCGATAATGTGTTTCCATTTTAGATCAATAGGCAGCGCGCAAAAACCAAGACTGACGCCAATCAATGAAAAAAGACAAATGCCTAAAGGTTTTCCAACAACAAGCCCAAGAATAATTCCGAGACTGTTTGTTTGACCTAATCCTTCCTGCCAATTGGTACCTAACGGTATGCAGGTATTGGCCAGTGCAAAAACCGGTAAAATGAAAAAAGCCACAGGTTTATGCAAAAAATGCTGAAGAATAAAGGATGTTGATCTTTCCTCTCCATTACCAAACGGGATGGCAAAGGCTAACAATACACCGGTAATGGTTGCGTGAACCCCGGAGTTTAACATAAAGTACCACATGGCCACGCCACCTATCAAGTAGGGAATTAAATTGCGAACCTTCCATCTGTTCAAAACAAGTAATACTCCAAAAATTCCTAAGGACATAAACAAATTAGAAAGAACCAGTGAATTGGTATAACATATCGCGATCACAATGATGGCTCCTAAATCATCCATCACCGCCAGGGCCGTTAAAAATACTTTTAAAGAGGCGGGTACTCTGTTTCCTAATAAGGATAAAATACCAATAGCAAAAGCGATATCTGTTGCCATAGGAATACCGGCTCCTGCCTGCGTTGTTGTTCCGTAATTTAATACTAAAAATAAAAGGGCCGGAATAATCATTCCTCCTATAGCTGCAAAAATGGGCAGCGAGGCGTTTTTGATGCTGGATAATTCCCCATGATAAATTTCCCGTTCCAATTCCAGGCCAATCAATAAAAAGAAAATAGCCATCAATCCATCATTAATGATATAGGCAATGCTATGTCCTCCGATATCATAGTTCCAAAAGCCTATATAGCTATTCTGCCAGGATGAATTAGCCAACCCCAACGAAAGAAGTGTTGCAAACAGCAATATTAGGCCCCCTGCTTTTTCGCTTTCAAAAAAATCGTTGAATAACTTAGTTACTTTCATTAATCACTAAAGTAGTGATTTTTCATTATACGTCCTTTGTTTTATTTATAGAGCAAAGGGATTTTCATCGCTCTAAAGAATGTAAGTGACATACCCTTAAATTATATTCGTATGCCAAATACAGTAATATCATCGGTTTGTTCGTTATTCCCCTGCCAGGTAATTAACTCTTTTTCCAGAATTTTCTTTTGTTCCTGCATCGAGATTCCATCCAATGTTTGCACAATTTCCCGTATCGACTTAAAGCCAATGCATTTGTTTCTGACTCCTCCCAGTTGATCTGATAGCCCATCCGAGGCGATGTATAAGCAATCTCCTTTTTGCAGTTGAACGGTTTGATTTGTGATTTTAAAATCGTCACCAGATAATGTACCAATAGAACATTTTTCTTTTTCCAGTAACATAATCGATCCATTTCTGACAATAAATGCACGCATCCGTGCAGATGCATAGGTTAATTTCAACAATCCTTTGTCGAGACAACAAACAATCATATCTGCTGATTCGGTAAGCTGTTTGTCTTTATTATAATGTGTCATCTTATTCAGCTCATGATTTATCATTTTGAGAATCTTTGCCGGATTTTCACAGCAAAACCTCGTTACTCTGGATAAAATATTCAATGCTAAAATAGAAATATAAGAGGCTGAGATGCCATGTCCTGTGCTATCTCCAACAACAATCATTAATTTATTTCCCTTTTGTTCAATCTTATAAAAATCCCCACTGATGATCTTACAGGCTTTATATATTAAAAAAGAGTCGTCGCCAATATTGAGGCTTTCATTAGTTCCCAGAAAAGAGCTGTGAATATGTTTTGCATAGGCCAGGTTTTCGAACAATTCATTATCAATATTCTTTTTTGCTATTCGAAGCTCTTCTTCCGCTTGTTTTTGTTTTGTGATATCATACCTTACACTTATGTACTTTATTGGTTTACCGTTCGATCCCATAACCGGGGCGATAGTAGCGATGACCCAATAGTCTGTTCCGTCTTTTGCTCTGTTTTTCAACTCTCCTTTCCATACTTTACCTTTTCCTATTGTACGCCACATATCTTTAAACACGGAAGCGGGAGTGTCAGGATGACGTATAATACTATGTGGTTTATATAATACTTCTTCCAAACTATATTTGGATGTTTCACAAAAAAGCTCATTGGCATGAATGATATTTCCTTTCAGGTCAGAAATAGAGAGTAAAGCCGATTTGTTAAAAATCTCAATGTGAGATTCCAACTGATTCAGAATCTCTAAATTGGCTACTCCATTTCTTAAATCATAATTGCCTGAAAGAGAATTTCGATGATATAACAATTTAGAGAAATCATGTGCTAACATGTTCCTGGCTGTTAAGTATGTTGTTAATGTTGCCATCATGTATTATTTTTAGTTGTTAACTTTGAACTTATTTGTGAGAAATAAGTGGCGCCTCTCTTTAATTATTTGCCATGTCCTTCTTCGGCAATTCATTTTTTGCTTTAGAGGAATCTTCTGCTTCTTTGATCTTTTCCTTTATGTATTTTGTGTACTTTTCAGCGTTCTCAAATCTGTTTGTTTCTTTATTATAATGTATAAGTGCTATAGGGAAATCGAGGTAATAATCATCCATTTTCTTCTCTTTAAAAAGTACCACTTCAAATTCGAAGAGAAATTTTTCGTCCATTTCTGTGTCCTCCGGCAATTCAGTATAAAAACCCACACTGCGCTCTACGAATCCGGGTTTAGAAACCTTAATCGTGTAATACGAATTTGATTCGAGCATGAAGCTGAAACTATGGGTATGATGTTCAACACTGGTAATTTCAATTTGTTCCATCATGTCGTTTTGCTTAAACAGTTTTACTTCAACACCGTCAATAGCAAATCCTTTTTCGTCCAGGGCAATGCCTACTACTTTCAGGCATTCTATATCTTCTGTTGAATCTTTCTTGGGTAGGGTGTGTGCCTGAGATAATAAGGGAAATAAAATATTTCCGATAACGATTAGTTTACTAAACCTTTTCATTCTCTTTAATTATTTAAATTATAATTGCAACTAATATTAGTTTTCCAAATAAGATATAATTCCATTTATAAGCACTTCTTCTTTCCCTTCCGTAGAGATCAAACCATCAAATGGTTTAACTATGGGCAGTGTAAATAGTTGTTTTGCAAATGCAACGATCTTTATATGATTTGTGTTGATATCGTTTTTTAAACTATCGCTGAATGAATGAGCATTGAGCTTTGGCAGAACCATGTCAACTACAATAAGAAAGGGATTAGTTTTCACTAAAGCAAATAAAGCCGCATCCATATTATTTGCATATCTCACTACCACTCCATCCTTTTGAAGAACTCCGGAAACCATATCCCGGTTTATGGAGCCGTTTTCTACAATTAATATTTGCTTAGCTGACAACATTTCTTCTCTTTTCATTTTGTTTTTTATTTAGTTCTGTTTCGATCCTTATTTACTTAAATGGTAGACAAGTGCAAATTGAAATTGAAGTGCCGGTGCGCATTTTTGCCTGTACATTCTTTTGTCATAATTTTTATTCAATGTCTCATATGCTCCAAATCCTGCACTATATGTTGTACTTATTTTTTTTGAATGATTAAGCTTTAGTCCTAATGCGCTATAGCTTTCAATGACTTTAAACGAAAGGGACTCATAGTGATGGCCTTCTTCCGGCTTACATTGTTGTTCTATCTGAATTGATCTCTGACTCATAAATGCTGAATTATGATAGATGAGGCCGCATGAAAAATATAACTGTAGTTTTTCGTTCTCCGTAGCACCGATGATGTATCTATAGGATGCCTGAATGCCGGAGAGGTTGGCATTTTTTCTTTGAAAATTCACCCCCAGAAATAATGTATTATCCCCATTATTAAATCCCATGCCAAGACCTATGTTTTCTCCTAAACCGCTCCCGGTTATATTATGATTAAGTTCAATCGATCGTGTGTTTTTTTGCGCAACAGATCTGTAAGCAGATAATGCCATCAGTAAGCTTAGTAATATTGTACTGAAGCTAATTGCTTTACAGTTTAAAGATGTTGTTTTCATTGTATTGTATAATTTATTTAATTATTGACAATACAAAGCTATGCCCCGGGGAGCTGTGTGGAAATAGTTGTATGAATGATTGTTTTGTCGTTACAACAATGACAAGGGGAAGTCTAAACTATACTATGCCATTATTAATAGCATACAACGTTAGTTCTGCATTATTTTTCATGTTCATTTTGTCGAGCAATCTGCTACGGTATGTGCTTATTGTGGCCACACTGAGGGATAATTCCTTCGCAATTTCTGAAACTGTTTTTCCGGTGGCTATTGATTTCAGGACTTGTAGTTCCCTGTCAGAAATCAATTCATGCTGCTCCTTATCCAGATCATCATCGTATCTTGATGCCAGTTTTTCAGCCACATCTTGAGAAATATATTTCTTTCCGCTCAAAATAATTCTTACGGCATTAATAAACTCTGCTCTTGGGCAGTCTTTTGTGATGTAGCCATTTCCTCCAACTTTTAACACCCTTAATGCATATTGATTTTCGGGGTGTATACTCAATATAAGGATTGGTACTTTAATCCCTTCAGATCTTAATTGTTTCAATACATCCAATCCGGTTTTATCAGGCATCGACATATCTGAGATAATAAGATCCCACTTTTGACATCGTCCCATTTTTTCGGCTTGTGTTCCGTTCGACACTTCATGGATAGTAGCCGAAGGAAATTCTTCAGATACAATCCTGGCGAGTCCGCCTCTTACAAGTTCATGATCGTCAGCTATTAATATATTCATTTTCGAGAGATAAGATTAGTTTAACAGATGTTCCTTTTTTAGCGTTTCCCGTAATAATGAGTTCTCCATCCAATATCCCGGCTCTTTCTTTCATTCCGAGTATGCCAAGTCTTTTGTTATTGGTTATGTTTTCCTCACTAATACCCTTGCCATTATCTTTTATTTCAAGTATAAATTCTTTTTGGTCACCAGATACCAAAATATCTACTTTAGTCGCTTCAGAATGCCGGGCAACATTTGTTAGCGTTTCCTGAAGGATCCGGTAAACGTTGATGCTAAAATTTTTACTGAATTTTCTTTCCTTGATAGTGGAAGAAAAGCGACATGTTATATTTGATTTTTCTTCAAAGTCAGCGCATTTCCATTCGATAGTTGCTATCAGCCCAAGATCATCAATAATGGCTGGTCTCAGATCCGAAGAAATCCTTCTCACGGTATTAATAATACCATCATTCATTTTCAGCATTTCATTCAACTTGCTCACAACTTTGGTATCGGAATTATTTTGTTTATGCAAAATCCAATCAAGGTCCATTTTCAGAGCTGTAAGCTGCTGTCCGAGTTCATCATGTATTTCGCGCGCTACATTCTTTCGTTCCTCTTCTCTGATAGTTTGTGCAATTTGCAAAAGACTTTTTAACTGAATGTTCTTTTCAATAATCTCATCCTCTGCATTTTTTCTTTCAGTAATGTTTTGGTGCGTAACAACAACTAAGGGTTCATCGCTGTCAAATTTCATGACCCGCATCCCAAACCAGCGTTTTTCTCTTGGCGAATGGCAAGGATATTCCAGATAGAAATCTTCGGTCATTCCACTAAACACGTCCTTGATGCCTTTTAAAGCTTCCACCGACATTTCCGCATTGGCCCTGATCGCTTTTTCACAAACTTCAAAATAGTTAGATCCAACACCGGTACTCAGCAACGTGGCATCCCCATTTTCTTTAGCAAAAATTCTCCACGAATTATTTACCGCCAAAATATATCCTTCAGAATTAACTACCGCAATATGGGAAGTCAAAGAATTTAAAATTCCCCGGTTAAAGGCTTCGCTGTTCTTAAGTTTTCGTTCGGCTTTTTTGTTCTCTGTAATATCCCTGGAATGACAAGCTGTGCCAATAACTTTGTCATTTATCCTAATTGGGTAATAAGAGGTTTCGGTCCAAAGTTCATCAGGAAAATCAATATACTCGATCTTTGAGAATGATTCTCCCAAAAATGCCCGCTCATACAATTTCCTGCTATCATTTAGCTCTTTATCATTAAATACAACAGAAAGTACATTATCTCCTTTTTCAATACCTCTGCCGAAATTGGCTTTAATCATTTCATCAAAGGGTTTATTGGAGGTAATCAAATTAAAACTTGTGTCTACACTCCACATCAGATCTTTCGTATTATTAATAAGGGCACTCAAATTGTTTTTATCAAATTCTCTGAGTTGTTCTCCCAGTTTCTTTTCAGAAATATCTCTAAAATTTGATACAAAAGCATGGATGCCTGGTTCATGCAAAAAGTTTGTCAATGTTCCTTCACACCAGATCCATGTGCCATTTTTGTGAAGAAAGCGATATTGAAATGAAAACGAAGCTCCTGCTCTTTCTTTTATATAATTTCTGTTTATTAAAAAGTCGGCTACATCGTCCGGATGAAAAAACAGAGATGCCGATTTATCCAAAAATTCTTCGGGTGCATATCCAAATTTTTTAAATACAGAAGGGCTTCCGTAAATAAATTTGCCATCCTCAGACGACAAGGTCTTCATGTCTACACTTTTTTCGATAAGCGCCCGAAATCTTATCTCATTTTCAGCAATTTGTTCAAGAAATTTTTGTTTTTCATTTTCCAACCTGAATTTCTCTATACAGTTCAATACAGCAGAGGGAACTCTATGCAAACGATCTTTAATAATATAATCATCCGCACCACCTCTCATAATTGTCACTGCAAACTCATCTGTCATCGTAGATGTAATCAGAATAAAAGGGATATGCAGTTTTCTTTCTTTTACAATCTGTAAAGCCTGAATCGAATCAAAAGACGGAAGAGAATGGTCTGACAAAATTATATCCGGTGAAAAACTATCCAACGCATTTTTAAAATCAGCCTCATTGTCAACAACGATTTTTTCAAAATCTATTCCTCCGTTTTTCAGCTCTCTTTCTACTAATTCAGCATCAAAAGGAAGATCTTCCAAATGGAGTATTTTTATTTTATTAGCTGTCGTTTCCATAATTTAAACAGGGGGTTGATTTAATATCATCCAGTATAATCCTAAATTACTTACTGCCTTTACAAATTCTTCGAATTCAACTGGTTTTACAACATAACTATTTGCTCCAAGAGCATAGCAGGTCTGAATATCAGGATCCTCTTTGGAAGACGTAAGTATTACAACGGGTATTCTTTTGGTTCTCTCATCACTTTTCAATTTTCCCAACACTTCAATTCCTCCTACTTTTGGCATCTTCAAATCAAGTAAAATAACTTTAGGAACATCCGAAACATCACGTTCAAAAAAAACTCCTTCCCCAAAAATATAGTCAAGTGCCTCTGCGCCATTTTTAAGGTGTTTCAGATTATTCACGAGATTATTTTTTTTCAAAGCACGAATAGTCATTTCTGCATCATGCATGTTATCTTCTACTAAAAGAATATCCGTTTCGTATTTCATGAATTTATTTTTAGTTATTCGTTAATGATATATAAAATACCGCCCCTTCTTCCGTTTTCCCTTCTGCCCACACTTTTCCATTATGTTTTGAAATAACTCTTTGTACAATAGCAAGTCCAACTCCTGTTCCTTCAAATTCTTCCTGTGAGTGTAAGCGTTGGAATACTCCGAATAATTTATCCACATATTTCATATCAAAGCCTGCTCCATTATCTTTTATAGAGATAATTATATCATCGCCTATCTCCTTTGTGAAAATCTCAACGAGCGGTTTTTCTTTTTTAGAGGAATATTTTACACCATTTGAAACAAGGTTAAAAATGGCCTGATACAATAAGCCATAATCTGCTTTTACCTTATGAAGGTTTCCAAAACTTATCGTTGCATGGTGGTCTATTACCTTGTTCAAATCAGAAATAATAGCTTCCAGCATTTCATTCAGATCGATTTCTCTTTTCTGCACCTCTTTTCTTCCGAGTCTTGAAAATGTTAATAGGTCATCGATCAACGCTCCCATTTTTATGGCATTCTGTTTAATGTTTTGAATAATACGGTTAGCTTCTTCATTAAAGAGAGGTGCAAAGTCTTCTTTCAACATTTGTGCATAGCCATTCACTGCGCGAAGAGGTGCTCTTAAATCGTGTGATACCGAATAAGAGAATGCTTCCAGTTCGTGGGTACGTTCTCTTACGCGCGCTTCCAGATTTTCATTCAACGCAATGATTTCTTTTTCGATCTTTTTTCGTTCGGTAATATCGCGTGCAAACACAATAAAGTTACCATCTTCCAGCATTTTTCCACTCGATTCTGTTTCAACAGCACTGCCGTCCTTACATTTCAGCCTTCTTTCGTTTCTGGTAGAAATCCCTGACTTTAGTTCATTGATTTTAATCGGGTTTTTTACAAGGTCCTCTTTAAAAATAATATCCATAGGATTCAATTTCAAAAACTCGTCTTTAGTATATCCAAGCATTTTGCAGCCACTTGGATTGATATCAATAAACTTATCTGTGATGCTTGGTCCCGTAATATAAATCATATCACTTGCCTGTTCAATATCCTCAATGTGCGAAAGCACCTCTTCCTGCCTGTTCTCGGGTAATTCGGCAATAACATCGGCAGCGTCATCACTCTGCATGTTATCTAACTGCTCGGCAATTTGCTTACTGCT